>JANMNT010000095.1:0-6986 GCA_031368465.1 Burkholderiales bacterium
CATCAATAAAGAGCTTGAAGAGATAGAGACGATGTTGCCGAAGGCGGTAACACGCCTGTCGGTTGGAGGAAGGTTGGTGGTGATCAGTTTTCATTCGCTGGAAGATCGCATTGTGAAGCGCTTCATGCAAAATGCGGCGCGACGGGATTCGTTGCCGTCAAATTTCCCGATCCGTGCGGGCGAAATTGACGAGGCGACACTCAAATTACTCAGCCGCGCGGTCAAGGCCGATAATGAGGAGGTCGCCGCCAATCCGCGCGCACGCTCGGCCGTGATGCGTATTGCCGAACGCACCGGTATCAACCAATGACGCGCCTGAATCTGGCCATTCTCGGCGTACTGATTTTCTGCGCCCTGTCGGTGGTGACGTCGCAGCATCAGGCGCGCAAAGCGTTCATCGAGTTGCAGTCCGAGAACGACCGCGAGGCCAGACTCGATCAGGAGTGGCGCCAGCTGCAAATCGAGAGTCAGACGCTCGGCACGCACAAGCGCATCGAACAAAAGGCATCGCGTGAATTGGCGATGATCATCCCGGATCCGAAAAAAACCGTCATCGTTGTTATCAATGCACCGGACAAGTCATCGCCGCCGGTCTCGGGGACGGCAAAATGAATTACGCGACGCGCAAAATCGACGCGCCGAATCTGCGCTTGAAACTCGAGGGCACGCGTTCGCGTATCGCGCTGCTCGGCTGCCTGCTGCTGTTTGTGGTCCTGCTTGGGCGGGCCTTTTTCCTGCAGGGTATGAACAACGATTTTCTTCAGGCGAAGGGCGAATCGCGGTTCGTCCGCGTAGTTGACATGCCGGCGTCGCGTGGCGCGGTGATGGATCGCAACGGCAAGGCGCTGGCGATATCGACGCCGGTTGAATCCATTTGGGCGAGCCCGTCCGACATTGACCTCGACGACGCGCAGATTACCAAACTGGCCGGCGCGCTCAACATCGATAAAAAATTCGTCCAAGAGCGGTTGGAGGACAAGACAAAAAACTTCGTATGGCTGCGCCGGCAGCTATCCCCCGAGCAGGCTGCACGCGTGATCGCACTAAAACTCCCGGGTGTGTTTCAACAGCGTGAATTTCGCCGGTTCTACCCGGCAGGCGATGTAACGGCACACGTGATCGGCTTCACTGGTGTCGACGACCAGGGACAGGAGGGCATCGAACTTTCCCAGCAGTCGGCACTCGCCGGCGCGGCGGGCCAACGCCGCGTGATCAAGGACCGGAAGGGTCGAATCGTTGAGGATCTCGAGAGTCTCAAGGTGCCGCGTGACGGCAAGCCGTTAAAAATCTCGATCGACGAACGCTTTCAATATCTGGCCCATCGCGAGCTGAAGGCGGCAGTCGAGGCAAACCGCGCCAAAGGTGGTGCGCTGGTGATGCTTGACGCAAAAACCGGCGAGGTGTTGGCATTGGTCAACATGCCGGATTTCAACCCGAACAACCGCGCGAATTTCAAGCCGGCGCAAATGCGCAATCGCAGCGTCACCGACACCTTTGAGCCGGGTTCAACTTTTAAACCGTTTGCCGTCGCCGCGGCGCTGGAAGCCGGTATCGTCAAGCCCTCGACCATCATTGCCACCGGCAAAGAAATGGTGATTGGCGGCCATACCATCACCGACTCACATCCGCTGCCACAGATGACCGTCGCCGAGGTGATTCAGAAGTCGTCCAACATCGGCACCACCAAGATGGCGTTGCAGTTGCCCGCCGAAACGCTTTGGAATCTTTACAACGAATTGGGTTTTGGCAGCTCGCCGCGCACCGGATTTCCCGGCGAAGCCAGCGGTCGCCTGCGGCCGGCACGGACATGGAAACCAATCGAACAGGCGACCATGTCGTACGGCTACGGCATTTCAGTGTCGGCGTTGCAACTGGCGCGGGCCTACACGTTGTTCACCAACGACGGCGTATTGCTGCCAATCACATTTATGAAGCGCGAAGCGGACGTGATTGGCAAACAAATTATTTCGCCACAATCGGCACGTACCATGGCGGCCATGTTGGAAACGGTCACACAAGCAGGTGGAACCGCAACACGCGGACAGGTGCCCGGCTACCGGGTCGCCGGCAAGACCGGCACTGCAAAAAAACTTGTCAATGGTCAATACGCAGACAGTGTGTATTTGTCATCGTTTGTCGGCTACGGCCCCGCATCGAATCCGCGGTACATCATCTCTGTGACCATCGATGAGCCGTCTGCCGGCAAAATTTACGGCGGCGATGTTTCAGCGCCGGTATTTTCAAACGTCATGACGCAGGCCTTGCGCATGGCCGGGGTTCCGCCAGACGCACCGAATCTTGCATCGTCGCCGGCAACCACAACATCGACTGCGCTGTTGTCGGACAAGACGCCCGCACCGGCAATCGGCGGCGGCATTACCCGCAATGGCGGCACAACCACGCCGGGAACCGCAACGTTGCCAACCGCTTCGATCATGGAGCGTGGATGACGATGACTGCCGAGCGGCCGATGAAGGTCGAAACGTTGCGCGACCTGCTACAGGCGTTGGACGCACTGCCGACTGAAATCACCAACGCAACCGCGTCCTCGGCTGATGCGCGGGAAGGATCGGCCTTTCTTGCCTACCCGGGCGCGGTTCGCGATGGCCGTCAATTCATTGACGACGCAATCGCGCATGGGGCATCGGCGGTGTTGTATGAAGCGGGTGATCACCACGATGCATTTGTCTGGGATTCCGCCTGGCATGTGCCGTCAATCGGTGTGCGCGGACTAAAAGCGTTTGCCAGCGCGGTTGGTGCGCATATTTATCATCATCCAGGCAACGACCTATGGATGATCGGCGTCACCGGCACCAACGGCAAGACCTCTGTTTCGCAATGGCTCGCACAAGCGCTCGGACTCGCCGGACGCCGCGCCGCTGTGATGGGTACCATCGGTAACGGGTTGGTTGGGGCGTTGAGCGAATCCGGTAACACCACACCAGACGCACTGGTTGTCCAGCAAATGTTACGCAGGTATTCCGATGACGGTGCGACCGCCTGCGCAATGGAGGTGTCGAGTCACGGCCTTGATCAGGGTCGTGTGGCCGACGTGAAATTTGATGTCGCGGTATTCACCAATCTGACACGTGATCATCTCGACTATCACGGCACCATGGAAAAATATGGCGAGGCGAAGGCAAAGCTGTTTGCCTTCCGCGATCTAAAGGTTGCCGTTGTGAATGTCGACGACGCAATGGGCCGCGAGATTGCCGGACGCGTCGAGCAGCGGGGCATTGCGCTGATTAAATACGCCGCAAATGGCGGCGCAAAATTTGCCAATCTTGTTGCCCAGGATATTGCCGTCAGCCCGGCCGGGCTCTCGTTCAAGGTGCGCTGGCTGGGCAACAACACAGGTATTGGTGCCTACGCCGACGTCAAAGAGGCGCTGGTCGAAACCGATGTGCTCGGTGCGTTCAACGCCGGAAACTTGCTGGCCGTGATCGGTGCCTTGATGGCCAGCGGCATTGCGTTGTCCACCGCCGCCAACATCGTCGAGGCGCTGAAACCGGTTGCCGGCAGAATGCAAACCGTGCGCCCATCCGACTTTGCGGGTCACAAATCAAATAAGCCGTTGGTGGTCGTCGACTACGCCCACACCCCTGACGCGCTCGAAAAGGCGTTGTCAACGATTGCGGCAATTGTTCCGGACAAGGGCCGTCTGATATCGGTGTTTGGCTGCGGTGGCGATCGTGATCGTGGCAAGCGGCCGCAAATGGGTGCGATCTCGGCGAAATATGCCGACTTCACAATTGTCACGTCAGACAATCCGCGTACCGAGAACAGCAACCAAATTTTGCTCGACATTGAAGCAGGCGTAGGCGCGGCACCACACAGCCTGATTGAAGACCGGCGCCAGGCAATCCATGCGTCGCTCGAATTGGCGCATGGCAACGACGTGGTATTGATTGCCGGCAAAGGCCACGAAGACTACCAGATCGTGGGCAACCAAAAACACCACTTCAGCGATGTTGAAGTCGCGCGCGAGGCGCTGGCGAGATGGAAGGGGCGAAGCGAATGACCGGCGCATCCCGTGCGAGCATGACACTGGTCGATTGTGCGCGCCAGCTTGGCGCACAACTGCATATGTCGAAGGATTTCGCAAACGCGTCCTTTGCCGGTGTGTCGACCGATAGTCGGACCATTGAAGCCGGGGAATTGTTTGTCGCGATCAAGGGTGAAACGTTTGACGGGCACAAGTATGTCCGTCAGGCGACTTCCCGCGGTGCGTCGGCGGCGCTGGTGTCGGAAAAACAGGATCTTCCGACGCCACAAATCGTGGTCGGCGACACGTTGTGGGCATATGCGCAGCTGGGGCAACAGTGGCGCAGCCGCTTTTCGACGCCCATCATTGCGTTGACGGGAAGTAACGGCAAGACCACCGTCAAGGAAATGCTGCGCGCAATTTTGTCGGCGCATTCGGGCCAACCGGATGACGTGCTCGCAACCGAGGGCAATCTCAACAACAACATCGGCGTGCCACAAATGCTGTTACGGCTTGATGCCCGGCATCGTTATGCCGTGTTTGAGATGGGCATGAACCATCTGAACGAAATTGATTTCCTGACCCGACTGGTGGTGCCGGATGTGGCGTTGGTGATCATGGCCGGCACCGCGCATATCGGTGAACTCGGTTCACGCGAGGCCATCGCACAGGCCAAGGGTGAAATATATGGCGGGCTGCGTGACGACGGGATTGCGTGCATCAATCTTGACGACCAATACGCCGGCTATTGGCGTGAATTGGTGGGAGGCGATAACAAACGTCGCATAGTTACGTTTGGCACGCACCCTGATGCCGATGTGCGTGGGGTGATTGATCACCAAATGTTGACGCTGTTTGCGGGCGGCCGGGAGACGACGCTCGGGCTTGCCGTGGCCGGCGAACATAACCAGCGCAATGCCATTGCCGCCGCCGCCGCCGCATTTGCGATCGGCGTGCCGCTGGACACGATCGGCGCCGGCTTGAGCCGGTTCAACGGCGTCGACGGCCGGTTGCGCAACTACAAGGGCGTGAAATCGTCGGTCGTCATTGACGATACCTACAACGCCAATCCGGATTCAATGCGTGCCGCCATTGCGGTGCTAGCCGGCAACAAGGGAAAACGATTGTTGGTGTTGGGTGATATGGGCGAACTCGGCGGGGACGCGCTGCTGATGCATCGGGAAATCGGCCGCGACGCGCGTCTTGCCAAACTGGACGGTTTGTACGCGCTTGGCTCGAGTGCCATCGCGTATGTCGAGCAATTCGGTGCCGGCGCAAAACACTTTCAGTCCGTCGACGAACTGGCGGCGGCGCTGCTGCCGGCGGTGGATGAAAACACAACCGTGCTGGTCAAGGGATCAAGATTCATGAAGATGGAGCGCGTGGTGGAAAAAATTGCGCTTGACTACCAAAAGGATATTCACTGATGCTGCTGGAACTCTTCGAGTGGCTGGGCAAAGACCTGCGGGTGTTTAATGTATTCAGCTATATTACGCTGCGCACCGTCATGGCGGCGATGACAGCGCTGGTCATCTCCTTTGTGATCGGGCCCTGGATGATCCGCAAATTGACCTCGCTGAAAATTGGTCAATCGGTTCGTGACGACGGGCCGCAATCACATTTGGTCAAGGCCGGTACGCCGACCATGGGTGGCGCGCTGATTCTGACGGCGGTGGCGGTCACGACGATCCTGTGGGGTGACCTGACCAACCGCTATGTATGGGCCTGTCTGGTCACGACAGTCGGTTTTGGTGTGATCGGCTGGATCGATGACTATCGAAAAGTCGTCCACAAAAATTCGAAAGGCATATCAGCCAAGACCAAGTTCTTCTGGCAGACCGTGATTGCCGCCACGGCGCTTTCGTATCTTGCGTTCCGGGCAAATTTGCCACAACAAACCGACTTGATCGTGCCGTTTTTCAAGACTGTCGCCATTCCACTAGGCGCGTTCGGCTTCATTGTGCTCGGCTGGTTTGTGGTGGTCGGATTCTCAAACGCGGTCAATCTCACCGATGGTCTGGACGGACTCGCCATCATGCCGACGGTAATGGTCGCCTCGGCGCTGGCAATTTTTGCCTACGTCGCCGGCAACAAAGTTTTTGCCACGTATCTCGGTGTGCCGCACATCGCCGGTGCCGGCGAGCTGGCGATTTTTTGCGGCGCGATTGCCGGTGCGGGCCTCGCATTTTTGTGGTTCAACGCATACCCCGCGGAAGTTTTTATGGGCGATGTCGGCGCGCTTGCGCTGGGCGGTGCATTGGGATTGGTGGCGGTGATCTGCCGGCAGGAAATTGTGCTGATCATCATGGGTGGCGTGTTTGTGGTTGAAACCCTGTCAGTGATGATTCAAGTGGCGTCATTCAAGTTGACCGGCAAGCGTGTATTCCGCATGGCGCCGCTGCATCACCACTACGAATTGAAGGGCTGGAAAGAGAATCAGGTTGTGGTGAGGTTCTGGATTATCACGATGATGCTGGTGCTGTTTGGGTTGTCGACGTTGAAGCTGAGATGAACCGGAAATGAGGAGCTGGCATGGCAAAAACATACTTGTTCTTGGCGCGGGTGACACCGGCGTCTCCGTCGTCCGCCACCTCAGAAGACTGGGTGCTGGTGTGCGAGTCGCCGACAGCCGCGCAGCTGGCGGCAACGGACCACCCGGACGCGATGTACTACGAGGACTCGGATGCGATGTTATCGCCGGTAGTTTCACGGACAGTCTCTTTGGCGACGCCGAACTCATTGTTGCAAGCCCGGGCGTGGCCATTGCGGGGCCCGCGTGTGACCAGGCCGTCGCGCGGGCCGTCAAAGCGGGGAAAAAGTTCGTTGGGGACATCGAGCTTTTTGCGTGGCACCAAAACGAAATAATTGGAAAGAGACCCAGAGTGATTGGTATTACCGGCTCCAACGGAAAATCGACAGTGACGGCAATGGTCGGTGCAATGTGCGCCGCCGCCGGTCTGAAGACGGTTGTTGCCGGCAATATCGGCCTGCCGGTGCTCGA
>JANMNT010000133.1:0-1951 GCA_031368465.1 Burkholderiales bacterium
GTGTGTCACAAACAAACCGGTCGGCACACCTTCTTTTTCTTTCACCGCCAGTTCAACCTCGGTGGTGCCGCCGGATTTTGCCTGTTGAATAAAGCTGGCCACGGCAGGGTTCAGAGCAGCCGCGTGCAACGCCAGCGGGTGCTCCGGCGCCACCGCACAAAACGTCACACCCATGATCGTGTCGGCACGCGTGGTGAAGACAAACAGCTTTCCGTCTTGAATCAAACCCTGTGCATTGCCGATATTGTGCGGGAACGCAAATCGCACACCAACCGACTTGCCGATCCAGTTTTCCTGCATGGTGCGGACTTGTGGCGGCCAGCCGTCGAGCTTGTCTTTTACGCTGTCGAGCAATTCTTCTGCGTATTGGGTGATGCCAAGGTAATAGCCTGGAATTTCACGTTTTTCCACCAGTGCGCCCGAGCGCCAGCCGCGCCCATCGATCACTTGTTCGTTGGCCAATACGGTTTGATCAACCGGGTCCCAATTAACCAGTTGGGTTTTGCGACTGGCAACACCTTTTTCGAGCATCTTCAAAAACAGCCATTGATTCCATTTGTAATAGTCAGGTTTGCAGGTGGTGACTTCGCGCGACCAGTCAATTGCCAACCCAAGCGGTTGCATCTGCGCCTTCATGTCGGCGATATTTTGATAAGTCCACGCCGCCGGTGCCGCACCGTTGGCGATCGCCGCATTCTCTGCGGGCATACCAAACGCATCCCAGCCCATCGGCATCAGCACGTTGTAACCCTTCATGCGCAGGTGTCGCAGCATCACGTCGTTGATCGTGTAGTTGCGCACGTGGCCCATGTGCAGCTTGCCGGAGGGATAGGGGAGCATCGAGCAGGCGTAAAACTTGGGTTTGGGTTGGCCGTTTTTGTCGGTGGTGTATTCGGTTACCCGGTAACTATCCGCTTGGGTCCAGGCGTCCTGGGCGGCTTTTTCGATCGATTTTGGTTGGTACGATGAATCCATGTGGCCTGCGAATGCGTAATTGTGACGGATCAGGCATTATACAGACGCCCCTATCGGCGACTCTTGTGAAGATGATCGATTTCGATGATGCGCGGTGGCATCCGCCCCATTTATTTCGGAAACCATGATGAAAAAAACCACTCAACTGATCGCGTTAGCCGTTTTTTCCCTGATGTCTTTGTTTTTCACCGGCGCCCATGCGGCATCGGCTATCGGCACCATTGAAAGTCTGCAGCTGCCCGCATTTCTCGACAGGGGCGGTTTAACCGTTCCGGCGGCACCCGGCATCGAATTGCGCGCCGGCGACAAACTTCGCACCGGTCGCGGTGCGCGCATGATCATCGCCTTGAACGAGGGCAGTCTGGTGCGCCTGGGCGAGAACGCCACATTCGAAATTGTCGCCGCCGAACGCAAGGCCGGCGTCTATAACGCCGCACTCAATGTGCTGGATGGGGCGTTTCGGTTCACCTCGCGGGTGCTGGCCAAACCACAGGCGCGTAACGTCAATATTCGTGTTGGCAACAATGCGACCATCGGTATTCGCGGCACGGATTTGTGGGGCCGTGGCAGTGCCAACAAGGATATTGTCTGCCTGATCGAAGGCAAGATCGATGTCACCGGTAATAACAACAAAACAATACGGCTTGACCAGCCCCTGCAATTTTTCCAGTCGACCCGCACCGCGCCGCCGGAGCCCGTTTCCGTTCTCGACACCAAACAACACGACATCTGGGCAAAAGAAACCGAGCTCGAGGCGGGCAAGGGTGCAAGGCGTGACGGTATTTGGAAAGTCACAGCGGCGGGATTTGCGACGCGTGATGCCATGCTGGATGCCAGCCGGTCAATGCGTGATGCCGGCTACCCGGTTGAGCGGGCGGCAAACAATACGCTTACGATTTCGAACTTGGGCGGTGTGGCCGAGGCAAAAGATCTTGCCGCAAAAATCGGTGCGGAATTCAACCTCGGTGACGTGAAG
>JANMNT010000151.1:0-11275 GCA_031368465.1 Burkholderiales bacterium
GCTACTTTATCGTTGCGGCAAATCAATCGAATAAACTGGCGGTCGTTGATGTCAAGACCGATAAGCTTGCGGCGCTGGTTGATGTCGGCAAGATTCCGCACGGCGGACGCGGCGCCAATTTTGTCCACCCCAAATTTGGCCCGGTTTGGGCGACCGGCCACCTGGGTGATGAGACCATTGCGCTGATTGGTACTGACCCGGCCAAACGGCCAAAAGAAGCGTGGAAAGTTGTTGCGACGCTAAAAGGACAGGGAGGTGGTTCGCTGTTTATCAAGACACATCCAAAATCGACCAATCTATATGTCGATACACCGTTGAATCCCGACCCGAAACTCAGCCAATCCATCGCCGTATTTGATATCCGCAATCTTGACCGCCCCTATACGGTCCTGCCAATCGCCGAGTGGGCGGGCGTGACGGACGGAGCCAAGCGCGTCGTGCAGCCCGAATTCAACAAAGCGGGCGACGAGGTCTGGTTCTCTGTGTGGAGCGCAAAAAATCAACAGTCGGCTCTGGTGATTGTTGACGACAAGACGCTTAAGCTCAAGGCGGTGATCAAGGACCCACGCCTGATTACGCCAACCGGGCATTTTAATGTCTTTAATACCCAACACGATATTTATTAAGCTGAGGAAACCATGCAACGTATTCTGCCGATCGTCATCACAAGTCTGTTTGCCTGTGCCGTGCAGGCGCAAACGCTTGATGCAAAAAAAGCCGGTGAGCTGATGACCAAGGCGGGCTGTAACGCCTGCCATCAGCTCGACAAAAAAGTGCTTGGTCCGTCATACAAAGATGTGGCAACCAAGTACAAAACAAACGCAAAAGCGGCCGAGTTGCTGGCCAAAAAAGTGCGCGAAGGCGGCATGGGTGTTTGGGGGCCGATCCCGATGCCGCCTAATGCAAAAGAGAAAATCAACGACGACGACCTCAAACAGATGGTCGCCTGGATACTGACATTGAATTAGGTTTGTGGCGCGTGCGGACAAATGGCGGCAAATTTTGTCGACACGCGCGCATGGCGGCGCTGGGTTTGATCGTCAGCGTACTTGCCACCAACGCCCTTGCGCAAACAGACCATTGCCGGCAACCGGCGCTGCGTACCAGTGATGGCCGATTTGATGTTTGTACAAACACGGTAGGTATTGCATTCAAGGCAAGGTCGGCGGCTGAACCGACTGTTGTTTTCGTACTGAAGGATCGCGTCGGGGCGTCACTGACTCCCATCGGCTTGTTGGAACATAAACATCGCGGCAGCGTGATCGTGGTGTTCCGCGAATCACCGGAATGCTGGGAATTGTTTTATCGAGCCGATGCACCGGAAATTTTTGAAGGTTTTGTCCACGATTACCGTAGCGCCGAGGCAATTGGCGAATCGGGTCCGATACGCCTGCGCCGGATGCAACTTCCGCGGGTTGCGACCGGCGTCAAAATCACGCCATTGCCCTACATTATTGTTGAAACAGCCACCGCGCCGATTTGGTTCAATCTCGATGTACGTCGCGAAACCGCGCCGCCGGTGATCGACCGATGAGAACTTCGCTGTGCTTACCCCTGAAATTCGCGCAGCCGCTGCAGATCCGGCACCACAATGTCGCGGCCCTCAATGCTGATCAAGCCGGCCGCCTCCATGTCGTGAATCACCCGCGAAAAGTGTTCGGGCGTCAGATTTAATCGAGAGGCAATGATGGCCTTTGTCGCCGGCAAATGAATGCGGGCGCAGTTGGACGCGTCTTCAGTTGTATCGTCACCAACACGCAGCAAGTAGCCGATAAAACGTTCGGCACCGGAGCGCATCGAATATGCCTCGACATCGCGGACCAAGCCGTGCAGTCGTGCAGACAGCCCGGCGATCATGCGTTTCGAGAACGCGGGATTGTTTGCAATTTCGGCGTTGACGGCATCCTTTGCCACATGCAGCAGAAGCGAGTCCGCCAGCGTATGCGCGCCGACCGCATACGGGATATCCATAAACATGATTGCCTCGGCAAATGAGCGGCCGGGACCCATCAACTCGATAACTTTTTCCTGGCCCTGCGGCGACACCAATGAAAGTTTTACCTGGCCATAAAGCACGATCCAGAAGCCCTTACACTCGTCACCACGCCGGAACAATACTTCGCCCTTTGGTGCAAATACCCGTTTGGTGTTATCAGCGATGCGTTCGACGGTTTCAGGCGTTGCATCCCGCAGCAGGGGAATGTTCGCAAGAAAGTGAAAGATCGGGATGTCGGGGTCGCTCATTTTCCGCCTTATCTGCTGCGCTGAGCGTCAATTATCTTTCATTTCTCCATTCGGCGGGCCTTCATGGATGCCCCCAATGCCGCCAGCTGTTCGGCGTTGAGTAAATTGTGCGCCATTGGTAGCAAGATGCTCTCTTCGTTGGCGATGTGTTGCCGATAAGCATGCGAAAAATGTTTGATGAGGTCGGGGGTAAACGCTTGATTTTCACCCGTCGCAATCCTTGTCAACAGGGGTTCAATTTCACACCATTGCGTTTCAAACTGCCGGTGCTCGACCATCAGCCGCGCAATGATGTCAAACGCTCGCGCCTGAATTTCCGGTTTTCTTGCCTGCAGCAGCAGCATGGGAAACAAATCCGTTTCCTCGTCTTGATGGTGCATCGGCGCGGCAACATGAAAGTAGCGAAGAATGCCTTCTGCTGCCGATCTGGCTTCGTCGTCGGCACCGCGCTGGACGACGTGCCGGGCCAATTTGTTGAGGGTGGCGATTTTTTGTTCAATACGACGATGACACGCGATCAGCGCATCAAGCGGCTGGGTAAAGTCTGGCACCGAGTCGAATGGATCCATGCGGCCATGCTGCGCCGGGCGCGTGGGCATGACATTAATCGACATTAAGGAAAGCAGATTATCTGCTTCGGAAATGAAAATGCCCACCAGTGGCGGGCATTTTCATTCTTGCTGGTGGCCTGGGGCGGAATTGAACCACCGACACAAGGATTTTCAGTCCTCTGCTCTACCAACTGAGCTACCAGGCCAAACTCTGTTCAAACGAAACTTGGATTGCCAAACCGGCATAGGCAAATGGATCACGCGGGAAGCCGCAAATTATAGCGGGAAACACTGCCAATACCAACCCCCGAAAAAAGGCCAAGTCTCCTGCGGGCCTCGACATTCTTGCGATCGTCCAATGAAAACGGGCAGCGACGCTGCCCGTTTGGTCCGGCTCAGCAGAAATTACTTCTTCTTTTCGTCTTTTTTCGGTGCTGCGGCTTGTTTGGCGATGATCAGCTCCTTGATGTCGCCGTAGACCTTCTCGGTGATGATTTTCTTCTTCACCAGGTCGTCTTTACCGCCATATGGGCGACCCTTCACGATTTTGTCGGCGGTGACGTCACCGATACCCTTGAGGGTCATCAGTGTTTTGGTGTCAGCAGAATTGATATCGATGAGTTCGGCTTTGGCAGGTTCGGCCTTGGCGGCTGGCGCGGCGGCCGCTGCAGGCGCGGCAGCGGGGGCGGCCTTTGCAGCCGGCGCCGGGGCCGCTTTTGGTGTTTCGGCCTTTTGAGCGAACGCGGTTGTTGCCATTACGAGCAATAAAGCAGTTAGGAGTGCGGTTGGCTTTTTCATGGTTGTCCCTTGGTCAAATGTGGCGAATCGAGCAGCGGTTAAAAATGTATCGGGCAAAATTGCAGGCGCGCAACAAGTCGCTGCAGCCTGAATTACAACATATTCGGCTCAACTCTGTTTTGACCGCGGTCCCACTTTATATTGGTGCGCAGCAGGTAGAGAAATTCAATGCCTGAAAATCGGCGACACGATGATGTTGAGTTGGCTATGATGTGCCACATGAATACCAATCTGCCCCGTTCCCTACCGCCCGTCGACGCCATGTGGCGCGCTTTTGTCGACCGCGATGCGACCTTTGACGGTGTTTTTTTGACCGGTGTCACGTCCACCCGCATCTTTTGCCGGCCAACCTGTACGGCGCGCAAGCCGAAGCGGGAAAACGTCGAGTTTTTTACCAGCGCCGACGATGCGATGTACGCCGGTTTTCGCGCATGTCTGCGTTGTAAACCGATGCATCATGGCGCGCCGCCGCCAACGGTGGCGAGGCTGGTCGAGATGATTGAACGCGAGCCTTCGGCGCGGGTACGCGAGGGTGACTTGCTTGCGATGGGCATTGACCCGTCCACCGCGCGCCGCCAGTTTCAGCGATATTTCGGCATGAGTTTTCAAGCCTATGCACGCGCGCGACGCATGGGTGCGGCGCTGGCCGGCATCCGTCAAACGACAAAGGGAACCAACGTGCTCGATCAACAGCTAGACGCCGGATTTGAATCCCCCAGTGGTTATCGCGAGGCGTTTGCCAAACTATTTGGCGAGCGACCATCAAACGCAAAGACGGTCAACGTGATGTACTCGCGCTGGCTTGAAACACCATTGGGGCCGATGCTGGCCGTGGCCAATGACGACGGCATTTATGTGCTCGATTTTGTCAATCGGCGCGGTCTTGAACGAGAAATCACCCGGCTGCGCACCCGCACAAAATGTGTCGTGCTGCCGGGCACACACCCGTACCTGAATCAGGCCGCCAAAGAAATTGCCGAATATTACGCCGGCAAACGGCGGAAATTTACATTGGTCATGGCCGAACGCGGCACCGATTTTCAGCGCGCCGTGTGGGCGCAACTGCTGGCGATTCCACCCGGCGAGACATGTTCATATGCGCAGATTGCCAAGGCGATCGGACAACCGACCGCGGTTCGCGCGGTCGCCCGTGCCAATGGCGACAACTACCGTGCCATCGTCATTCCCTGCCATCGGGTCATTGGCAGTGACGGGTCGCTGACCGGTTATGGTGGCGGGCTGGCACGCAAACAATGGTTGCTTGACCATGAGCAACGTCAAACCAACGGGGATCAAAAATGAACTATGTTGTGCGCGGCATTTCACCGGCGCCATTCCGGGCGCTGTTTGCGTTGTCTGATGCCGAGCTGGCTGCGCAAGGAATTCAACGTTGTTTTGCCGAAGACGATGGTTATCCGTGTCGTGTCAGCCTTGCTCACGCCAACATTGGCGAAGAAGTGTTGCTGCTCTCATATGAACATCAGAGTGCGTCATCTCCCTATCGCGCCAACGGACCGATTTTTGTCAGGAAGACCGCCGCAACGCAGGCTATCCTGACGGATGCAATTCCCGAGCCGTTTCGCACACGTTTGTTGTCAGTCCGTGCCTACAACCAGCAGGATTGCATTGTCGACGCGGAGGTGGAAGATGGCGCACAGGTTGAGACACTCATCACACGAATGCTTGCCAACCCGGACGTCGTCTATTTGCATGTGCACTATGCCCGGCGTGGTTGCTACGCCGGAAGAATCGATCGCGCATAGCCCGCCGACACATTTACCCAGAATTCTTGTGATGCCAATTTTGTCAAAACGCTGATTGCAGAGTAAGCTTCACGTTCACGAGGCAAACTAGAACGGTGGGTTAACCATGGCAAATGCATCACGCGGTGATATTCAGAACATGGCGCTGTTCTGCGACTTCGAAAACATGGTGCTCGGCGCGCGCAATACCAATTCGCCCGAGTTTGATATCCGTAAGGTGCTCGAACGTCTGCTGGTCAAGGGCGACATTGTCGTCAAGAAGGCCTATTGTGATTGGCAAAATTACAAGGACTTCAAAAAAAGCATGCACGAAGCCGCCTTTGAATTGATCGAGGTACCGCATGTCAGCCAATCCGGCAAAAATTCCGCCGACATCCGCATGGTTGTCGACGCGCTCGACCTTTGTTATACCAAGGGCCACGTCGATGCGTTTGTGATTATCAGCGGCGACTCGGATTTTTCGCCGCTGGTGAGCAAACTAAGGGAAAACAACAAAACCGTCATTGGTGTCGGCGTGCGTGCGGCAACATCAGACTTGCTGAAAAACAATTGTGATGAATTCATCTTTTATGACGACCTGGTAAAGGCGGAGGAAGCGCGCAAAAAAGCGCACGCCAAAAAACAGGCGGATATCACCGCCACAATCGCAACCGTAACACCCGTTAGAAATCCGGCGGCCGTCGGCCAAAAGTCACAACAGCCGCCAAAAAAGATCAAGAGTGTCGCCGCCGCGCCCGCTGCCGATACACAAACTGAAATCAAACGCGCCGAAGCAATCGACCTGGTGGTCGAAACCGTCGAGGCGTTAATGAGCGAAAAGGATCTCGATGACTTTCACGCGTCGCAGGTCAAGCAGGCGTTGAAGCGTCGCCGCCCCGATTTTCTGGAAACCGCGTTTGGTTTTAAGGGCGGCTTCAATAAAATATTGGAGGAGGCGGCAAAACGTGGACTACTTAAGACACACAAGGATGGCAACAACCTGATGGTCAGCCTGCCGCATACCTGAGAAAGGCGACGCACCCTGGCCGAAAAACAAAAGCCCCGCAATGCGGGGCTTTTGCTTGCCTCCACCATCAATTTAACCTTGTGCATGCGCATCACTTCATTGCTGTGGTGCCAATCGTATGCATCGCTACTTTTGCAATCCGTGGCGCCCAAACCAAATCATGCCGGTTGAGCTTGCAGTTTTTGGGACCCGGGTTCTTGACATGTTGGGATGGAAACATAAGAATATATTAACATTTGTAAATCAAAATACTTAAACGTCGCATTGCCGAGTGCCGCGCACTATGAACAAACTGATGAAATTGAAATAAAGATATTGAATAAGAAATCGCCCTGCTAAATAGGAGAGATATATGAATCATGGTCTCGGAAAGCTGATTGTTGCAACTTTAGGTGTCATGTTGATTGTCATGAGCGTTACGGTTGAAGCGCAAGCTACTGCAGCTGGCAGTGGCAGTGAGGTTGGGCGTCAATTCCGCCTGACCGCGGCACCAAAAGGTCATCAAACTCTCATAATTGTTGACCGAAAGCAGAGGAAGTTATTGGCCTGCGATTACGACAATCCAACGGATTGCATGTTCATCGCGGCGGACGTGCACGACGCGCTCCCCGTACCTGACAATGCCTCCAAATGGCAGAATGTCTTGATTCAAAGATCAAACGGGACATTCGCAATTTGTCGCTTTGGCAACAGTCGTCTCGACGAGATCCAATGCGACACAGATGGTGCAAGGCAACTCTTTGATTCGCTCGTGAGTAGTGGCCGCACATTGCGGACACTGAAAGTGGGGGATGACGAGATAGACTGTGCTATCGGGATCGATGGGATCATCTGTACCAAAGTGCGGGAGTTGCGGGAAGTTCCCAGAGTACTTGTTGGATCTTTTAGCACATCTGGTCGGTTGGAAGCGATCGTTCGAGATGGAAATCGAACCGTGGTCTGCGAGGTTGGTGTCGTTGGTTCTTGTCGAAGCGCACTTGGCCTCCCGGAATTGCTCAATTTTTCAGCTGCCGCCAGTACGCAGCTAGGATCAACAGGTCGGTCGTCAATATTGCTTGTTGGGAATGCGTCCGTCACAACCTGTGCCGCATCGGGTCAGTTGTCGGAGCTACTATTTTCATGCGATCAACGTTTTGTCCGGCCTGATGTGCTCGCAAATATGCGCACGATAATCTTGCCAACAAAAAGTGGGCGAGAGGTTGTTCAATTCAATATGAAAAAAGGAAAGAAGGCCGGCACCGATATTATCCAGTCAACTGCTCTAGTTGCCAGTGGTAACGACCCAAACGGGAAAAGGGCCGCTGGTATTCAGACTGGGGATCAAACTGATCTTGTTGAGCACGATGAGCCCATGTACTACTCAACTAGTCAACTAAGCTATCTGCAGAAGCTTTCGCGCGACGTATCGCTTACACCGATTGAGCGAAGAGGATCCCAAGCCCCAAGCCTTGCGAAGACTTTTTATGATTCGTCCGGTGAATTTTCATCGTTGCAAGTACCTGATCTGTTTATTGTTGGCGCTGACGGCTTCGGCGATCTCGTATCCCAATGGTCAGACATTTTAGGACTCTACTTTTGGTATGAGTATGGTCGAAGGGAGGGCGAGACTCAGCAGCAGTGCATACAGCGTGAGTGCGACACGCAGCTACAACAAGATAATCAGATGTGTAACAATGTAACTGACGTCGTCGGGATTTCGCTCGGTACAGTAGTTGTCGCAGGCGCGATATGGGCCGGCGTAGTAACGCGATCTTTCAGAGTTGGTGGTGCCGCGGCGTCGATGGGAACCAGCTCTGCAGGAAACCTACTCTTTGGCGCAGTGACTGCGTGTCAGGCGTACCGATGGCAAGCCTACCACCAGTGCAGCTACCAATGTCGATAATGAGGCGAATCGCAATGAACTCGATTTTTCAAAGACCTTGGTTTTCTTTTGTAATCGCATTCTTGGCCAATATGCAGGGATGGGCTAGCTATTTTTTTGAACGGCCGACTGGAATGAACGCTGGAACAACATTGTTTGGAGGCTTCATCTTCGTGTCAGTGATTTGCGCTGTGAGCGTTCTTCTAAATAGCATTTTACTGAATTGGAGCTTATCTGCATGGCGAATGAAAAATGGGGAGGTACCCTCTCGGTCCTACTGGCGCGGAAAGCTTGGCGGGTTGCGATTACTGCTGGTCGTTTTTTTGGTAATACTGAATGTACTTCTTTCCATATTAATGATCCAAGCCGGCTGGCGCATTGGTAGTGGATTCAATGTCATGGCTACGACAATTGGTGCATCCGGTATTGCCATCATTGTAGTCTGCGTGGTCGGGGTGAGTGTGGGTTGGGGAATCTGGGTCGTGCGTAAGCTGAAGGCAAGCCCGCCATAGGAACAAGCTATACGTGAATGAACTGCGCATCGGCAAAAAAGTTTGTTTGATTTCCCGATTTTTAGTCGTACCAAAGAAAATGCCACCTTATGGTGGCATTTTCACTTTGCTGTTGCTGCAAGGACAAGTCTAGAACCAAATACTTGTCTTGTGCCGCGCGTTCAACGATCAGGCGGAGTAAGCATGCATTTCCAGACTACCTGATAGTCCTGACAAGGCTTACATGTCCATACCGCCCATGCCACCCATTCCACCCATGCCACCACCACCCATGCCGCCGCCGGATTCTTCCTTCGGCAATTCAGCAACCATGGCGTCTGTCGTCAGCATCAATGATGCAATCGACGCGGCATTTTGCAAGGCAAAACGGGTCACTTTGGTTGGGTCGAGAACACCCAGCTCAACCAGATCACCGTACTCGCCGGTGGCCGCGTTGTAACCAAAATTGCCCTTGCCTTCAGCAACCTTGTTGACGACCACGCTTGGCTCGTCGCCGGCGTTATAGGCAATCATACGCAATGGCTCTTCGATCGCACGCAGGATGATCTTGATGCCGGCTTCTTCTTCGGCATTGGCGCCTTTGATCTTGCCAGCGTTGGTACGGGCGCGCAGCAGGGCAACACCGCCACCTGCGACGATACCTTCTTCAACGGCTGCACGGGTTGCGTGCAATGCATCTTCAACACGGGCTTTCTTTTCTTTCATTTCAACTTCGGTTGCCGCGCCGACACGAATCACCGCAACACCGCCGGCCAGTTTGGCCACGCGCTCTTGCAATTTTTCTTTGTCGTAATCGCTGGTTGCGTCGTCGATTTGTTTGCGGACAGTTGCCACACGTGCCTTGATGTCGTCTTCTTTACCGGCGCCGTCGATGATGGTGGTGTTTTCTTTACCCACTTCAATCTTCTTGGCACGACCCAGATTTTCCAGGGTCACGTTCTCAAGTTTCAAGCCGAGTTCTTCGGCGATAACCGTACCACCGGTCAATACCGTGATATCTTCCAGCATTGCTTTGCGGCGGTCACCAAAACCCGGCGCTTTAACGGCGGTGGTTTTGAGGATGCCACGGATGTTGTTCACAACCAACGTCGCCAGTGCTTCGCCATCAACATCTTCGGCGATGATCAGCAACGGACGACCGGCCTTGGCAACCTGCTCCAGCAGCGGCAGCAAATCGCGGATGTTCGAGATCTTTTTGTCGTGCAACAGGATGAACGGATCGTCCAGCAACGCGACTTGTTTGTCGGCATTGTTGATGAAATACGGGGACAAATAACCACGGTCAAATTGCATACCTTCAACAACTTCCAACTCGTTGTCGAGTGACTTGCCGTCTTCAACCGTGATCACGCCTTCTTTGCCGACTTTTTCCATTGCATCGGAAATGATCTTACCGATGTTGGCGTCAGAGTTGGCCGAGATCGCGCCAACTTGGGCGATTTCTTTGTTGGTGGTGGTTGGTTTGCTGATTTTTTTCAATTCAGCCACGATCGCGATGACCGCTTTGTCGATACCACGCTTCAAGTCCATCGGGTTCATGCCGGCGGCAACGTACTTCATGCCTTCGACAACAATTGCCTGCGCCAACACGGTGGCGGTGGTGGTGCCGTCGCCGGCAACGTCGGAGGTCTTGGAAGCAACTTCCTTGACCATCTGTGCACCCATGTTTTCGAACTTGTCTTTAAGTTCGATTTCCTTGGCGACAGACACGCCGTCTTTGGTAATGGTTGGCGCGCCGAATGAACGCTCCAACACCACATTGCGACCCTTCGGGCCGAGGGTGACTTTGACTGCATTGGCGAGAACGTTCACGCCATTGACCATCCGCGCACGGGCGGATTCGCCGAATTTGACTTCTTTAGCTGCCATGTTGAATTACTCCTATTTCGAAATTCAGAATTGGTTGATGTTGTTTGCGGCGTGCTTACTTGCCAACAACGGCCATGATGTCTTCTTCGCGCATGACCAAAAGTTCGTCACCGTCGATCTTGACTGTCGAGCCGGAATATTTGCCGAACAACACGCGGTCACCGACCTTGACATCCATCGGACGGACTTTGCCGTCGTCGCCAACTTTGCCGGTACCGACCGCCAAAATTTCACCTTGATCAGGTTTTTCCGCGGCGCTATCAGGGATAACGATGCCGGACGCGGTTTTCTTTTCTTCTTCGAGACGCTTGACGATCACGCGATCGTGAAGGGGACGCAGTTTCATAGCTCACTCCTGGTGGTTGGTTAATACGGGTGCTTCAATTCGGGTGGCGACGACGGCCGGGAAAAACATGGCCAATGTCGCTCTGCTTGTCGCCCGCCGGGCTGGTAATGACGCTGCGGCTTGTTCGGCAGCGTTCGTTAGCACTCAAGCGGGGTGAGTGCTAATTATAGGGGTGAAGTCGGGGATTTCAAGCTCTTTCACCGCCTTTTTGTTGATTCACGCTGTGTGCCACCGGTAGACTGCTGCTGTGAAGGTGATCCAAAATCGCCCGTTCCAATTGCACGTCCAGCAAAAAACGCGAAAAACCAGCAAATTGAGCGTGCCG
>JANMNT010000155.1:0-6716 GCA_031368465.1 Burkholderiales bacterium
GTTGGAGCGTGGGGTGCCGGTGCTCACCTGTGACACACATTTTGAAGGTTTACCCGGGGTAATTTTGTTTGCGAAACCGTAGCTGACACAAACCATCTTTCTTCACTGCATCAATCCATTTTCCCGATACCGCCGACCAATCTTATCGCAATGACCACCGCCAACTTTACCAACTTGTTTTTGTCGTTTACCGCCATGAGTGTCTGTTTTGGCCTGTGGCTGACCTTTCGCCACATGCGCCATGTCGCCGCCAATCGTGAGACGGTGCCGGCTGAGTTCGCCGATACGGTCGGAATTGAGGCGCATCAAAAGGCGGCCGATTACACCCTCGCTAAACAACGCTTGGGAGTGATTGAAGAAATTCTCGGTGTCGTCATACTGCTGGTGTTGACGCTCGGCGGCGGACTGGCGTGGTTGTTTGCCACTGCCAGCGCCCTGACCGACGGCGGTTATTGGCTCGGTATCGCATTTATTGTCGGCCTGTCGATTGTGACCGGGGTCATTGGACTGCCGTTTGACCTGTACCGCACCTTCGGCATCGAGGCCAAATACGGATTCAACAAAACTACCGTCGCCACCTATGTGCTTGATATGCTCAAAGGCTGGGTGTTGGCGGCGGTGATCGGTCTGCCGTTGTTGCTGGCCACCTTTTGGTTGATGGAAAAGATGGGCAGCCTGTGGTGGCTTTATGTTTGGCTGGTATGGACCGGCTTTTCGTTACTGATGATCGCCGTCTACCCAACCTATATCGCGCCGTTGTTCAACAAATTTGCGCCATTGGAGGACGCCAGCCTCAAGACACGTATCGAAGCGCTGCTGACTAAATGCGGGTTCCAATCCAAAGGCCTGTTTATCATGGACGGCTCGAAACGCTCGTCGCACGGCAACGCCTATTTCACCGGCCTGGGCCGCACCAAAAAAATCGTCTTTTTTGACACACTGATCACGCGCCTGACACCGACTGAAATTGAAGCGGTACTGGCACACGAGCTTGGACACTTCAAACGCAAACACATCGTCAAACGCATGGCGGGCACCTTTGCCGTGACATTTGTGGTGTTGGCATTGATGGGCTGGGTGATCGACAAGCCGTGGTTCTATGCCGGGCTGGGGCTGCCGCAAACCGGCACCGCACACGTGGCCGTGTCGCTGGTGCTGTTTTTCACCGTGCTGCCGGTATTCACGTTCTGGATGACACCGCTCTCGAGCCTGGTATCGCGCAAACACGAGTTTGAGGCCGATGCTTACGCGGCGTCGCAAACCGACGCACGTGACCTGGTTTCGGCACTGGTCAAGCTTTATCGGGATAATGCCTCAACCCTGACACCCGACCCATTGCATTCGGCGGTTTATGATTCACACCCGCCGGCAGCCATCCGTATCGCCCACTTACAATCGTTGGCCCGGCCCGTTTGAACGTTTAAACCTTCGACCCTTCAATCCATCGACCACTTGCCCATATGACCATCGCGACGCTCGCCAACATGCACTGTGCACCCGGTGGCCAGGCCACGGCACTTGATGACGCAACCATTGCGGCACATCTGACGACATTAAACGGCTGGACGCGTGTGGGCAACGAGATTCATAAAACATTTCGGTTCAAAAATTATTACGAGACCATCGCCTTTGTCAACGCGTCGGCGTGGGTCTCGCATGAACAGGATCACCACCCCGATATGAGTGTGCATTACAACCGGTGTGAAGTGGCCTACTCGACCCACGACGCCGGCGGCATCACGCTCAACGATTTTATTTGCGCAGCCAAAATCGACGCGCTGATCAAATGACCAAATCAATAAAAGCGCTGGTGACCGGTGACTTTGGCCGCGACTACTTGATTGAATTGGCCGATAAAACCGAGTGCGTGGCAAGCCGCAAGGGCAAAAAACAGGATGTGACATGCGGCGACGAGGTGATGGTCAGCATGACCGGCCCCAAAGCGGCACGTATTGATGAGTTGCTGCCGCGCAAGAATGTGTTGTTTCGTCAGGATGTCTGGCGCGAAAAAACCCTTGCCGCCAATATCGATCAGGCGGTCATCATCTGCGCGCCGAGCCCGCCGTTTTCACCAACCTTTTTGAATCTGTGTCTGCTCGCCTGCGAAGCCGCCAATATTCCGGCGACCATCATGCTCAACAAAATGGATCTGCCCGAGTTTGAAGCGTCGCACGCTTCACTTAGACACCTTGAACGCATCGGTTACAACGTGCTGCCGATCTCGGCCAAATTTGACATCGGTCCGTTGCGGCCATTGCTGGAAGGCAAAAAAACCCTGTTCGTCGGCGAGTCCGGCATGGGCAAATCGCGCACGGTGAACAATCTGGTGATGCGTGATGTCGCCAGGGAAGGTGAGATTTCGATTGCACTGAATTCCGGCAAACACACCACCACCTACACACGCATGTATTGGCTCGATAAAGACACGGCGATTATTGATTCACCCGGCATGCAGTCGTTCGGCCTGTTTCATTTGGAGGAAGACGATATCGCCTATGCGATGCCGGAGTTCCGCACTTATTTTGGCGAATGTAAATTCAACGATTGTGCACACATGGATGAGCCCGGTTGCGCGGTGATTGCCGCCGCCGAGTCAGGCAAGATTGAGCCGCAGCGTTTTGCGTTTTATCAGGCATTGATCGAGCAGCAGCGCGAATTGCGCCAAGCCCACCCCGATTGGAAAAAATAAATATGCTGCTCGGACTGCGTACCGTCATCTACCGCGCCGCCGACCTCGCGTCAACCAAGGCTTGGTTCACACAATGGGTCGGACACCCGCCCTACTTTGATGAGCCGTTTTATGTTGGGTTTAATGTCGGCGGGTATGAGCTCGGCCTGTTGCCCGACGGTGATGGTGTGGCCACCTATTGGGGTGTTGACAATATCGAGGCCGAGGTGGCGCGTGTGTTGGCGCTTGGTGCCAACATCAAAGACGCGGTCACGGATGTGGGTGGCGGCATCAAGACCGCGACGGTGATTGACCCGTTTGGCAACGTCATTGGTCTGATTGAGAATCCACACTTTTCCGCGCACGCGGCTGGCTGACAAAGGCTAGCATCCACGCTGTCTTTGAGGCTTTTTTGCCCGAAACGGCAAGCTGGACAACGACTCGCACTTTTCTGTTGAGTATGCCGCGATAGCGCTGCGCGGCAACCTGGCAAAACAACCCCTGTTTGCCTCGGCGCGCGGCTTGCGTTAGAATGACCATGGTCACCACTATAGTCATATTTAGGAAGTATCATTATGCAAACCATTCAGGCATCCGAATTCAAGGCGAAATGTCTTGCGTTGATGGACAAGGTCGCTGCCACCGGTGAGGGCATACTTATTACCAAGAATGGCAAGCCCGTTGCCGAATTGCATCCGCCTGCAACGCTGCGCCCAAAGTCACCGTTTGGGTTGCACAAGGGCATGATTGAAATTAGGGAAGACATCGTTGCGCCGATTGAGGTGAAATGGGACGCCAGCAAATGATTTTGCTCGACACCCATGCGCTCATCTGGATGAATCAGGACGACGCCGCGTTGGGAAAAGCCGCAAGGCGGTTCATACAGACAGCATGGGACGCCGGCGGTTTGGCCGTTAGTGCAATTAGTTTTTGGGAGTGTGAAATGCTGCATGCGGCCAAGCGAGTGCGGCTCATGCAGACACCTGCCGCTTGGCGCACCCAACTGCTTGCCGCCGGTTTAATTGAGATTCCCGTTGATGGCGAAATTGCGATGCTTTCAGTTCACCTTGACCTGCCACACAGAGACCCTGCCGACCGCTTCATTGCCGCAACCGCGATTGTCAATGGTGCGGCATTGATGACCGCAGATACAACGTTGCTGAAGTGGAAAAGCATGCTAAAGCGCCATGATGCGTCGCGATAGTTGATTCAGGCGCTTTTCTACTCTGCACCGCCAGTACCGGCGACCCTACTCGTATGCCAGCGCCGTCACCACCGAGTGGCGCAGCGATAGATACAAACACACCCAGACGGTCGCAACGATCAATACGGCACTGGCACACAGTTGCAACATGCCTGACGACGAAAATATCAATGGCACACTGACGTGTAGCAGCAGTCGTTCGGCGGCATCGAGCATGGCGCGGGTCAATACAACCGACCCTGCAATCGAAATTGTGATGCCAAGCACCACCACACTCACCGCCTCCACCAGCAGTGTCGACATGATGTGGTGGCGGGTGGCGCCGATGGTACGCATGATGGCGAGTTCGCGCGCGCGCTCGGCGACGTTCAGTGCCGTTGCCGCAACCAACACAATCGCGCCGACAAACGCAATCGCAAACGCGACAATACGAATCACCTCGCCGACCACAAAAAAATGTTCCTCGAGTGAATCACGCAACATCGTTTTGGTGAAAATTTGCGATGGCGGCAGTTTCGCCGTCATATATGCCCGATCAAGCGTGTTGGCCGCCATTTCGATATCAGCATTGTTGGTTTTAATCCGGACCGTACCGGCCCGCTCATCGAGACCGGTGATACGATCAAACGTGGCGGCGTCCGCATACGCCACTGCCGACGCAATTTCGTCAACCATGCCGACAATTTCGACAGAGGTTCGACGCTCGCGAAACACCAGTCCGACCTTTGCGCCGGTACGCAGCGCCGGATTGATGTTGTGCAGATAGCGCGTCACCAAAATTTCGTTGGCGGCACGCGGTGAGCGCCCCTCGACCACGGGTCGCTTGAATAATCGCGACTGCACGGGATAACCAACCAGTCCAAAACGCTCGGGCGATTCACCCTCGCCCGCCGCCGCGCCAGTGGTGACGCGTGCACGCCGCCAGGCTTCGGCCACGGTGGTATCGCCGGTGCTGCGCGCGACGCGTTCCAAGTCGACCGGCAACACGGCTTGCGGCATAAACACCTCGATGTCATGCGCTTGCTCGGCCAGATTAGTGTCGACAACATGCATCAGGCTTTCGTAATTGCTGCGGGTGGTCAACAGCAGCGCCCCACCGGCTGAAAACGCCAGCACCATGATCGTCAGACGCCAGGGCCGGCGCCAGGCATTGCGCATACCGAGCGAAAAACCAACGCTGCGGCCAAACACCAACAGTTGTGACACAAAACGGGTCAGCACAGGGAGTGCGGCAATGCCGGGGTCCGCCAATGTTTCGCGCACGGATTTACGGGCGGCACGAATGATGGGCAACGCCATCGCCACCAACGGCACCAAAACCACCATCACCAACGCTTGCAGCAATAATGTCATCGGTACATCACGCCTTAACAGATCGATATTCAGAATATCGGCCTCAAATCCAGCCAGTATTTGCCCGAGCCAAATGCCCGCCGGAAATGCAATCGCGATTGCCATCACAATCAACGGCAACGCCATCAGCAGATATTGCGACGCAATATGATACGTTTGGGCGCCGATGGTTTTCATCACCGCCACCTGCCGCGCTTCGCGACGCATCCACGCGGAGAACAGGTATCCCGTCAACGCCGTGGCGCTGGCCAGCGCGAGCGCGGCAAGAATGGCGAGCACACGCAACATCGCCATCATCAATCCCTGATGCGGATGTTGCGGCTGGCGCAAATCAGTGCGTGAGACAGTCACACCACTCTCGCCCAAAACTTTCTTGATCGACGCCGCCAATTCGGCGACGTCATTGTCACTTCCCCGGACCGGCATCTTGACCAACAGTTGGTCAAAATTAGTGTTGTACGCGAGGCGTTTGGCTGCCGCCGGTGTGATGTAGCCGTAAATCATCCGCTCCTGCGTACTCGGCGCCACCGCGGTGTCATGCACAAACCCACCGACCACAATGTTTGAAATTTCACCGCTGGCGGTTCGCACCGCAAGTGGCTTACCGACATCACCGGCAATAATCGATCGGCCAGACTGTTCGATAAAAATTGTTGTTGCACTATCCGGCCAATTGCCACCCCCGCCATGCAGATGGACAACGCCCGTCTGTTGCGCTGAAAAATCATCCACCACAGACAGCCGCATTGGCAGCCAGCCGCCTGCCGTGGTTGCGACGCGGGTGATGATGGTGCCGCGCATATCTGCCGCGCCGACACCGTCAACCGCGCGCACCAGCGATAAGGTGGCGGCATCAAGACGATCAACCCAAACAACCAGATCAGGAACCCTGGCGCTTTCAAAGCTGACGGGAATTTCACGTGAGAGTATGGCGCGTGCATTTAATGCCGCCATCACACCTGCAATACCAATCACAAGAATAAACAGCATCAACGCCCATTGCGACCGGTATTGGCGAGGGTCACCACGCACTTTGCGCCACCGCATCTTCATGCGTTTGGGGCTCCGCCGGCCAGCCTTTTGTCTGACGCAATCGCACCGTCCTTCAAACGGATGACACGCTCCGCATCCTCGGCAAGATTGGCGTCATGTGTGACGACGATAATGGTCTTGTTGGCGCCAATGAGTTGGGCGAACAACAGATTGATGTCTGCGGCTGTCTCGCTGTCAAGGTTGCCGGTGGGCTCATCCGCCAACAGGATCGGCGGATCGTTGGCGAGTGCACGCGCGATGGCGGCACGCTGCTGCTGGCCACCCGACAATGCCGACGGCAATTTGTTGGCCTGGTCAATCAGCCCAACCCGATCGAGCAACTCTTCCGCGCGTGACCGGCGTTGCGCGGCAGGAATCTTATCGACGTACTCCATGGCCAGCATCAGATTTTCGGCAACAGAAAGTGTCGGCAACAATTGGAAAAACTGGAATACCACG
>JANMNT010000257.1:0-2702 GCA_031368465.1 Burkholderiales bacterium
CAGCAATACCAGCAGCCGCTACTGGTTCAAGGATCACTTGGGCAGCCCGCTGGCCGAGTTTGATGCCAACGCCAACAGCACGGCCACGGCCAACCTGACCGCACTCGGCTTTGACACCTGGGGCCTCCGCAGAAAAACCACATCCACCAACGCTCCCAACAGCTTCACCGCGAGCCTGACCGCAACCGATCTTGACAGCTACGTAAGCCAACGCGGTTACACCGGGCACCAGCATCAGGACGAGATTGGTCTCATTCACATGAATGGCCGCATTTACGACCCGATGATCGGTCGCTTCCTGCAGCCGGACCCTGTCATCAGTGAGCCTTACAACGGGCAGAACTTTAATCGCTACAGCTATGTGCTCAACAATCCGTTGGCGTATACCGACCCGAGTGGGTACAGTACGTGGACGGAGATTAGAAGGCCGGTGACGGCGGCGGTCGCATCTTACTTTACGTTTGGTGCGGCGCAGGCATGGGCAGTTGGTCAGGGATTCTCCGCTGTTGGTGCAAATGCGATTGCAAGTGCAGCAGCTGGATTTGCCTCTGGCGGCATAATGGGCGGGAACATCCAGAGCGCGATACAGGGCGCGTTCTTTGCCAGTATTACGGCGGGCGTTAGTGGAAATTTCGGTGTGGCCGGTCGCGCCGCGCTAGGGTGTGCGTCGTCAGCAATGTCGGGGGGATCATGCAAGCGTGGGGCAATCAGCGCGGCGGCGGTTTACGTGGGCTTGGAGATGGGCAGAGGCTTTTTCGGTGGGGAGCAGATGGCATTGAAGGATGTGACTAAAAACCAACAGGGCCCAGGATTTAGCACAGCTGATGTCGATGCGCTTCCAAACTCAGGACACGTCAACGTGGGTGTGAACGGCCTCGGCATCGAAATCGGCGAGGCTGCCGGAAGTCTTGCCAAGGCATTCGACAACCAGCGCTACTTCCTCGCGTACAATCCCACCCAAGGCATCTTCGCTGACTTGGGCCAGTCATTTCGCGATGCTATCGGGCTGGGCACAGATATTTCGAAACAACTCTCAAACATGTTGCAGGAGTCGCTTGCCGGTGGCGCGACGATCAATCTCGTCGGCCACAGCCAGGGTTCACTGATTGTGCAGAGTGCAATGCGCAACTTGAGCGGGTTTGACTTTGAAGGACGATTGCATGTGGAAGCGTTTGGCCCGGCTGCGAACCAAGCCTCGTTCACAACCGCTGCACACAATATGGGCGCATCGGTGGGCCGATTCCTGGTCAACCAGAGAGACTTGGTGGCGACCATCGTGGGCAGAAATGCCACCAGTTTTATGTCGGTTCTCCAATCGATAGGTGCCGCGCCGCGCTTGTTTGGCGCTTGCCAAAGCAGCCCACATTCATCATGTTCCTACTTCCCGGGGAAATAATGACAAAGCGCCTACATCTTCTCTTCCTAATCCTTCTAACAGGATGCAACCATATTCCTGTGGCCACGAGTGCACCAGCAATCGAATACCAAGGCGCGCACGTGACCGAAGGGGCTGGGATCAAACTCTCTATTCCTAGGGTAGTTGGTGCGCGGGAGTGGATAAAACCTCTCATGCGATGGTTCGACCCCGGTGAAGGGCATTCGCCCTATATCGCAGATTTGTTTCCGTGCGACGGATTGTTTTGTAGGGACAAGTACGCGGTTACGCTAAATTTCTATATCATTCGCGCCAAGACCCCGGACTTGACCGAGCCAGTCGACATCGAAGAACGTCTGCGTCACCGCGTGCTTCGTATCCTAAAACCGGTCGATACTAAATCCGCCCGACAATTTAAGCCCCTCGATCCGCGCGATCCCAAAACGATTGCCGAAACGTTGCAAATAAAAAAGTTGGGCGACGGCGTTTGGGCACGACTAGAGCATCGCTATAGAGATGGCTCGCCCGCAGGGTTGGTCTATTGGCGTGTGATCGACCGCGAATTGACTGCTTCGGCATCTTACTGGTTTGAGTCTGCGCCACTGCCCAAAGGCGTGACGATACAAGCGCTAGACCAAGCCTTTGAAGCGTTCGTAAGCGGCATACGGATCGAACCGGTGGCGGCCGTACCGACTAAATAGTTTCGGTAGTTGAATCAAAAACTAAAGCGTTCGTGTTCGAATTGAATTTCCCCCGCCGCACACCACGATTGCCTTCAACCAAAACACCGCCCCTGATGCGCCGCTCCAAGCACTTTTGCTCGAAGTCACCCACCAATCCTCGTGTTTTTCTGTCTAGCGAAATCGGCGGCAAAAGCGACAGCCTAAGCCGCGTCACCAGCGCCGTCGCCGGCACCGCCCCGAGCTGCACCGGCCAATTCGCCTATACCGCCGACGGTAACCTCTTCAGCAAGAGCGGCACGACAGGAAATGTTGGCACCATCACCTATGGCAGCACCAGTCGCCCCAACGGTGCCGGCCCACACGCCGTCACGCAGGCCACCATCAACGGCATCATCAAGACCCACGCCTACGACGCCAACGGCAACTTCATTGGCTATACCGATAACACCAGAACCGTCACCTACACCCCTTTCAACCTGCCCACCCTGATGACCGGCAGCAATAGCAACATCCCCACCATCGGCAGCAGCAACAGCCTCAGCTACGATTACGACGGCACCCACAGCCGCATCAAAGAAACCGCGACCAACAACGCCGGCGGCACCAGCAACCTCACCACCACGATCTACGTCGGTGCAGGCTTC
>JANMNT010000246.1:0-2503 GCA_031368465.1 Burkholderiales bacterium
AAGAAAAAACACGTTAAGAAGTCTTGCGGCCTGCAAATTTGGCGCGGATCAAGCCGATGATAATCGGCATGATGCTCAAAATAATCACCGCGATGACAATCAAACCCTGATTGGCCTTTACCCATGGGATATTGCCAAAAAAATAGCCGAGATAGGTGAGTGATCCAATCCAAAGCGCGGCGCCCAACACGGTAAACAACAGGTATTTACCGCGCGTCATCGCGCCGATACCGGCAACAAACGGCACATAGGTACGTAAAAACGGTACAAAGCGCGCAATGATCACCGCCATGGCGCCCCACCGCTCAAAAAAAACATGGGTTCGTTCAACGTAGTGGGGATTTAGCCAGCGTGATTGTTGCTGCGAGAAAACCTTTGGTCCGAGCCAGCGTCCGATTTCATAATTAACGGTATTGCCGGCGACCGCCGCAACAAACAGCAGAACAACCAGCAAATGGACATCCATCGCGCCGAGTGCAGCGAGAGAACCGGCAATAAACAAAAGCGAATCACCCGGCAAAAACGGCGTGACAACAAATCCTGTTTCGGCAAAAATGACGGTAAACAGGATTGCGTAGATCCATGCGCCGTACTGGGCGCCGAGCACTGCCAGATGCTTGTCAAGATGCAGAAACAATTCAACCAGCGTGCCGATCCACTCCACGGTCGATCCCGGTCGCCGGCCGGTCAGGGCTGTGCGGAAATAACTTCCGGCTCGCCCTCTTTCTTCGTTGGCTTGACAAAATCTTCGCGTGAAACGCCGAGATAATTCGCAATCGGACAGGCGACCAACACCGAAGAATAAATGCCGAAACAAATACCGATCGTCAACGCAAGCGCGAAGTAGTACAAGGTCGGACCACCCAACACCAACATCGCAATCACCATCATCTGTGTGGTGCCGTGGGTGATGATGGTGCGGGAGATGGTGCCGGTAATGGCGGCGTCGAAAATTTCCGTGGTTGTCGCCTTGCGCATCTTGCGAAAATTCTCACGCGCACGGTCAAACACAACGACCGACTCGTTGACCGAATAACCAAGAATTGCCAGCACGGCCGCAAGTACCGGCAGCGAAAACTCCCACTTAAAAAACGCAAAAAAACCGAGGATGATGATGACGTCGTGCAGATTGGCAATGATGGTTGCCACCGCGAAGCGCCATTCAAAACGGATTGCCAGATAGGCCATGATGCCGATACAAACCGCAAACAAGGCAAGCGCACCGTCGTAGGCCAGTTCCTTGCCGACCGATGAGCCGACAAATTCCGTCCGGGTCAACCTGACGGCGGCGTCCTTCTTCTTATCAACGTCCGTCGGACAAACTTGCTCAACAGATTTTGACGTCTCTGTGGCTTCAGCCGCACACAGCGCCAGCATCACCGCATCATTCTGCTTTTGCATTGCGGCATTTTGATTCTGGTCGGTGGCGCTCGGTTTCGGCAGGCGGATCAGCACGTCCTGCGGCGAACCGAACCGGATCACTTCTGCCGCCAAATCCGCCTTTTCGAGTGTCGCACGCACACGGTCGGGCTCGGCCATCTTTGCATACTGCACTTCCATCACCGTCCCACCGACAAATTCAATCGAAAGATGCAAACCGTTTTTCCAGAGAAAGAACACGGCAAGCAAAAATGTGACGAATGAAATCACGTTGAAGACCAACGCGTGTTTCATAAACGGGATCGATTTTCTGAATTTGAAGAATTCCATTTTCTGCTGCCTTTTACTTTTTAAAGACGTTGTAAGTACAAATGGCCGGGCCGTTGACACAACGGTCCATACAACCTGATCAACACGTCACGCCTTGAGTTGTTTTGCGGGCTTGTCCCAATGCACATCACCAATACGCAGTGTTGCCACCTTCTTCTTGCCACCATAGATCAGATTGACAATGCCCCGTGAAACCATCACGGCAGAGAAAATCGATGTGATGATTCCCAGACAATGCACAACCGCAAACCCGCGTACCGGCCCCGATCCCCAAATGAGCAACGCCAGACCGGCGATGAGGGTGGTAATGTTTGAGTCGATGATCGTATCCAGGGCGCGGTCATAGCCCGCCTGTATCGCCATTTGCGGCGACATGCCGTTGCGTAATTCTTCACGGATGCGCTCGTTGATCAGAACGTTGGCATCGATCGCCATACCAAGCGTCAGCGCGATGGCGGCAATACCCGGCAACGTTAATGTCGCCTGCAACATCGACAAAAGTGCGAGCAGAAAAAACAAATTCGCCGCCAGCGACACAACCGATATCACGCCGAACAGCGCGTAATAAAACACCATGAATACCGTGATCAAGGCAAACCCGAACAGCAGCGAATTTTTGCCCTTGTCAATATTCTCCGCACCGAGACTCGGGCCAATTGTGCGTTCCTCGATGATTTCCATCGGCGCGGCAAGCGCGCCGGCACGCATCAAGAGTGCAAGATTTTTTGCCTCTTGGGAGGTCGGTATTCCGGTAATCTGGAAGTTGACGCCCAGTTCACTTTGAATGGTCGGC
>JANMNT010000250.1:0-16845 GCA_031368465.1 Burkholderiales bacterium
AGGTTGTATTGTCACAAAACGGCATCGGCGCGGCTGTCGTCAAGGCGGATTAACCCGCCATCACGCAAGCCGCCTCAATTCATACATAGGATTTTTCATGACGCGCAACCTTTCCCCGATCAGCATTCCACGATTTATCGCGCTGATGGCGGCGTTCTCGCTGTCGATCGCAGCAGTTTCGGCAATCTTTTCAACAGCTGTCTTCGCCCAAGGGCAGGCCAAAGAGGTGGTGCTGCTCGACCCGGTGCAACCGACATCGAACGACGGAACAATCGAAGTATTGGAGTTTTTTGGTTATGGCTGTATTCATTGCGCAAACCTTGAGCCGGCGCTCGAAACCTGGGCCAAAAAATTGCCGCCGGATGTCCGGCTCAAACGTGTTCCGGCCGGTTTCAACTCGAGCGGCGTTGACGACATTCCGATTTTTTATACACTCGAAGCGATGGGCCAGGTCGACCGGCTGCATAAAAAATTGTTTGAAGCCATCTTCAACGACCGCGTCATGATTGCGCATAAACCAACCATGCTGAAATGGCTTGAAAAGCAAGGTGTCGATCCGGCGCAATACGAATCCGTCGAGCGTTCTTTCTCGGTGCAATCAAAAATCATGCGTGGCAGGGGGTTGGCCGGACAATACAAAATCACTGCAACACCGATGATTGTGGTCAACGGCCGTTTTATTGTTCAACAAGTCGGCGGCGCGAATATTTTTGACACGCTCGACCGCTTGATCGCCGAACAACGTGCATTGATGAAGTCACCCGCAGCAGCCGCGCCAAAGGCTGCGCCGAAAGCGTCGCCCGCAAAGGCGGCACCGGCCAAGACATCAACGGCGCCTGCTGCGGCCAAATAGTCCGTTCAACTCGCCCGACCATCGGCACCTGCGGGTGCCGATTTTGTTTCAGTCTGTGGTCTTTGATGCAATCTGCAGGCTGATAAACTGTCTGCATGAAAAAAATATTCATCACGGGCGCATCAAGCGGCATCGGCGAATCGTTGGCGCGACATTACGCGACGCAGGGCGCGCAACTTGGTCTGGTGGCGCGTCGTGCCGACTGGCTCGAAAGGGTCGCCGCCGGTATTTCGCCCCGACCGGAAGTCTATGTTTGTGACGTGCGTGACGTTGCGCAATTGAAGTCTGCGGCCAATCAGTTTATTGAAAAACACGGTGTACCCGACATCGTCATCGCCAATGCCGGCGTGTCGCGCGGCACGCTGACTGAAATTGAAGATGACCTTGCTGCGTTTCAGGAGGTATTTGATATCAACGTCATGGGCATGGTGAACACATTCCACCCTTTTGTCGATGCCATGAAAACCAAAGGCAGCGGCACACTGGTCGGTATTGCCAGCGTGGCCGGCTTTCGCGGCATTCCCGGCGGCGGCGCTTATTCGGCATCAAAGGCGGCGGCCATCAGCTATTGCGAAAGTTTGCGCGTTGAATTACGCCCGTCCGGCGTTTCAGTTGTCACCATCTGCCCCGGCTATATCCGCACACCGATGACTGCAGTGAATAAATTCAAGATGCCGTTTCTGATCGACGTCGATCAGGCGGTAATTCGGTTTGCACGCGCCATCGATGCCAAAACATCGTTCACCGTCATTCCGTGGACGATGGGAATCGCGGGACGCGTACTACGCATCTTGCCCAACTGGATATACGACCGGATCTTCCAACACATGCCGAGAAAAGCAAGATGATTGCCGAAGGCAATCATCGCAGTCCCCGCGCAGGGTGGAGCGAGGGTTTCGCGAGGCATCGCCTCGCGCTCGCGCAACCGGTGCGCCATGCAGGGCGCGCCGTGGGACGGGACCCAAGTTCTGGCCATCCCATTTAGACAACCATCAACATGTCGCTCCTCCTCTCACGTCGCGATCTGAATTTTCTGCTTTATGAATGGCTTGATGCCACCTCGCTGACGCAACAAACACGTTATGCCCAGCACGACCGCGAGACGTTTGACGCGGTATTGGATATCGCGGAAAAAATCGCCACCGATTCCTTTGCGCCGCATAACCGAAAAAGTGACCTGAACGAGCCACACTTTGACGGCACCAATGTCAAGGTACTGCCTGAGGTCAAAATTGCCATTGATGCGTTTAACCAAGCTGGCCTCATCGCCGCATCACAAGATGAGTCGCTTGGCGGCATGCAGCTTCCGGTGTTGATCGACAAAGCGATGATGGCGTACTTCATGGCGGCAAATTGCGCAACCGCGGCATACCCATTCCTGACCATCGGCAATACAAATTTGTTGCTGGCACACGGCACATCAGAACAGATCGACACCTTTGTGAAGCCGATGCTGGCCGGACGGTTTTTTGGCACGATGTGTTTATCTGAACCGCAAGCGGGCTCCTCCCTTTCCGACATCAAGACGCGCGCAGTTCCGCAGCCAGACAACACCTATCGTTTGTTCGGTAACAAGATGTGGATTTCAGGCGGCGAGCACGACATGTCAGAAAACATCGTGCACCTGGTGCTGGCGCGTTTGCCGGATGCACCTGCCGGTGTGAAGGGCATTTCACTCTTTATTGTTCCCAAGCATTTGGTCAACGAAGACGGCACGATTGGTGAACGCAATGACCTGGTGCTCGCCGGGCTGAACCACAAGATGGGTTACCGGGGCACCACCAATTGCCTGCTCAATTTTGGTGAAGGCAAATTCCTGCCAGGCGGCACGCCGGGGGCCGTCGGTTATCTGGTTGGTGAACCGCACAAGGGTCTGGCGTGTATGTTTCACATGATGAACGAGGCGCGTATTGGCGTGGGTCTTGGCGCAACGATGCTTGGTTATACCGGCTATCTACATTCACTCGACTACGCAAAAAACCGGCCGCAAGGCAGGCCGGTATCAGCCAAAGACCCGGCCAGCGCGCAGGTGCCGATCATTGAGCACGCTGATGTGCGGCGTATGCTGCTCGCGCAAAAATCGTATGTCGAAGGCGCGCTGGCACTGAACCTCTATTGCGCCAAGTTGGTTGATGAAGAAAGAACAGCGGGCGACGATGCCACACGCAAGGCGATAACACTTGTGCTGGACATACTCACACCGATTGCAAAGAGCTGGCCGTCGCAATGGTGTCTGGAAGCCAATTCGCTTGCGATCCAGGTGTTGGGTGGCTACGGTTACACACGCGATTTTCCGGTCGAACAGTTTTATCGGGATAACCGTCTCAACGCAATTCACGAAGGTACACACGGCATTCAAGGCCTCGACCTGCTCGGACGCAAGGTGGTCATGCAAGATGGCGCGGCGTTCAAGTTGTTGGGTGCGCGTATCAACCAAACCATTCAGCAGGCGCATCAGTCATCACACCCTGACACAAAACGTTTTGCCAACGCCCTGGCGCAACAGGTTTCACGGCTCGCTGCGGTGACACAATCGTTGTGGGGCGCAAAAGATATCAACCAGACCCTGGCCAACGCCACGATTTATCTCGAGGCGTTCGGCCACGTCGTCATGGCGTGGATCTGGCTGGCGCAATCACTCGCGGCGTCAACGCACTACCACGCCGGCGATAGTGACTTCTATCACGGCAAGTGGCATGCATGTCGTTACTTTTTTAACGTTGAATTGCCGAAAGTGGGGCCGATGCTGGATCTGCTTGCCTCACTCGACGACACAACCCTTGAGATGAAGCCGGAGTGGTTTTAATCCTGCCCGCCAGATGACCACACACCATCCGAAGGCTGATGCCACGACAAGATTTTCCGACCGCGTCGCAGACTACGAGAAATACCGGCCGCATTGTCCGGTCGAAATCATCGACTTGCTCGCGGCAGATTGCAGCATGACACCGGACAGCGTGATCGCCGACATCGGGTCGGGCACCGGCATTCTCACCAAACTATTTCTGGAAAATGGCAACGCTGTGGTTGGTGTTGAACCAAATCGCGAAATGCGCGGGGCCGGAGAGAAGTTTCTGGCCGACTTTGGACGTTTCACCAGCATCGACGGCACCGCCGAAGCCACCCGTCTACCATCAAAATCAATTGACTTTGTACTTGCAGGCCAGGCGTTCCACTGGTTTGATCGCGATAAGACGCGCAAGGAATTCATGCGCATCCTGAATGATGCCGGCTGGGTCGTGCTGATTTGGAACGACCGTCGCGTCGACACAACCGCGTTTTTGCGTGACTACGAAGCGTTGCTGCAGACCTGGGGCACCGACTACAAACAAGTCAACCACAAAAATATCCAGGACCCGGCGATGTTTGCGTCATTCTTCGGCGGGCCATACCTTGAAGCGACATTCGACAATCAGCAACGCTTCGATTTTGATGGCTTGATGGGACGCCTGCACTCGGCATCATATGTGCCGCCCATCGGGCACGCGAACTACGCGCCACTTGCCAAGCGCGCGCGGGAAATTTTTGATGCGCATCAACACAACGGTGCAATTGAATTTGCCTACGACACCCGCGTCTTCTACGGCAGGATGTTGTAGCGGCAACGTCAGCAGCCGCGGCGGCTAGTACTTGCCGGTCAGTCCCATCTTCACAAATGGCGGCTCCCGCCCGGTGAGTTTTTCGAGCATGATGAGTTCGTCGTCGGTGTGATTCATAAAAGGCCCTTTCTCGGCTTTCATGACGCCGCTGCGATCATCCAGCCACAGCGGGGATTCGTGGTGTGTGGTTTTGACAATTTTGGGTTCACTCATACCCGCGCCGTCAATCGCCGCTTCACCGTAGCACAAACAAAAATAGGTTCGACCTTCGTGAATCTCCATGTAAAAACCGGTGCCGCGAATACCGATAGTCGCGTTGGGCGAACGAAACTGCACGCGCTGATCCGGCGCACGCTTTTCGAGCACGGACAACACCTTGCCGGTGAGGATTAACACCCTGTCGAGCACATCCGGTTTGGTTTTAGATGCCTCCAGCACCACGGTTGAGTTGTCGCGCAGCAAATAGGCATCCCTGCCGACCACGACCACGGCAAAACTGTTGGGGCCGGTGGTTACACGGTCACCCGGTTTGACCGGCGTGCCGACGCGAGCGGGTTTGCCGTTGACGGTTGCGGTGCCCTGCAGGGTATTGATACCGGCGATGGTCGGGACGTCACCCTTTGCCAATACCTCTTGAATCAGCCCGGAAATACCGGCGGGACCCAGCAGGCCCAATGCAGCAGCGGATTTGAGCCATTGACGGCGGCGTGTATTGTTCATGTTGTTTTCCTCAAGAGAAACACCTACTGGTTGTACGAACCACAAAAAGTTTTGGATGCACCCGCCAAACAGACGACGTCAAAATGGTGGCGTTCGGAAAGACGTTATCGTCGCTTAAACACGATATCCCACACACCATGGCCCAACTTCAATCCGCGCCGTTCAAAATTTGATTCTGTCCGATATGCCGGACGTGGGGCAAAGCCGTCGGCGGTATTGACCAGCAGCGGCTCGTGTTGCAGCACCTCAAGCATATGTTCGGCGTATTCCTGCCAATCAGTGGCGCAATGAATATAGCCCCCCAATGCGATTTTTTGCGCGAGTAGTTTGGTAAAGGCCGGTTGAATCAGGCGTCGTTTGTGATGGCGTTTTTTGGGCCACGGGTCGGGGAAAAAAATATGCACACCGGCGAGTGATACGTCGGCGATCATGTGTGTCATGACCTCGACGGCGTCGTGCTGCACTACCCGCACATTGGTGATGTTGCGTTCGGCGAGCATTTTGAGTAGCGAACCCACGCCCGGCGTGTGGACCTCGATTGCCAGAAAATTGTCGGCGGGGAGCGCCGCAGCGATATCGGCCGTTGCGTGCCCCATGCCAAAGCCGATTTCAACAATGGTTGTGCCATTACGGCCAAATGCCGCACCGACATCAAGTAGACGGCCGGAATATCCGACCATGTTTGCGCCGCCATGGTCAATCGCCCGCGCCTGCGCCGTCGACAGGCGTCCCTGGCGCAACACATAGCTGCGGATCGGTGGATGCGGAACTTTGTCCAGGTCGGGGGCGGAATCGGTCATGGCTGGATTTTCCCACACTCGCCGCCTCTGGCAGACATTACGAGTCGGGTGAGCAAACCGCCTAAAATGGCAACATGAAAAAAATCATCATCCGATTCGGTCGCGACAAATCGCTGCTGCGCCGGCATCCGTGGATTTTCTCGGGTGCCATCCTCGACAATGGCGGTGCTGCGTCGGGCGATATTGTGCGGGTGGTGGCTGAAAACGGCCGATATCTTTGTACCGCCGCATTTTCGGCAGCGTCACAAATTGCCGCGCGCGTGCTGTCGTTTGATGAACGTGAGGTCATCGATGAGGCGTTTTATCAACAACGCATTGCCGCCGCCATTTATCGCCGCCGTCATCTGGCCGCCACCGGCGACGCTTACCGTTTGATTCACGGTGAATCCGACGGTCTGCCCGGCATGGTGGCGGATAAATTTGGCGACGTGGTGGTGTTGCAGTTATCGACGGCGGGGATCGACCCGCAGCGGGAATTGCTGGCGAGGCTGCTGGAAGCCGCAACCGGCGCAACCACAGTCTACGAGCGCTCCGATGCGGACGTGCGCAAGCTTGAGGGATTGCCGGAACAAACCGGGCTGTTGCGCGGTCAGCCACTCGCGGCACAAACATTGATTTCGGAAAATGGCATGGCAATCGAAGTCGATATTGCGCATGGGCACAAAACCGGCTTTTATCTGGATCAGCGTGATAACCGCGTGTTGACGCGCGCCTTGGCGAACGGCGCGGATGTGCTCAATACGTTTTGTTATTCCGGCACCATGAGTGTTGCCGCCATGCTGGGCGGTGCAAAATCGGTGTTGTCGATTGATTCGTCCGGCCCCGCGCTTGAATCCGGCAAACGCATCGCCGCGCTGAACCAATGCGATGCCGACCGCATGGAATGGATGGAGGCGGATGTATTTACCCATCTTCGCAAGTTGCGCGATCAGGGCCGCTCATTTGACCTGATCATTCTCGATCCGCCGAAACTCGCGCCCACTGCACACCATGTTGAAAAAGCCACCCGCGCCTACAAGGACATCAACCTGCTCGGCTTGAAATTATTGCGCCCGGGCGGACATCTGATGACCTATTCGTGCTCGGGTGGTGTCTCAATCGATCTATTTCAAAAAATTGTGGCCGGCGCCGCGCTTGATGCGGGGGTTGATGCACAGATTGTTCAGCGCCTGTCGGCAGGGGCCGATCATCCGGTGTCGATTCATTTTCCCGAAGGCGAATATTTAAAGGGTTTGTTGCTGATCAAAACCCAGGGAACAAAAGCGGCGCCCTGACGGTCTTATTGGACGCCAATAGAAAAATATTAGCGCCTTTATTGGCGGGCATTTTCAGACATATTTGCTTGGAAATACCCGTCTTTGCTGGACTTTGCTTTTTGTTACCAAGCAGTCGTTAATTTTGGTTGACGCTATGCTTGGACAGGCATATCTTTAAGCTGGTTGTAGCGCAGATCAATATAAAAAGCGGCATAAAAACGAATCAACCGGGATGGAATCGGACGAGTGATGCGAACACGATCACAGATCATTTTTTGCGCATTGCTGCTGCTGGCGGGTAACGCCCACGCCCAGTATTACGGTGGCGTTTCGCTCGGCAATGACCGCAACCGGATGCAATCAGGCTTTAACGGCGGTGACGCGCCGAGTGAATTGGCCGCGCTCAACACGATGGCAACCGCCAACAACGGTCTTAGTCTGTCGACCGAACCGAGTGTGGGCATAAAGCTGGGTTATCGTTTTACCCCCTATTTTTCGGTTGAGGGGCGTTACGCCGGCCGCTCATCGACCAGCAATATTTTTGCCGCCGAATCTGTCGGCAACAATATCCGTGAAACAACGCTCGGCCTCGATCTGGTCGGTACGTTGCCGCTGATGAAAAATATGTCCCTGCTCGGCCGCGCCGGGTATCGCAATGACAGTCTGGCATCGGGCAATGGCGAGGCGTCACTGAATGGCATCACGTTACAAAATAATCCACGCGGACTCAACAGCGGCGTGGTCGGTGTTGGCGTGCAATACAACTTCAATTCCAGCGTCGGGTTGCGCTTCGAAGTGGAACGCTCGCGCAAATTCTTTACCGACCGCAACAACGTTGACGCTGAAAACGTTTCGTTTGGCGTGTTCTGGCGCTTTTAGCCTGCATATTTCACGGGTCGGCCCCTCTTCAAGGCGAGCCCAGCAGGAAGATAATGCCGTGACAATGTATCCCTTTTGGTCTGGCCATTTTCGTCGGGCCTGCGCATTCGATAGCAGGCCGCTGGACATGCGCTTTTCCGCTCTCCTCCCTCGCAATATCCCGATATTACTCGGTCGGTCGAGCGAAAAATCGCACGCCCATCGACCCACTCTCGAACGTACCCCCATGAAATGTGCAGGCTAGCCGAACCTCCCGCCGCCAGTTAAGAGCCGATGCGCCCTTCGCGCGGACTGCTCGCCGACGCCTGATAGATTTTTTTCGGCATGCGCCCGGCAAGAAATGCCTCGCGGCCCGATTCGACGGCTTTTTTCATCGCGCCCGCCATCAGCACCGGGTCGCGCGCTTTGGCAATCGCGGTGTTCATCAACACGCCGTCACAGCCCATTTCCATCGCAATCGTGGCATCCGATGCGGTACCAATGCCGGCGTCAACCAATACAGGCACCGAAACACGATCCAAGATGATTTCCAGATTCCACGGATTCAAAATCCCCATACCCGAACCAATCAGTGAGGCCAACGGCATCACCGCGACACAGCCGATATCTTCCAGCGCCCTGGCCTGAATCGGGTCATCCGCACAATAGACCATCACATCGAATCCGTCCTTTACCAACTCTTTGGCCGCGATCAGTGTTTCCGGCATGTTCGGGAACAGCGTTGAATCATCCGCCAGCACTTCGAGCTTGACCAACTTGTGGCCGTCAAGCAACTCACGCGCGAGGCGGAGTGTGCGCACCGCTTCTTTGGCGTCATAACAACCGGCGGTGTTGGGCAGAATGGTAAATCGTGATAGCGGCAAAAAATCCAGCAGGTTCGGTTGCGAGGCGTCCTGACCGATGTTCACGCGGCGAATCGCCACGGTGACAATCTGCGCCCCCGAGGCGTCGATGGCCGATTTTGTTTCGGCAAAATCACGATACTTGCCGGTGCCCACCAACAAACGCGATTGATAGGATTGGCCGGCAATCACGAGATTCTTCAATGGGGCGTCCACGTTATTATTGTCCGGCATGTTGATCAACCACCGCCGACGGCGATAACGATTTCAAATCGGTCACCGTCTTCGACCGGCGTTTCTGTCAGGCGGCTTTTCGGGACGATTTCGCCGTTGCGCTCGACCGCAAATCGTTTGCCTGCCAGCTGCATGCCGGCCACAATCGCGTCAACACGCGCACCGCTTGGCTGGGTAACGGGTTGGCCGTTGACAATGATATTGAGCATGGGAAAATTTTAGCACGCGCAAATTATGCGACACTTGCCTGCGCTCAAGGAGGCGTGAAGACGATGACAGGTATCCCAAGACCCCTATTGATCACCGCCGTCGTCTGGTTGGCGGGACTTGTTTTATCCGGCTGGTCACCGTTTGACCGGGTGACGTGGTGGCTTGAGGTATTCCCCGCTATCGTTGGCTTTGCCGTGATGTGGGCAACCCGCAACAGGTTTCCATTGACCCAACTCTTGTACGGCCTGATCCTGCTGCACGGACTGGTATTGATGCTGGGCGGCGCCTACACCTACGCGCGTGTACCGCTGGGTTTTTGGATGCAGGATTGGTTCGGCTTCACGCGTAACAACTACGACAAGATCGGCCACTTCATGCAGGGCTTTGTCCCGGCAATCCTGGCACGCGAGTTATTGATACGCAAATGGAAAATCCAGCCTAAATCGCTGGTGGCCTTTCTGGCCATCTCGATATGTCTCGCCTTCTCGGCGTTTTATGAATTGTTCGAATGGTGGGCGGCGTTGTTGCTGGGTCAGGGCGCCGATGAATTTCTGGGCACCCAGGGCGACCCTTGGGATACGCAATCGGATATGTTTATGGCGCTGGTCGGTGCGATCGTCGCGTTTTTCTGTCTGTCGGGTTGGCACGACCGGCAAATGGCGCAAATGCCCCGCACGGCCGGCAATGGTGGCGAGAACGACCCGCCTGTTGCTACATCTGTTTGAATAGATGCGAATAGGCCCGGCTGACTTGCAGCTCGGCTTTTGAATCCTTGAGCTTTACCAGCGTGTGGCCCATCACATCGCGGGTGGTGCCGGCAATGCGATTGACATTGACCACGGTCGAACGATGGATTTGCCAGAATTCATCGGGATTTAATTGCCCGATCAGTTCCGAGATCGGCGTGCGAATCAACGCCTCGATGTCGCGCCCGCCCTCTTTCAGATAGACACTCACATACTTGTCCTGCGCCTGAAAATACAGCACATCATCAACCGCGATTTGTTTGGTCAACTCGCCAACCGTGGCGCGAATCCAGCGCAAATGTGTGTTCCTCGCGTGCGGCAGCACCTGTGCAATCGACTTTAGAATCGCCGCCACATCCTGTGGGCTTTCCTTTTTTTCCAGCTTGTCCTTGAGTCGTGCAATCGCGCGTTGTAAACGATCGTCGGTGACCGGCTTTAGCAGGTAATCAACCGCTTGTTTGTCGAAAGCATCAACGGCGTACTGATCATAAGCGGTGACAAATACCACGTGTGTTTTGGCATCAATCCGCCCCGCCACCTCCAAGCCGGAGAGGCCCGGCATTTTGATATCCAAAAAAACAATCTCGGGCGCATGGTCATCAATCAAACGCAGCGCTTCAGCGCCGTTGGCGGCAAGCGCAACAATTTCCAACTCGGGCCACAACGCGCTTAAGCGCTGCCGCAAATAGTCGGAGAGGTTTTGTTCGTCATCGGCCAATATCGCTTTTATTTTCATTGCAGTTCGCTTTGAGTTAAGTTTTGCTCATCTATAGGGTTCGCGCTGCATCGCGAACCCGCCTCGCAGGGCGAAAGCCAAGCAGTTGGCTTTCACAAATTCCTGCTCGGCTCCGCGCGCCATGCACGGCGCTTGTGCGCTCGCAGGCGCGGAACATGTTCCGCGAATTCCCTGCTCCCGTATCGTCCGCCAATATCGCTTTGATTATCATCTCGGTCCGTTTTCGATCAAGCGGGAATCGAGACGGTAATCTTTGTCCCCGCCGGGAGGTTGTCTTCAATCGAAATTGCCGCGCTGCCATCATAGAGTTTGTCCAATCGTTCGCGCACGTTTGTCAGCCCAATACCATCGGAGGTTGCATTCTGGAAGCCCATGCCGGTATCGACGACCGAGATTTCAACCTTGTCACCGTTCCGCTTCGCCGAAAGCGCGATATTGCCGCCTTCTATTTTTGGCTCAAGGCCATGCTTGATCGCGTTTTCAACCAGCGGCTGAATCAACATTGATGGCAGCCTGAAATCCTTGAGCGCATCGGGTAGATCAACAGTTACTGTCAGGCGTTTGCCCATGCGCACGGTCAGTACCGATAGAAAACTCTGCATCAACATAAACTCTTGTGCAAGGGTCGTTTCGGCTTCGCGGCTGGTGGCAAGGGAGGTCCGCAAGTAGCCGATAAATTCCTCGAGCATTTTTTTGGCGTCATCCGGCCTGGTGTGAATCAAGCTGGTGACGTTGGCCAGCGTGTTGAACAGAAAATGCGGCTCGATTTGCGCCTGCAATGCGCGCAGGTTTGCCTGCGTGGTGGCGCGCTCTGCCGCGGTGACGCGGGCGCGCTCATCTGCGATCACAATCTGTGCCGCCAACTCGCCGACGCGATTGCGCCACGCCGATGCAAGTACCAGCGAAACAATCAGCGAAATGAAAAGGCTGGTAAAAAACTGCTGGGTGGTAAATAGCCAGCGACCAATTCCTTCATAGCCGGGGAATAACGAAAGCATAAAGAAACTGGCGGTCACGATGACGGTGCCCAGTACGGCGTAGAACAGCACGACGGCCAAAAACGAACTGGCGTTGACCTTGCGCATGACCGGACCAATCGCATTCATCACGATCCAGAACGAGAAGCCGATAACGTTGGATATCACCAGGTTGTTACCAAAAAGGGCAATTACCTGCTCAAACGATTTCACCCTGACTGCAATCAAGCCCATGATTGTGAAGAACACGGCAAACAGGGCATTAAAGATCAGGGTATAGACGACGTTTCGCACAAAACTGCGTGGCCAACGGCGAAACAGCGGGAACGCCTCGAGCGGATGAAAATGCCTGCCTTCGACTTCGCAGTCGAGCTTCGCAATCGCAGCGCGTGAAGCGGCGGCGGAAATGGCTTGGTGTTCGGGGGCAAATGCCATGGTCATTCCGATCAGGTTAAGGCGGCAGTACTAGCGCTCGACGTCGATGATTGTGGCGTTGTTGGCGGTGCCGGCCAGGTTGCGGGCAGGCAATTGCTTAACCTCGGCGAATGCCGTCTCGGCAGCGTCTTTGCCGTTCATCGACTGGCGGTTTTTCCACCAACGGTAGATGAAATAACCCACTGCAGCAATGCCGACGGTGGCAACGAGAAATTTGAAGGCACGAAACCAGATGCTGATCAAGGCGATGCCCATGCCAAACGCGACCCACTGCACCCACCAATATCCCGGGGAGGTGAAGTAATTGATAAACGCACACAGCCCAACCACGTAGATAAAGGTAAACGGGAAGGTGATAGCGTCGGTCAACGGTTTGATGGGGTTTAAGCTCATGTGCTCCTCCTTATGTGAATTGTGCGTTCAACGACGCCCAATGCCGCCAATTTAACGCGGATGTACCGTGCGCGGGGCGCAGATTACGACGGGTGGCGTAATCGTGGCGCAAATGGCAACGGCGCGGCGCGAATGGTGGTGGCGGAACACAACACGGCGGCGAAACAACATTTTGAACCCTATAATCGACGGGCGTCTCCAGCCGAAATGCCGTGGAAACACCCGTGTTTGCTCGATTACGCCGCGTGAAAGTGTCCATGAAAACACACCGGCGTCCAGTACGGCAGCCGCACCAGCGCCTGCGGACCCGCCGCAAGGTTGAGCGCATCGAACACCGTCGCAAACGACTGTTGTGCGGCGACATCAAACCCCACCCCCACCAGCCAACCATCGCCCTCGCGGGTCGAGCCCGGTTTTGGCACCATCACGTGTTCTTCCAATGCAACGTCGTCAGCGAAGTTGAAACGATCCACCTTGCCGGAATCGGTATCCAATCGCATCACGCCGGTAAAGCCAAATCCTTCTTCGCGCGCGCCGGTTCCGACCGGGTAATAAACGTTACGGTTGCGCAGCCCGACAAATCTGGGGTCAACACGCGGAAACTCGCAGTTTTCGTCGCGCATCGCCACCGAGCAAGTGCTGCGATTTAAATCGATGGTGACAAACGCCGGATTCGAAGCGTCTGGCGCAACCGTTTCGCCGCGCATCATGCGTGGCATCCAGTCACTCATGATGTTGAGGTCTTTGGATTGCACAAAGTCGACGCGAATGACGTTGTTGGCTTCCCAAGCGTTACCAAAATGGAAAACCATAAACGCCGGCATTTCCAGAATTCGGCGCTTGGAGAAATCATTGCGGTCAACAATCAACACCTTGGTGGATTCGTTACCTTTCCACGTCAGCGCCTGGCCAAACGCCGCACCGTTGCGCATCGCCACATAGTCAATGCCGATTGGTGGCAACAAAAACACCAGGTGTTTATGTGTGACCGCAAAGTCGTGCACCATGCCGCCGGCAGGCGCATCAATCACCGCGTGTTTGATCAAATCACCCTTGGCTGACAGGTGGTACAGCACCATCTTGCCCATCAAGGTACCGAAGTTCCAAAACGTCCCGTCCGGGTCGATCTTGGGGTGGGCCGAGAACGGCATGTGTTTGAGTTCCGGCGTCCACGCGACGATGCCTTTGGTTTCAAGCGTCACCGGATCCATCTCGGTGGCCGAGCCGCCCTCCCACATCGCCAGCAGCCGATCGCCCAATTTATAGACGTTGGTGTTGGCCGTGTTCAGATCATCGCTGTTGCGTACCGGCATTTTCGCCTTGAAGGCAGAGCCGAACGACGGTGCAAGAAACTCATTAGCAGCCTGCTCGGCCAAAAATTTCTTTGACTGGACAAAGCGTGCCCGATGCGAAACACCTTTGTCGGTGAAGCGCCATGCGTGCACCAAACCATCACCATCAAACCAATGGCTGTAGCGCTGCTTGGTGGCGCCGACGCCACGCTCGAACAGGCCAGGGCCGTTGCGGTAGAACACACCGCGTAGCGCATCCGGAACCTTGCCTTCAATAGCCGCACGTTCACACAACACATCCTGCCCGGCATAACCACGCAACGGCGTCATACGCGGCGAGCCGTTAAACAGCGCCTTGCGTGCTGTTGAAGCGGATGGAGATTGTGCCTGTGCAACGGCAGGCAGCGCCGTACCGGCAGCGACGGTTGCCGCGGCCGCACCGACTGATTGGAAAAAATGGCGACGGTTCATGATGGCCTCGTTATTTGATGTTGATGACGACGGTTTTTGCGTTTTTGCTCACCACGAATTTCGCTTGCTCAAAGGTCGGCGGGCCAAAAGCCCCGCTTGCGTCGTTGGAAAATGCATAAGGCTCGATCGGGATACCAATGGCATTGCTGTCGAGTTTGCCGTTGCCATTCTCATCAACAAAAAGTGAAATCGCATATTCACCTTCGGGCAGATCCTTGAACATCACGCCGACACCTTCTTTTTTGGCCGGCACCATTTGGCTGCCACCGCTTGCAACGCGCATCCATTTGTCGGTTTGTTTATATAAGGCGACCATCACGTTACCTTTGTCGCCGCTGCCTTTGATCTCGACATTCAGATCGGCGGCGTTGATGTCGGTCGCAAGCATACTCATGACGATGCCGGTAACAGCCAGTCCGGCGAGTTTTGAAACTGTTTTCATGTTGGATTCCTTTGCGGGTCGGATGGGTCGGGCGAAGCGTTGTGGAACGCATATTGCCGCGCGCAATATTCCGCCGGTCGCAAATGCGACGAATGGCAGGGAAACGGCGTGACCGGTCAAAAACCGGTGCTGGCGGAAGGTCGGGAGGTACTGTGTGAAAGCCGGTCGCATCACACATTGCCGTGACGCCGTTGCGCAAAGCGGCGTAACATTAGGCCGGCCTGCCGAATCAGGCCCGCACCACACATCAAAAGGAAACCACCATGACGCTCTGCCCTGTCGCCCTTGTTTCAGGATGCGCCAAATGCCCGATCTTCAAACCCTGCCCGCTCAAGGGTGTGATCGGTGACTACAAACCGGAAGAGAAGAAGGCCGAGAAATCGGCAACTCACAAAAAGTAAACACCAGATATGGCGGGCGCTTTCAAGCATAACCGCCTGAAAACGTCCGCCGATATTAGCGTTTCACTTTAGAAACAATCGATACGCAGGATTGTTGGTCTCATCGGCATAGGCGTAGCCGAGCGTTTTCAGGAATTTGTTGAAGCGCGCGCGCTCATTGGTTGGCACCTGCAGGCCGACCAAAATTCGCCCGACATCCGCGCCGTGATTGCGGTAATGGAACAGGCTGATATTCCAGTTGGGCGACATGCTCGACAAAAAATTCATCAGCGCACCCGGACGGTCCGGGAATTCAAAACGAAAAATCTGTTCTTCGCGCGCCAACGGTGAGTGCCCGCCGACCAGATGCCGCACATGCAGCTTTGCCATTTCGTCATCAGAGAGATCGATAGCCGGAAAGCCGTGTTTCTTGAAATGTGCGACCAGTTTTTTCGGCTCGTCACGACCCTTGATCGCGACACCGACAAATACATGCGCTTGTTTCGCATCGGCGATACGGTAGGTGAATTCGGTGATGTTGCGCGGGCCGATGGTCTCGCAAAAGCGTTTAAAACTGCCGCGCGTTTCCGGCACCGTCACGGCCAGCAGCGCCTCGTGATGTTCACCGACCAATGCGCGCTCGGCAACAAAGCGCAACCGGTCAAAATTCATGTTGGCACCACAACAAATCGCGACAAAGGTCTTATTCTTTGATTTGGTCTTCTCGATATAGCGCTTGATGCCCGCCAGCGCCAGACCGCCCGACGGTTCCATGATCGAGCGGGTATCCTGAAAAATATCCTTGATGGCGGCGCAAATTTCATCGGTTGTCACCAGCACCATTTCATCGACCAACAGCTGGGCGAGCCGGAATGTTTCTTCGCCGACTTCCTTGACAGCAACCCCGTCGGCAAACAAATTGACGTGTGCAAGCGTGACGCGTTTACCGGCCTTGAGTGACGCCGACATCGCGTTGGAGTCCACCGGTTCGACACCGATGATTTTGGTCTTGGGCGACAACGCCTTGATGTACGCGGCAATCCCGGCGATCAAGCCGCCGCCACCGACCGGTACAAACACGGCATCAATCGGGTGTTGGTATTGGCGCAAAATTTCCATGCCGATGGTGCCCTGCCCGGCAATCACCAGCGGGTCATCGTACGGGTGGACGTAGGTCAACTTCTTGTCCTTCGCCAGTTTCTTCGCGTAAATACCGGCCTCGTGGTAACTGTCCCCTTGCAACAACACCGTCGCGCCGCGGCGCCGAACCGCATCAATTTTGATATCGGGGGTGGTGGTCGGCATGACAATGGTGGCCTTGCAACCGAGTTTTTCCGCCGCCAGCGCCACGCCTTGTGCATGGTTTCCCGCCGACGCACAAATCACGCCACGCTTGAGTTCGGCAGGTGAGAGATGCGCCATCTTGTTGTATGCACCACGCAACTTGAATGAAAACACCGGCTGCAGATCCTCGCGCTTGAGCAAAATGTTGTTCTTGAGCGCGTCCGAAATACCGACCGACCGCTCCAGCGGCGACTCGATGGCGACGTCATACACACGTGCCTGCAGAATTTTTTTCA
>JANMNT010000260.1:0-6753 GCA_031368465.1 Burkholderiales bacterium
AAGCGAGATATGAACTAGAACCAAGCGAACTTGCGGAATTTGAAGTGCGGGCGGTTCTGCCGAAGAAACGTCAAAACCTGCTGTTCTCGGCGACCTTCTCAGACGAGATCAAACGTCTCGCCGACAGCCTGCTGGACAACCCGGCCTTGATTGAAGTTGCGCGACGCAATTCGACGGTTGAAATCATCACGCAAAAAGTGCACCCGGTTGACCGCGACAAAAAATCGCAGTTGTTGACCCATCTGATCAAACAAAATGACTGGCATCAGGTGCTGGTGTTTACCCGTACCAAACACGGTGCCAACAAATTGGCCGAGCAACTCAACAATGCACGAATCACCGCGCTGGCGATTCACGGCAACAAGAGCCAGAGCGCGCGCACCAAGGCGCTGGCAGAATTTAAGTCCGGCGATCTGGCGGTGCTGGTTGCCACCGATATCGCCGCGCGCGGTATCGATATTGATCAACTGCCGCACGTGGTGAATTTTGATATTCCGCACGTACCGGAAGATTACGTACACCGCATTGGCCGCACCGGCCGCGCCGGTGCCACCGGCGGGGCGATATCGCTGGTATGTGTCGATGAGAAAAAAATGTTCGCCGATATCGAGCGCCTCATCAAAAGCGACGTCGAATCGGTGGTTATCGCGGGCTTTGAGCCCGACCTGACCATCAAACCACAACCGATTCAACTGCGCTCGGCCGGACACCAGCCACAACGTGGCCGTGGGGGCGGCGGCGGTGGCGGACGTGGTAAACCAGCGGCGGGTCGCGGTGGTGGTACTGGCGGAAGCGGCGGAGGTGGCAATCGATCCAAACCTGCTGGACCACGCGGTACATCAGGTGCATCGGCGGGCAATGCCAACGGCAAACAGCGGCGACCGGGCGGCCGCTAGTCGATTGTGATGCCACAACGGTGACGGGCAGCGTGAACCAAAAGCGCGCCCTGCCATTGACAATACCATCGCCATGAATGCTGGCGCCATGCCGGGTCAAAATCCGGCTGACGGTCGCCAGGCCGATGCCGTGAGCCTTGAAACTAACGCTCACTGTGCAAACGCCTAAACGGCATGAATGATCGATGCGATGACCGGTTTTTCGAACGGGTGTGCGAATTCACCTTTTTGCGAAAACGTGCAGATGAAATATTCGGTATGACGATCCCACTTGAGGCGCAGATTCGGAAGGACCGCCTCCAAATGGGTCGCTTCGGCGGGGGGCAACCACACGCCCCAGATCGCACACAGACACGCCAGATCGTCGGTGGCCTGAGCGGCAGCACTGGTTGAACAAAGTGCAGTTGCCGCAACCAGTTTGCGTGATCAGGCGCACCAACTGACCTCGGTCGTTGGTGTGTTCAAACTCTCGGCATGGTTTTTCAACGGCGCGGCGAAGGCGGCGAAGATGGCGCATCCGGCTCGACACCGAGACGTTTGCGCACGCGTCGCACGGCCAGCCAAATCGCCAGCACCACAAACGGTATCGAGGCACCCGTGACCAATTCCACCGACAGGTGCAACCCTGCTTCTTTGAGCGCTTTTGCCGCGTAACCGACCAAGCCGACGACGTAATAGGTGATGGCCGCAATCGACAGCCCTTCGACGGTCTGTTGCAAACGCAGCTGCATTCTGGCGCGATGGTTCATCGACGCAAGCAGCGCCTGGTTTTGCTGCTCGCGTTCGATATCGACCCGGGTGCGCAGCAAGTCACTGGCACGCGCCACACGCTCGGACAAATCCAGCAGACGTTTTTCGGCCGATGTGCAGGTGGCCATCGCCGGGGCAAGGCGGCGATCCATAAATTCTTCAATGGTTTGGATGCCGAGCAGTCGTTCCTCGCGCAATTCGGCAATGCGCCGTTTGACCAGATCGTAATACGCCCGCGACGCACCGAATCGAAAACTGTTTGCCGCGACTTCGCTTTCAACCGTCGCCGCCAGCCTTGTCAGCCGGACCAATAACGCGGGCTCGTCGTGGGTGCTGTCCTGCGCCATGAGCAATGTGACCTCTGCCAACTCACGCTCGGCGTTGCCGAGCAGCGCGGCCGTGGCGCGCGCCACCGGCAACCCCAACAGCGCCATGATGCGATAGGTTTCGATTTCCAGCAGGCGCTGCGCGGTGCGCCCGCCCTGCCGTTTGCCGAGCTTGATATCCATCACCAGCATGCGGCTGAACTCATCGGCGTGAATGCGTAAATCGGTGAGCACAATGCCGTTTCCGCCGGCCACCTTGGCACCAACCAGATAATTGTCGTCAAACTCGGTCTTGACGTCCTGCAAATCCGGCACAAACAGGTGGTTTTGCTGGACCGCGAGGTGAATTGCCACGACCAGCCGGCCAGAAATGGTCGCGAGCCATTCTGTGTTGATCGCGGCGATGACCGGTTTTTCAAACGGCCGTGCAAATTCTCCTTTTTGTGAAAACGTGTAGGTGACAAATTCGGTGTGACGCTCCCATTTGAGGCGCAGATTTGCGTAAACCGCCTCGAAGTGGGTCACGTCGGCGGTGGGCGACTGCACACCCCAGATCACACACAGGCGCGCCAGGTCATTGGTGGCCTGATCCGCGGAATTGATCTGCCCGGTTTCGTAGTTGACGGCAATGTATGACAACCGCTCCGGCGCCGAAAACTCCTGCGGCGGCCGGGCGTGGATTTCATTGCTGAGGCTGTAACGCTGCGGATGATTTGGTGGGAGACGCATGGTTTACTTTCCATTTGATCACTGCGCGCAGAGATGACCGAAATAACGATATATCCGCCGCGGCGAAAGCGTTGTATCTTGCCAAGTCTCAGCAACAAGCATGCCATTGCGATCACGTTGGTACAGTTGATTGTGCCACGCCAGCGCGTTGCCAACATGACAATCGCATCGCAACGGGCCGCGTCGTCATTGATTTTCGTACATACATTTCGCCGCGACGTGCGCACCAGCGTGTTACGTCTTATCCATCCCCTGTGGGGCCAGCCAATCGATCAACTGCAGCAAAACCGCCGGGCTGCTCAACAGCGCCATATGTACGGTGCGATAGGCAATCCATTTTGATGTCTTGGCAAAGCCGAGGTTACGCTGCGGGCCGGCGTGTTCACCGAGCGCACTGTGCAGCGGCACCAGCCCGTCACCGAGCAGCCGGTTTGCCAGCGCGCTACGTCTGGCGGCGGTGGTGGCGGCGATCGCATAACACGCCACCCCGGCCGGCAGCGGCACAATCTGCCGATGGTCCGGCCGTTGACTGTTTGGATGCGCGCCGTTGTCCTGCCAATCCGCGTCGATCACATTGCCATAACGTAAATCGGTGATACCCGCACTGCGCAACTGCGCAAGTCGTGAAAACGGCGCGCTGTACGGCGTACTGCCCAATATGTTGTCGACCCAATGACCGGCACGTTCCAACGGCGCACCGTGATGCGGTGTACCCAGAAAAATGATATTTTTTAACCGCGACGGCCAGTCCATACCGGCAGCCACGGCGACGTGTACTGCACTGCGTATCACCAGCCCGCCCATGCTGTGCGCGACCACCGTTAATTCAGTGATCCGCTGCGGCCAGTAATCGACCAGCTGCGCCAATTGCGCCGCCAACTCACGGCCATTTTCTGAAACGTGTTTACCCGAGTTGTAGCGCAGGTAAACGGGGACGTAACCCAACGCGGTTGCCAATGCGTCGCCGTGATTGACCGGTTGTCCGTCATGTTCGGTTTGCCATTGCAGGTCATTCATGCACAGACCATGAATCAGCAGCAACACTTTTTGGCCGCCCGTTTCGGATATGCCAATCTTGTCAGGCATCGCCTGCCAATTCAGCGCCAAGCCGTTAAATCGTAGCGACATGGTCGTCGCCAGCGGGTTGTTGGTCGCGGCCAGCCGGTCGCCCATCACGCCGTTGATTGCCGCCAACACCGCTTCGCGTTGCGGTGTTCCGTCAGCCTCATCCGCCGCATCAAGCAGTGGTTGCAGGGCCGCCAACGCGACATCGGCGCCCTTGCCGATGAGCGCGGTGATTCCACGAATACTTTTGTAAATAAAACCTGTCAGGCCGCCTGTCGACTTGCCTGGTCCTGTCTTGCCCGCCATCGGTTTGCCACCGGGCATACCGAGCGTGCCCCACACCGATTGATGCACACCTTCGGCAATATGACTGACGTTGACGGTCGCCGCGGTGGCGAGTTGGGCGATGCCACGAACATCGGAGGCACGCAGGTGTTTGCGTTGCTTGTCTGCCGTGGCTTTTATCGCAGGTCCTGCTGGTTTTGTCATGATGTTGCTTTGGCTCCGTCGTTGGCTGCCTGCAGCCGCGACCGACTTGTCAAACGTTTTGCCAACGGTGGGTGTATCAGGTCACCAATGCAAGCGTGCCAAAACTATTCTATCGTGTCGGCAAGTTGTCCGGACAAATAAAGGGAATCAAAATGAAATCGACCAACACAATCACGGTTTCAACAAGGGTACGCGCCCTGCTCGCCGCTGCCAGCGTCTCGGCATAGGCAGCCAAATCGAAGCAGGATTGCTGCCTTTTATCGCAGCGTATCCCGCGGGACGCAGGAATAACGGCAACGTTGAGGCTGCGATAGTCCCAATTTAAAACACCAGCATTGACCGACGTTTCCAGGCACTTTTGCCCTGAAATAGCCGCCAATACTGGTGTTTCATTTTTGTCAGTGATCTTCGCGATTGTGCGTGCTCGTCATCGCGCTAAAACGAAAACTCACTCTTTACCAAAAACTGTAGCGGCTTGATGCCCGCCGCACGGCTCAACGGCGCGGCGAGATCAACGTGCAACATGTTGGCAAACGCGGTGCGGTCGAGTGCTACCCGCAAACCGATGCCCACGTCCGTGAGCTGGCCACCGTTAACCTAGTTCTGGTTCGGCCCACCCCACGCGCGGCCGCTGTCAAAAAACACCGCGCCGCCAACACGCAACAATCGGAACGGGTACCAATCGGTGAATGCGCGCTGTTCAATCGATGTGAGTACACGCTGGTTGCCGGCCTGATAACGCGCCGGATAACCGCGCAAACCTGCCAGGCCGCCGATCAACAATTGATCGGCAATGCCGCCGCCATTAATCCGATCGGCGGCAAGCGACGCATAAAAAAGCGACCGCGATGCTTGAGGTGCGTAGTACTTGAGTGAGAACCCTGCCTGCGTCATCGGCCTGCCGGTGGTGGCGATACGACGGTCGACGGCTGCGCCCGCCAGCAGCACACGGTTGGCAACAAATCGATAGCCGTTGTTGGCCGCCGCCGAAAACAACAGGTCTGAGCGTGTTGCACCCATTGCCGATAGCGGCACCGTCAATTGCAGCCGCGCATTGAAGCCGACAATCAGATATTCCGTGCGTTCGATGCGGTTGTAATTCTTGACTTTGACAAATGCATCTTCGAGCAAATCCAATCGCAAGAAGATTGCCCGCAACTTGTTATCCACCGGCAGCGGCAGCGGTGCTACCCGGCCGGGCTCAACCTGATACGTGTTGTCTTGCAGCAGTGCGCCGGTTGTGTAGCGCTGTACCCATCCGTTGACAAGCCCCGCTGACCACCCACCACTCAATTCAGCCGATCGCACACGGTGACGATATTCGCTGACAATTTCGCCGGCGTTGTAGATTGGGTCGATGCGGTCCGCTTCCCGCCAATCGCCACGTGCAGTCCAGCGTGCATCGAGTGCATAAAAAGGTCTGTCAATGGTCAGCGCGGTCCGTTTACCGTCGCTAAACCGCCCCCGTGAGAAATCCAAATTTGTTCGACCGTCGATGAGGTGCGTTTTTGACAATTCGAATTCGGAACCTTTCCGGTCAAGGTCTGACGTGCGGGAGTAACCAATACTGGCGCCGGTACCCAAAAGATTTTGCTCGGCAATGCCAAAGCTGGTCTTGTTGTCGCCGCCGGCGCGTGAATAGCCGCCGGTCAAATTAAGGGTCCAGGTATCACGGGTGGCAACCTCGATATCCACCACCCCGTCTTTATAGGCCGTCGGTTTGATTTCGACATCATAGCGAGTACTCGACGCCCTGAGCAGCCGCTCGGTCTCCTCGATTTTCTGGCGTGATACCCGGTCGCCGCTTTTGAACAGCAAAACACGTTCAATCACCGGTGCGCGGGTCGGAATATGCAGCCGGTTGACCCAGCGGAAAAACGCCTTGTTTTCCGCGTCATCGGTCAGATCAAAGATATTCTGCGCATTGATATGGATCTTGCCGATCACCGCACCTGCCCGCTCGAGCGCGGCAAAATCAAGCGTGTTTGTTGTCGTTGCCCCGCTCGCCTGGTGCACAAACAGCAACCACACGCCCAACATTACCTGCATGAGGCGCGCACGTCCACACACATGCCATTCGAGCGGGGTTATATCAACCTCAATTGTTGCGGGCGAGAACAACAAGGCGACACCTTTCTTGATAGCTCATTTGCGACGTTTGGCGGACGGCTTTTTCTTGATCGCCCGGAACACCATCACCGGTACAGCCGACAACGACAAAACCTTGGTGGTCACCCCGCCCAAAAACAATTGAACAATGCTGCTGCGGCCGTGCGATCCGATAAAAATGAGGTCGCAGCCATGCGTATTGGCGGCATCGACGATCGCCTGGGCCGGATTTTCGCTGGTGACCGAAACACCGCTGAACGGCACGGCCGATGCCTTGGCCATCTGTTCAATTTCACCCATGTATTTTTTTGTATTGCGTCTGACCGCCTTGCTGAAATCACTTTCAGAAAGGGTGCCGGGCGCAAATGCCGCGTCTTCGATCACGCGCA
>JANMNT010000265.1:0-12257 GCA_031368465.1 Burkholderiales bacterium
CGGCGGTTTGAGTAGAGCCACGCCGCCCGCAGGATCAAATGGCGCTTTGCAACGGCTGAAACCGCCAACTCACCCGCCAATTTGGTTTTGCCATAAACACTTTGCGGGGCAACCTCGTCGGTTTCGCAATACGGCCTGCCGCCGTCGCCGGCAAATACGTAGTCGGTTGAATAATGGATCATGAGTGCGTCGCAACGGTTGGCTTCCTCGGCCAGGATGCCGGGCGCAACCGCATTTACCTGCATCGCCAGCGCCGCCTCGGTTTCGGCCTGATCAACCGCCGTATACGCCGCGGCGTTGATGATCAGCGCCGGCCTGAGGTCGCGGATAACCGTACGAATCTGGTCAGGTCTGGTCAGGTCGAGTTGGCTGCGATCGAGGGCAACGACTTCTATATTGTCAAACGCCGCAAAGGTGCGCGCCAGCTCATATCCAAGCTGGCCGTTTTTACCGGTGATCAGGATACGTGGATGGTTCATGTCGCTCAAAATATTTCGGCGTCAGCCAGCAATGGCGCATCGGCGTCGGCAGGTTTTAATTGTGGCGGGCCGGACCGGTCAACCGGCCAGATGATATTTAACGCCGGGTCGTTCCAGCGCAGGCTGCGTTCATGCGCGGGGGCGTAGTAGTCGGTTGTTTTGTACAAAAATTCAGCGTGTTCCGAGGTCACCAAAAAACCATGGGCGAACCCCTTCGGCACCCACAACATTTTTTTGTTTTCTGCCGACAAATAAATGGCGACGTGTTGACCAAATGTGGCGGATTGCCGGCGCAGGTCAACCACGATATCGAACACCTCGCCCGATACCACGCGCACCAGCTTTCCCTGTGATTGTGCAATCTGATAATGCAAGCCGCGCAGCACACCACGTGCGCTCTTGGAGTGATTGTCCTGCACAAAACGATCGGTCACACCGGTCAGCTCGGCGAATTTTTTCTCGTTAAAACTTTCGAAAAAAAAGCCGCGTGCGTCGCCATACACAGTGGGTTCGATAATTTTGACGCCGTCGATGGCGGTATCAATGACGCGCATCAGTAGAGCGTCTCGGACAACATGCGAATCAAGTACTGGCCATAGGCGTTTTTCAGCATGGGTTTGGCGAGCGCCTCAACCGCGGTAGCATCTATCCAGCCCTGACGGAAGGCGATTTCCTCCGGGCACGCCACCTTGAGTCCCTGGCGCCGCTCAATGGTCTCTATGTATAGTGATGCCTCAAGCAACGATTCGTGGGTGCCGGTATCGAGCCATGCCATGCCGCGACCCATGGTTTCGCAATTGAGCTCGCCGCGCTCGAGATAAAGCCGGTTCAAGTCGGTGATTTCGAGCTCGCCGCGTTTGGACGGTTTGAGCGTTTTTGCCAGCGCCGTGACTTGATTGTCGTAAAAATAAATACCGGTGACGGCATAACGTGATTTAGGTTTTTCAGGTTTTTCTTCAAGCGAAACCACACGTCCGGCACGGTCAAATTCCGCCACACCGTAACGCTCGGGGTCCTGCACCGGATAGGCAAACACGGTGGCGCCGGATGGCCGTACCGCCGCGCGCTGCAGCAATCCCGACAAATCATGGCCGTAAAAAATATTGTCACCCAGTATCAGCGCCGATGGTGAGTCACCGATGAATTGTTCGCCGATCAAAAACGCCTGCGCCAACCCATCCGGTGAGGGTTGCACGGCATAGGTCAGGTTGAGCCCCCATTTCTTGCCGTCGCCCAACAACTCTTCAAAGCGGGGCGTGTCTTGCGGGGTCGAAATAATCAGGATGTCGCGTATGCCCGCCAGCATCAACGTGGTCAGCGGGTAATACACCATCGGCTTGTCGTAGATCGGCAGCAACTGTTTGGAAACCACCTGCGTCACCGGATAAAGCCGCGTTCCCGAACCACCGGCCAGAATAATGCCTTTGCGATTCATGCCGCCCGCCCGTATTGTGTGTTGATCCAGTCGCGATAACTGCCGGAGGTCACACCCTTGACCCACTCCTGATTGTCGAGATACCAGCGGATGGTTTTTGCCAACCCGGATTCGAAGGTCTCGTGTGCCCGCCAGCCCAGTTCGGTTTCGAGTTTGGTCGCGTCGATTGCATAACGTTGATCATGCCCCGGCCGGTCTTTGACAAACTGGATTTGTGTGGCGTATTTGGCACCATCGGCGCGCGGCTGCAATTGGTCAAGCGCGTCACAGATGGCGTGGACAACATCAAGATTGTTGCGCTCGTTGCGGCCACCGACATTGTACGTTTCGCCGATGCGGCCGCTCTCCAACACCATCCGAATCGCGCGGCAGTGATCGAGCACATACAACCAATCACGCACATTGCGGCCGTCGCCGTAAACCGGTAACGCCTTGCCGGCGAGGGCATTGGTGATCATCAGCGGAATCAATTTCTCCGGAAAATGATACGGGCCGTAATTATTCGAACAGTTGGTTGTCAAGGTCGGCAAACCATAGGTGTGTTGATGCGACCGCACCAAATGGTCAGACGCCGCCTTCGACGCGGAATACGGGCTGTTAGGCTCATAGCGGTGGGTTTCGGCAAACGGCGCATCGTTCATGCCGAGCGAGCCATAGACTTCGTCGGTCGACACGTGCAAAAAGCGAAAACCCGCCTTTGCCCCTGCGTCCAGTGACGCAAAATAGCCGCGCGCCGCTTCCAGCAGGTTGAAGGTCCCGACGACATTGGTGGCGATAAATTCACCCGCGCCCTGAATCGATCGATCGACGTGGCTTTCAGCGGCAAAATTAACAATCGCGCGTGGTTTGGTTTCGGCGAGCAATGCGTCTAGCAGCAGCCGGTCGCCGATATCAGCTTTGACGAACCGGTAGCGTGGATCAGCGGCGACATCGGCAAGTGATTGCAAATTGCCCGCGTAGGTCAGTTTGTCGAGATTGATCACCGGCTCGGCGCTATTGGCGAGCCAGTCGCGGACAAAATTGGAGCCGATAAAGCCCGCACCGCCGGTGACAATAATCATGAAATATTGGGCGTGCCGCAAATGTGCGCTGGGCGCATGCTGGGCACGATCGGGTGACTAAAGCTCGACATTTTAGCAGTATGCCGCCGCAAGCCCTACGATGACTTTTTGGTCAATTCGATCAATTTGGCGTATTTCGCAAATGCGGCAAAACAACCAATTGCGACATGCGCAAATCCGGGGCCGCCATCGAGAAAACCGCGTCGAAGAAAATAAAACTTGATGAACCGCGTCGCCGGACTCAGAAAAAGTTTCCAGTAACCCGCACGCACACCCTGCTCATAAAGCGACTCGGCATGGATTGACGAATAACGGTTTTGTTTGAGCAGGTAGGTCGAAATTTCCTCGGCGGATTCGTGTAACAAATCGCCCTTAAGCTTTCCGACCGACTCGGTGGTGATGACCGCCTCGTGCACCGGGTCGTTGCTCCAGCTGGCAAATTGACGGTGAAACAACCGCAGCGACCAGTCCGGGTACCCCTCGCCATGGTTCAACCAACGTCCAAAAAAGCGGTTGCGGCGCGGCATTTGGTACGCCTTGAACGCCGGTGCCGCCAATGCCGCGCGAATGCTCGCCTCCAGCGCCGGGGTGGCACGCTCATCGGTATCCAGGCACAATACCCAATCGTGTTTTGCCTCGGTAACCGCAAACTGTTTTTGTTTGCCAAACCCCAGCCATTCTTTTTCGATCACGCGGCAGCCGCGCACGGCAGCGATGGCGCGGGTTTCGTCGTCCGAACCCGAATCGACCACGAGAATATCGTCGGCAAATGACACACTGTCGATGCAATCGGCAATTTGGGCTGCTGCGTTTTTGGCAATGATGCAGACAGAAATCGGAAATTTTTGGGTCATCTTGCGTGAAATTCTACGCGAACGCGGCCGGCGATGCGTTTGAATGTCTGGTTGCCGCGCCATGCGGTATGGATGCACGTAAAATCAGCCAATGCGCATCCTGCTTGTCAAACTCTCATCACTCGGCGACGTGGTTCACAATTTACCGGTCGCAAGCGACATCCGGCGGGCATTCCCCGACGCGACCATTGATTGGGTGACCGAGGCGCAGTACGCGCCGCTGGTTGCGTTGCACCCGGCAATTCACGCTGTTTTCCCGGTGCATTTGCGGGCATTAAAAAAAGCCTGGTGGCAGCCATCCCGCTGGTCGCTTTTTTTTGACGACAAGGCGAGACTCGCTGCGCAGCGTTATGACGCGATCATCGATACGCAGGGGCTGGTCAAAAGCGCGCTGGTTGCGCGGTGGGCGAACGGACCGATCGCCGGTTTTGACCGGACTAGCGTGCGCGAGCCGTTTGCCACGCACTGGTATCGACAAATCTTTGCAGTTGCGCGCGAACAGCACGCGGTGGTGCGTAATCGTGCACTTGCGGCTGGTGTGTTGAAGATGGATGTCACGCCGGCGTGTGATTACGGTCTGGTCATCCCTGCATCAGCGCCTACCAAGCAGGGGCAGGCAATTGCCAAACCCTACGTGGTGCTGATGCACGCCACCAGCCGGCCCGACAAAACCTGGCCGGTCGCGTCTTGGGTGACATTGGGCCGGGCATTAAATGATCGCGGCTGGCAAGTTGTATTGTTGTCCGGCAATGTCGATGAACACCGCCGAAGTGGTGAAATTGCCGCGGGCTTGGCCAACGCGCGTGCTGTTGAAGCCATGCCGTTAAATGACGTTGCGGTGTTGCTCGCCGGCGCGCACGCGGTGGTGGGGGTTGATACCGGCCTCGCGCATTTGGCGGTGGCGCTTAACCGTCCGACCGTCGGTATTTACCTGACAACCCGCCCGGCGCTGACCGGGCTGTATGATGGAACAAACCCGCCCACACGCATCATCAGTCTCGGCGGCGGGTCTGTTGTCCAACCGGCGCACGTTTCGGTGGATGCGGTGATCGACGCGGTTGATGGCGTGGTGCATTGATGTGGCGGCTTTTATACAGCGTGTTGTTTCATCTGGCGATGCCGCTGGTGTTGTTGCGCCTTTGGTTGCGCGGACGATCGGAGCACGGTTATCGAAAAAATATCGGCGAACGTTTTGGTTTTGCCGGCGCGTCACCGGCAAAACAAAACGTGATGTGGATCCATGCGGTGTCGGTTGGCGAAGTGCGTGCTGCGCTGCCGTTGATCGGCAAACTGCGCATCGCGTTTCCACAAAGCTCGGTGATGCTGACCTGTATGACGCCGACCGGCAGACGCACCGCGCGCGAGTTGCTGGCGGATGAAATCGATGTGCGTTACCTGCCATACGATCTGCCGTGGGCGCTGGCGATGTTCATTCGCCGCATCCGGCCGCGCATGTTGATTGTGATGGAAACCGAGTTGTGGCCGAACTTGATTCATGCCTGCCGTGCAAATGCCGTTCCGGTGTTTCTGGTCAATGCGCGGTTATCGGCAAAATCGCAGCAAGGTTATCTCAAATTTGCCCCGGTCCGGTCAATTGTGCATGATGCAATGCGGTCATTCACGGCGGTGATGGCCCAGTCGGAAGATGATGCGACGCGTCTCAAATCACTCGGCGCGCACGATGTCCACATCACCGGCAACATGAAGTTTGATTTGGCGCTCGATGATGCGGCAGTGGCCCGCGGGCTTGCGTGGCAACGCGCGATGAACGGACGCCGCGTGATTCTGTTGGCAAGCACGCGCGACAATGAGGAATTGTCGCTGGCGCGGGCGTTCAAGCAAGTGACAGATTGGCCGGCTGATTCCAACAGTAATCAAGACGGCGACCAGCGCCAACGACCGTTGCTGGTGATCGTGCCGCGTCACCCGACGCGTTTTGATCATGTTTTTGAACAACTGCAAAACGACGGCTTCGAGGTGCGGCGCCGGCGGGCACTTGACGACAATGCGTCGACGACGGCGGATGCACTGGCGCACGCGGACGTTTGGCTGGGCGACTCGATGGGTGAAATGCATGCGTACTACGCGATGTGCGATATCGCCGTCATTGGCGGCAGTTTTCAGCCGCTGGGCGGACAAAACCTGATCGAAGCCGCTGCGCTGGGCAAGGCCATTGTCATGGGGCCGTCAACCTTCAATTTCAGCGAGGCGGTGCAATTGGCGACAGCATCCGATGCAATGGTATCGGTGACCAGCGCAACGACGGCAATCGCCGCGGCCAAGGCGTTACTGGCTGATGCCACACGCCTGTGGCAGCTCGGCGCAAATGCGCAGGCATTTGCACAGGCACACGGCGGCGCAACCGACCGCACGCTTGCTGTCATCGAGTCAAAATTAGAATAGAAAACGCCATTATTGGTGCGGCTTTTCAGGCATTTTTGCCCCAAGAGCCCCGCCGATAATGGCGTTTAAATATTGCTTCGCTGCTTTTATGCGACGATGGCGGACTAGTTTTGCAGCAGCCGGTTAACTTCAAGCAAATCGTCTTCAGTCAAACGGCCATTGCATTGCAACAAACGATTCGAAGCGATAACTCAATCTGCCCAATTGTCGCCCATTGTAGACAAACGCAAATTTTTTTTGCGCCCTCGATTGACATGCGCTCAATTGTTAATTAATCTAAAAAAGGATTAATAAATGACTAGTCCATAGCGACACGTACGCGAACTTGGCGTATGGCCGTCAATTCTTTTCGAATCCATACTCGCGGGAGCTGCCTATGTCGCGGAATCAATCGATCGCCGTTGTGTGCTGCGCGCTTCTCTGCATGTTCAGTTCTTTCGCCAATGGTCAATTGCTCAATCAGACCATCACATCAAACTGGCCGGGCGATCGCCAGCAGGGCGGAATCGTTTCGTTTTACGCGAGTGCATCGTCGAATTTGATGGTCTTCTATACCGTCTTGACGCCGACCATCTGCACACTCTATCCCGATGGCACCATTGGCTTGGCCCAGCCGGGGACATGTTCCGTAGCGCTCGATCAGCCGGGAAATGGTAACTACAATCCGGCGCCTCAAGTTGTCCAAACTTTTGAGGTGTTACCACCACCACCGGTACTCTACGCAAGCAATGCCAATTTGAGCTACACAGCCCGTGCCTTTGGGACGGAGTCTGCCGAGCAAAGTGTGTGGATTTGGAACGGGGGCGGTGGAACGCTTTATATCAATTCAATCACGACGAACTCCAGAGACTATGTGCTGAATACGGCGAACTGCCCGATATCGCTTTCCGCAGGCGAGTCGTGTGCTTTAGGCATCAAGTTCATCCCGTACGCAGCGGGCGTTCGAAATGGAACAATCACCGTTTCACATACTGGTGCAAATGCGCCAGTGAATGTTACTGCTGGTGGAAGTGGTTCTGCGGGCGCAGGTGGCCTAAGCGACAAGTCGTTCACCATGAGTTCAATTCGGTCCACGTCGTATTCGGCAAAGACCGTTCCTCGACCACCAGAACCTATCGACGCACGGCGTGGGCCGTATTGCACTGAATTCGAAGACATGGATGATCCACTTTGTGGTCGTTGGATGAATGACGGCGATTTCTTATGGGACGTACATGATTTTGATAAGGAGCCGATAGAACCAGACCCATGCGCTGGAACTGGTGGCGGCGGCACGAGTCAGGGCGGCTTAGCACCGCCACAAACAAGTGACGAACTACCATCTGCTGCAACGCCCCCCGACATCGGTAAAAATGTGCCGCCCGATCACCCGACGCTAACTAACGACCCGATTCACGCCTCACACGGCAACAAGGGTCATCTGCAGATTGACTATCAAGCCGAAGGTGACTTTGCACTCCGGCAGCTGCGGATGTACAACTCGCTTGCGCCACAATCATCCGCCTATATCCGCCAATATATGGGTGCTGGTTGGTACGGCACATGGGATAGATCCGTCAATTTGGAAACGAGCGGCACCACGGCGCGTGTCACGCGTGGCAATGGCGTCTCATTTGTCTACACCAAACAAACCAATGGCACGTGGATCACAGATGCTGACGTCAAACATGTGCTCACGCGCCAAGCGGATAGCGGCGGCAACACGACGGGATGGCAGTTGTCACGCAACAACCGAATTGAGAATTACGGCGCTGATGGCCGTATGACTTCGCTCGTTCTCAAAGGTGGCCAAACCTACACGCTATCCTATGTCGGCACCAATCCAAAACTATTGGATCGCGTGACGGACCCGACCAACCGCACCTTGCAGTTCACCTACGATACCCAAAAGCGGTTGTGGAAAATGACCGACCCTGCCGGCGGCATCACGACCTATAACTACGATACCTTGCATCGTCTAACCAGCGTGACCTACGCCGATGGTCGTATCCGCCAATATAAATATGAGCACGCGACGTTCAAATTTGCAATGACATCGATTGTCAACGAAGCCGGTGTCACCTATGTGACCTTCACATATGATGCACAAGGTCGTGCAACTGGCAACACGTTCTCCGGCAATACCGGCATCGGTGGGATCACGTTCAATGCCGACGGCACGTCAACAGCCAACGATGCTTCCGGCGCCACTGTAACGCGTGGTTTTCAGGTGATCAACGGCAACGTTAAAACCACCTCTATGTCAATGTATTGCCCGACCTGCGGTGTGGGTGGGTCAGCAGGTTCGGTGGCAGAGAGTTATGCATACGACACCAACGGCATGTTGACGTCGTATACCAATAAAAAAGGTGTCGTCACCACCACCACCTACAACAGCCGCAATCTGGTCGCCTCGACCACAGAGGCGGCCGGCACTGCCGTAATGCGCACCGTTTCCTATACCTATCATCCGACACTTGATCTGCCCACGCAGATTGTCGAGCCGACCAAAACCACCAACATCACCTACGACACGGCAGGCCGCGTCCTCACCAGCGCCATTGTCGCTGACGGCCAAACCCGCACCACCACCAATACCTATAACACCCAGGGATTGGTCGCCACCGTCAAAGGACCGCGCACCGATGTCAACGACACCACCACCTATATCTACGACAGCTATGGCAATGTCTTGACCGTCACTAACCCAAAGAATCAAACAACCACCTACAGCAACTACGATATGCACGGCAACGCCCGCCAGATCAATTACCCGGATGGCCGTATTGAGACCCGTACCTTTGATGCCCGCAGCCGTTTACTGACAAAAACAGTCGACGGCGGTACCACCACGACAACCTACGATATTCGTGGCCTGGTTACACGCACGGATTACCCAGACGGCACCTATCAAACGAATCTTTACGACAGCGCCCACCGCCTGACGGGTCGCGATCTCTCCAATGGCGAGAAACTGCGCTACACCCTCGACAATGCTGGTCGTACGACCAAGACTGAAACCTTTGACGCGCAGAACATCCTCTCCACCACCACGTCAAGCACCTACGATGGCTTGAACCGCGTTACCCAACGCATTGACGCCAATAGCAAAGTCACCAACTACACATACGACGCTAATGGCAACGTCACGGCTGTTACCGACCCGAATGGGTTAACCACCACCACCGCCTACGATGCGCTAAACCGCCCGATTCTCGTCACCGATCCGTTGGCCAAAACCACCGCTTTTACTTACAACGCGCTGGACAAAGTCACCGCCATCACGGACCCCAACAGCAACACCACCACCTACAGCTATTCCGGCTTCGGGGAAAACACCCAAACTATCAGCCCCGACACTGGCACTACCACCCAGACGTACAACGCCGGTGGCATGGTCGTCACGAAGACTGATGCAAGAGGCAGGACCGCCGCCTACCAATACGACGTGCTGGGCCGCATTACGAATGTCGCCTACACTGATGGCACCATCACCCAGACTTATGACGTCGGCGCCAATGGTGTAGGCCGCCTGAGCAGCGTAACCGACCCATCGGGTTCGACGAGCTACACCTACGACACCAATGGCCGCACATCATCGAAGTCAACAACCATCAATGCCCCAAGTGGCAGCGGCCAAGCCAACATCACCAAGACCATTAGCTACGCAAGAGATACCATTGGCCGAGTGACAGGCATCACTTACCCAAGTGGCAAAGTGCTGGGAATTAGCTACGGCGTGGGTGCGGACAAACGCATCAGCGGATATACCTTGAATGGCGCAACCCTCATCAGTGGCATCCAATACTTCCCACTGGGTGCGCCAGAGAGTTGGCTCTTGGGAGGAACGACGAAAGACTACACACGCCTGATCGATTTGAATGGCAGAATTGAGAAATACACCACCCCCACCGGATACCGCAAATTGAGCTTTGACAATGCCTCACGCATTACCAGCATTGGCGACTACCTCGGCACCAGTACCACGCTGAATGCCAGCCAAACCTTTGGTTATGACAATGCCGGCCGCCTGATCACCTTCGCGGGCTTCACCAGCAACGGTGTCAACGCCACCACCGGGCTGGGTAACGCCGCCATCACCCAAACGCAGAGTTTCACCTACGACAACAACGGCAACCGCCTCTCGTCAACGCTTAACGGCACCAGCAGTACCTACAGCTATCAAGCAGGCTCAAACAAACTGGCGACTGTGAGCAGTGGGGGCGGCGGCATCAGCCGAACCAACACCTTTGACGCCACCGGCAACCTCACCAGCGATGGCGCGCAGACCTACACGTACGACGACCGCGGTCGACTAAAAACCGCACTCGCCAGTGGCACGACCACCACCTACAGCATCAACCATCAGCAGCTACGCGTCAGAAAAGGCAGTACCGCCACGCCAAGCGATACCCGGCTGTTCATTTACGACGACGCAGGTCACATGCTCGGTGAATACGATCAAGCAGGCAACGCGATACAAGAACTCATCTGGCTCAATGACACGCCAGTTGCTGTGACAGGTACCATGCCTTGCTTGACGAGTACGTCGGGCACAGGGGGAACGCCAAGTTGTACCGAGAACACCACCGCGTACATCTTTACCGATCACCTCAATACGCCACGAGAAGTGGCGAGGATCAACGCCACAACCAATACCTACGTTAGCCTGTGGAAGTGGGACTCACTTCCATTCGGTGAAACCGCCGCCAATGACAATGCGGCGAGCCTGGGAACGTTGACGTTTAATCATCGGTTTCCGGGGCAGTATCGAGATATGGAGACTGGGCTGCACCAGAATTGGCATCGGGATTATGATGCGCAATTGGGGAGGTATGTGCAGAGTGATCCGATTGGATTGAAAGGTGGATGGAATACATATGCTTACGCCCTTTCTTCGCCAACGCATGTTACAGACATCAGCGGACTTCTTGTATCCGGTGTGTTCAATTGCCGTACCAACGAATTGACTTTTCGAGACCTAGACTCAGGGCAAGTCACGACAGCGTCATTTTTTTCTGGCGGACTTCGCGGTGCGCAGCCTATTGACAATGGCAGCTATTCAATTCTGAGTACTTTGACGCGTCCGGATTTTTTTCGTCTTGAACCTCAAGACTCGACGCCCGGTGATGATCGAAATGACGCGACGGGACGTACGGAATTTCGTTTACACGGCCCAGGTAGGAGTAGCGGTTGCGTCACAGCGGTGGACAAAGAAAATTGGGACAAGATAAATTCAGCGCTTGGGCGCACCGCAACGCAGCTCGTTACTATTCCTGCACTCGGCATTGGAGGAATTCTTGGTCTTACTGAAAGTGCACTCCGCTATGGCACTCTGGTGACGATCAATTGTGCGAATTAGGAAACTTTTCAATTGGAGAGTGCAAGGCGCAGTAGTGCCGTCAAACACAATGTGCACTAAGAGAATTTAGTCAATTTTGATCGTAGATAGAGGAAACCAAAGTGAAGTCGAGATCATGCACGGTAATGGTCACGTTGGAGGTAGTTCTTGGGTGTCTCGCTGTATTAGCAGTCGTATTGTGCTTGCAGCGATTTGACCTCATTTTCCATGCATCATATAAATTTGCTGGCGAAGAGATTCCCTTGTTGACTTTGAGCAAGTCTTTCGTCCAATTGTTCTATGCCTTTACTGCGGCGTATATTGCACAGTTCTCAATCAGATCGCTTTACCCACGCCCGTGGAGTAAGAACCAGTGGGCAAGAAGACTGTGTCCAATGCTCGCCCTGCTTGCTTGTGCTGCGGCCATTGCAATTCTAATAAGCACTGGTGTCGTAGAGTATGCTTCTTTTCGTTAGGAGCAAATCCCATTAGGAGAAACAAAGGTCCCAAGGTCGAGTTAATTTTTGACGTGCATAAATGCATCAAGAAAAATGCAAATCGACCACCATCAATGCCCCAAGTGGCAGCGGCCAAGCCAACATCAGCAAAACCATCAGCTACGCAAGAGATACAATAGGCCGCATCACCGCCATCACCTACCCAAGTGGCAAAGTGCTGGGAATTAGCTACGGCACGGGTGCCGAC
>JANMNT010000293.1:0-3290 GCA_031368465.1 Burkholderiales bacterium
CAATATTGCCGCAGTGGCCGAGGTCGGCAACCCAAGCGCCAACAGTGTGTCATGGTGCCGGTCGACGACGCATTGTTGGCGGCCTCGGGGCCGGCAACGCCTTCAATCGCGCCCTTGCCGAACTCGCCCGGATTGTTCGAAAGTTTCTTTTCCATGGCATACGACAGAAAGGTCGGAATTTCTGCGCCACCGGCGGGAATGGCGCCAAATGGAAAACCAATCGCCGTGCCGCGCAGCCACGGGCCCCATGAGCGTTTCCAGTCATCGATCGTCATCCATAAAGAGCCGGTCAGTTGCATCACGGTTTCCTCGGTGGCGCGTTCCTTCGATGCCACCCACAGCGTTTCGCCCACCGCAAACAGGCCGACCGCAACTGTCACCACTTCAATGCCGTCAAGCAATTGCGGCACATCAAACGCAAATCGTGCCGCGCCGGATTGTGAGTCGATGCCGACCAAACCGATTGCAAGCCCGATGAATAAACTCGTCATCCCGCGTAGCGGTGACTCGCCAAGTACGGCAGACACGGTGACAAACGCCAGCACCATCAACGCAAAAAATTCCGGCGGACCAAATTGAATCGCCACATCCACTACCAGCGGCGAGACAAACGTCAGCGCCACAACGGTCAGGGTACCGGCGACAAACGAACCGATGGCGGAGGTGGCGAGCGCCGCGCCGGCGCGGCCACGCTTGGCCATTTGGTTGCCCTCCATCGCGGTAATAATGGTCGCCGACTCACCCGGTGTGTTGAGCAAAATCGAAGTGGTCGAGCCACCATACATGGCACCGTAATAGATGCCGGCAAACATGATCAGCGCACCGGACGGATCGATCTTGGTTGTCACCGGTAACAGCAACGCCACCGTCACCGCCGGGCCGATGCCGGGCAACACGCCGACAGCGGTACCAAGCGTCACGCCGACAAAACACCACAACAAGTTTTGCATGGTCAATGCGAGTGCAAATCCCTGACCGAGCGAATTCAAGACGTCCATGGGGCCCCTTAATGTTTCGTCAGCTCAGAACGGCAGGATGCCGCGCGGCAAACCAAGCCCGAGGCCGTAGGTGAAAAACGCGTAGGTGCTGGCGGCGATGATTGCGCCGATCAATGCATTTTTTGCGTACTGGGTGCTGCCCATGCCGCCGAAACCACGCGCGGCGAGCACAAACAGCAACGTGCCGGAAATCACGAATCCAATTGGCACAATCAACATGCCATTCAATATCAATCCGGCGGAAATCCAACCGAAGGCGCGCCAATCGGTCGACGTCTCGACCGCCTTGATATCGTGAACGGTTTCGTCGACGTCGTGAAATCCGCCAGTCATCGCCTCTTTGAGCAGCAGGAAGCCAAGGATTAATAGACCAATCGAAACCAGCGTCGGCATCAACTGCGGGCCGACCTTTGCGTAGCCGGAGGCTTCGGGCAATTGCATGGCACCATAGCCGAGTGCCGTTGCCAGCAATATCACGGCCATCGACAAAATGATCTGCCCGGCGTGCCGCCCCGGCGCTGCGGATGAATCTGTCATCACATCCTCCCGTATTTATTTTTTTGTTTTATGGAAACCGGTGCCCTATGCATCACCCCAGTCGGGCGCGTCGACGCGCCTGGCAAGATATCCCAACCCGGCCTGCCGCCGATGAAGTGCAGCAAAATCCGCGACTACCACAGGGCCGCCGCGGATTTCACTTCATGCCATCAACGTGAAACTATTTCTTGAGCGCGAGCTTGCCGAGAATATCGCCGATGCGCTTGTTTTCATCGGCCAAGTACTTGGCAAACGGCTCGCCATCCAAATAGATGTCGGTCCAATCCTGCTTGGTCAGGACCTCTTTCCACGCCGCGGATTTCACCGTCGTATTGAGTGCAGTGAGCAGATCTTTCTTTTGCGCATCGGTGATGCCGGGCGCACCAAATACGCCGCGCCAGTTGAACAGCTCAACTGCCACGCCCTGATCACGCAAGGTTGCGACATCGATACCCGCAATCTTTTTGTCGGACGAGATCGCCAACGCACGGAATTTGCCCGCCTTGATTTGCCCGGCGAATTCGCTGTAGCCCGAAACACCGACCGTCACATGCCCGCCGAGAATCGCCGCCTGCGCTTCGCCGCCGCCCGCATACGGAATGTAATTGACCTTGGCGGGATCGACGCCGACTGCCTGCGCAATCATTCCCGCCAGAATGTGATCTGTCCCTCCGGCGCTACCGCCGCCCCATGAAACCGAGCCCGGATCGGCCTTGAATTTGTCGGTCAGGTCTTTCAACGTCTTGATCGGTGACGCTGCCGGCACCACCAGCACTTCGTATTCGCCGGTGAGTCTGGCCAATGGTGTGACCATGCCGAGGTTAACCGCCGACTTGTTCAAAATAATGCCGCCGACCATCACCATGCCACCGACCATGATGGCGTTGCCGTCACCCTTAGAGGTATTCACAAACTGCGCCAGACCAATGGTGCCGCCGGCACCACCTTTGTTATCAAATTGTGAATTCTTGATCGCACCTGCTTTGGTCATTGCCTGCGCAAGGTTGCGTCCGGTTGTATCCCAACCACCGCCCGGATTGGCCGGGATCATGAACTTCACCGTGTCGAGCGCCGACGCCGAAAGTGCGATTGATGAGGCGACACCGACGACCAATGCCGCAACGGCACGACTGATCGAGAATTGCGAACTCTTGCGAACCAAATGACTGTGAACCATAACGCCTCCTGTTTTTTTGAATATCCATGAAACCAAGCAGCAGTCTAGCGTGTTCCGTCATGCATTTGAACCGGTGGTGGGCACTGGTTGAATGTTGCAAAGCAACATTTGCCCCGCCTTTTAGACGGCTGATTGGACGTTTCCGATCGTACCCGCGTCGGCAAGATTTTGTTTTAGGAAATCGTTGACCAAGTCCGACAAGCCATCCCCCAAAGAAAAAGCCCGGCGTCCTTTCGGACACCGGGCAAACCGCTCTCGGAGCGAACGCGAACGAGGGATTCGCGGCGCACTGCGCCGTGCTCGTGAGCGCCTCGGCCCGCATGCAGGCGGGCGAGGAAATGCACCGCGATGCCGCTTTTTCCAATTTCAACCTTCCCCACTCTCTACCCACCCCAAAAGAAAAAGCCCGGCGTCCTTTCGGACACCGGGCAAACCGCTCTCGGAGCGAACGCGAACGAGGGTTTCGCGGCGCACTGCGCCGTGCTCGTGAGCGCCTCGGCCCGCATGCAGGCGGTCGAGGACATGCACCGCGAGGCCGCTTTTTCCAATTTCAGCCTTCCCCACTCTCTACCCAACCC
>JANMNT010000303.1:0-4872 GCA_031368465.1 Burkholderiales bacterium
TGCGCGTCGTACTCATATTTGGTGAGGCCCACGGGTGTATTCGGGTCGGTGACTTGTATCAGGCGGTTCAGCGCGTCATAAGCATTGGTGGTGACACGTGCCAACGGGTCGGTCATGGTGGTCTGGTTGCCGTTGTTGTCGTAGGCGTATTGCGAAATCTGTGTCGCCGGTGTGGCACCGCCAATGTCGCGCTGCAAACGATTCAACGCATCGAAAACACGGCTACGGGTGCGGGCTAACGCGCCCAAGGTATCTACAGCACTCTCGGCAATGCGATTGCCCATGTTGTCGAGGGTATAAACCATTTTGTTGCCCAAGCCGTCCTGAACTTGCACCAGACGATGAGCACCATCGTAGGTGTATGTGAGGAAGCTGTTATCGGGCAGCGTCACTTTGACCAGCTGGCCGACGCCGTCGTAGTCATAGACTGTGGTCTCCGCACCGACGGTGCGCGAAATCATGCGCTGCCGCGCATCGTAGGCCATGGTCGTGGTGAGGCCGTTGGCATCCGTCATCGATAGCGGCTGGCCATGCGGGTTGTAGCTGGTGATGTTTGCTGTCTGCCCCAGCGCGTTGGTACTTGAGGCCAACATGCCGCGTGAATTTGCGAGGGTCACGTTTTGCGCCGGGGTATTTGGGTAGAAGATATTGACGCTGGTGCGGCCGAGCGGATCGGTGGCCGTCAGCACGCGGCCGAGTGCATCGTATGTCCAGCTTGATGTGCGTGTTCCGGCCGGCGTCGTGACTTGGCGTTGGATCAAGTTGCCGTTGGTGTCGTAGGTGTTGGTGGTGACGCGGCTGCCGCCGGTAACCGGCTCGGTGGTCGTTGCAGGCAGGCGAAATGTGGGATGCCAGGTGGTGGTGATCTTGCGAGCGGGCGCGGTAAATGTTGATGCGGCCAGTGCTGTTGAGCAAGCAACAGCTGATGCCAACCCATCGACCCGCGTCAGTTCAAGATTGCGTGCAAGGTCGTATCCGTAACAACTCTTGTTGCCCTTGAAATCGGTTCGGGAACTGACGTTAAAGTTGGCATCGTATGTCAGCGCGGTCGCAACTGTGCCGGTGCATCCCGGCGTACTGCAAGGCTGTGTTTCAGCCGAAACACGTTTGGTGTAGTCAGATGCGATGGTAAATGTTCGCCCAAGAATGGTGCCGAGTGGGCTGACCACGCTGGTGTTGTTGCCGCCGCCACTCAATACATACTTGTTTACGCCACCGGCATATTCTGTCGAAATCGCCCTGCCGGTGCTGTCGTAATAAAACGTCGCATAACGAACGCCGTTTTCATCAACGATGCCGGTCAGTGCATGAAAGTGAAGGACGTTTTGTGTGTTTGCAAGCTCTGCATAAATGTAGCTGCGGACCTTTGAATCCGGGCTCGTCACTGAGACAAGATTGTCCGTTAAATTCGGATTCGCGCCGTCATAGCCATAGACGTAATCGCCAGTCGGCGTTGAAATTCTTGAAACCCGCCCGATTATGTCGTAGGTGAATTGAAGTTGGCGGCCAAACGGATCAACGACTACCGATAGACGCCCTGCGCCGTCGTAATTCAACGTTAATGTTGCACCGCTGCGGTCGTTGATTGATACAAGCAGACCTGTCGCATTGTAGGCTTCAATTTCATCAGACGATGATCGCAACGTCCATCCTTGAAGCGCGCCATTTCCATCCACAATTTTAGTGAGTTTCATGTTGACGTCGCTGTCAGACACGTAATTACCATTAACGAGTCTGAAGCCGTAGTACCCACCGGTGTGTCGGTGTGCGCCGACAAAGCCAGAGGCGTCCAGCTCAATATGACGATCATAGGAAATTCGCCAGACTTTGCCGATATTTACTTTTTGGATACCGCCAAAGCTGTTGTAGACGCGCTGAATTTGTAACGACAGCGGTGCGCCGCCAGCAACATAGTCCGTTTCAATCTGGGATTTATTAAAAACACTTGCCTCGATCGGATTGCCAAATCTTGACTTGGCACAGCCGGTACATTCCTCATTCGAAATGTTCTTTGGTGACACGCCAACCGGTGACGAGCACGAACCTGGCCGTGAGATATATCCAGGCCCAAAGCTGCCGCTAAACGACCATTGGGGTGGGCAAATCATCTGGAGTCGAATCGTAACCGCAGCTGATACCCCCGACTGGATTCCATTGAGTGTAGGCACCATCCAACAATTTCCTTGCGTTAGTGCACGGATTGCCCCGCCCTTATCTTGGGTGCCGGACAACCATGCCGTCTGTAGGTATGCGGGGCAACCAGGTTGCGACGGATCTGGTATCCATATCGTCGGCGGGGTACCCGGAGGCCTCGGGCGCACAAGGTTCTCGTATTCGTTGATTTGTTCCAAAACAACATTGAATACACCGCTTGCCGTATCTCCTCGAACACCGCTATCTGAAAGATACAGCCCGGGCGTTGCGGCGACACAGGTCAATGGTCCACCGTCTTGCTTGCATTCACCGGGCCGAAAAATACTTTGGGCGAACGCAGGATTTGTGCTCACGCCAACCAACATACCAATGACCCCAACAACAATCGCGATGGCGCGGCGGACATTGGCTAGACGATCATTCTTCTTTGTCATCATTGCATTCACTCGAATCTCGGATTGAATTGTCATCTGGGTTAATCGCTCTGAACTGCAATGCAACCGACAGCCGTGGAATGCCCTGACACGGCACAGCGGCAACGATTGGGCAGGATTGGTATGCAAACAGCAAGGCATCGACTCTAATTAACTAATGCAACTTTTTCAAGCAAATTATTTTTTGTTTGATCTGCTCAATCGAATAAAGATAGCCCTCATTGCAGTTGCAATCTGTCATCAAATGAATACAAAGTCCCTTCGTTGGTTATGGTCATTACATCGTCACGGCGCGTATAGCATTGGTCGCATTGGGTTTTGCCATTCGCGGGCAGGCTAGAATCAACCCACAAAACCTACAACACCTCCCCCGCCCTGATGACCTCCACTGCCCACTTCACCCTGCTTGCCATCATCGTTGCCTATTTTTTGTTGTTGCTTGGTTTGGCGTACATAACCGGGCGGCGCGCCGACAACGAGGCGTTTTTTATCGGCAGCCGCAAAAGCAATTGGCTGTTGGTCGCCTTTGGTATGGTGGGGACGTCACTTTCAGGCGTGACGTTTATCAGCGTGCCGGGCACGGTGGGCACCAACGGCTTTGGTTATTTGCAGGTGGTGATCGGCAACTGGATCGGCTTCATGACGATTGCGGCGGTGTTGTTGCCGCTGTATTACCGGCTGAAACTAACATCGATCTACGACTATCTCGATCAACGTTTTGGGGTTGCGGCGCATAAGACCGGTGCGCTGTTTTTTATCCTGTCGCGCACACTCGGTGCGACCGCCAGGTTGTATTTGGTGGTCAATGTATTGCATTTGCTGGTGGGTGCACCGGCCGGTATTCCGTTCTGGGTATCGACGGCGGTTATCTTGTTGATGATCTGGCTCTACACCTACAAGGGCGGCGTCAAAACAATTGTGTTTACCGACACCCTGCAAACCGCGTGTATGTTGGGCGGGTTGGTGATTTGTGTGTTTTTCCTGATGGACGCCTTGAAGCTCGATGCCGCCGCGCTGGTGACAACCATCGACAACACCGCCTACACCAAGATTTGGAACACCGACGTCAATGCGCCGGGCTTCTGGGCCAAGCAGATTCTCGGTGGTGCGTTTATTGCCATCGCCATGACCGGGTTGGATCAGGAAATGATGCAAAAAAATATCAGCGTGCCAAATCTGCGCGACTCACAAAAAAACATGGTGTTGTTCAGCGTGGTGTTGGTGATGGTCAATCTGTTGTTCCTGTTGCTCGGCGCCCTCCTTTATTTGTTTGCCACCGCCAACAACATCTCCGCCACCGGCGACCAGATATTTCCGAGTGTGGTGATGCAGTATTTTCCGCAATGGGTACAGATTATCTTTTTTATCGCGCTGATATCGGCGTTGTTCCCCAGCGCTGATGGTGCGTTGACGGCGCTGACGTCGTGTTTTTGTATTGATATTCTTGGCATCAAGAAACAGCAGGATCAAAGTGCGGCGGGGGAAGCCAAACGCACCCATGTTCGGCACGTCACCCACATTACCTTTGCGATCATCTTTTTTGCCATTGTGATGATTTTTAAATGGATGAACGATCAATCGATCATTGATACCATTTTGAAATTGGCGGGCTACACCTATGGCCCGTTGTTGGGGTTGTTTGCTTTTGGCATGTTGACCAAACGCAATATCCATAACAGCACCGGGCTGGTGGCATCGGCGTTGGCGGCGCCGGTGATTTGTTATGTGCTGCAATGGGCGCTGGCAAAAAATCCGCAGGGCTTTCAGCTTGGTATTGAGTTGTTGATTGTCAACGGCCTGCTGACCTTTGCGATGCTGTGGGCGATTTCGACCGCGCCAAACAACCCCGGCGATTCGGCACCCCGGTAATTGATCGTCCGCAGCGTCCGCCAATTTGGCGGCCAAAATCCCCTCTTTTTGCACGATCAGTCGCGCATTGTTGGGCGCATGCTGTTGTTATCGCATTGGGTCTGATCGTTAATCAGGGACTGATGCACCGACACTTGTGCATCGGAGGCAACAACAATGAATATTGGTAATCACCTGCTGCAAAAACCATCCGGGCGTCGTGCTGGCTGGTTGGGCGGCAATGGCAAACACGCCGACAACAATCAGCAACTGCGCCATGGGTTGCAGGGACTGCAACAATTGTTTGAATCATCGTGCCGCCAGTTTGACGAAGACGAAATGGGCATTGCCGAATGGCGACAGGCGCGTGACGCATTTGATCGCGCGGTTGATGCGTTTGCCGCGAATGCCACGGTGCAGACCATTGAATCACTGT
>JANMNT010000321.1:0-3247 GCA_031368465.1 Burkholderiales bacterium
GGAATACCCGGCAAATGACGCGCTTTCGAACCGGTTGCAATGATGATATGTTTGCCGCTGATTGCCTCTGCCGCGTCGGCTTTTCCGTTGCCGGAAATTTCAATCGTATACGCGCCGTCAGCCGCATTTGGCGCGGCGGCAAACTTGCCGAATCCCTTGACCCAGGTGATTTTGTTTTTTCGAAACAAAAACTCAATGCCCTTGGTCATCTTGCCGACAATGGCGTCCTTGCGTCCCTGCATCTTGCCGATGTCGACTTTCATCCCGGCAACGGTGATGCCGTGATCACTGTATTTGTGCTCGATCTTCTCGACGTTTTCAGACGATTCAAGCAGCGCCTTGGACGGGATGCAGCCAACATTGAGGCAGGTTCCGCCAAGCGCCAACTCGCCCTTGGGATTTTTCCAACCTTCAATACAGGCAACCGAAAATCCCAACTGCGCGGCACGAATGGCGGCAATATATCCACCAGGTCCCGCGCCAATTACAACAACATCGAATGAACTTGACATGATTTCTTCCGTTCCAAAAATAGGCAATTCTTACTATGTCAGCCAGATACGTGCGACATGCACACCAAGCGCGGCACAAAAACCGGCAATCAACGGCGATGTCTTCGATAACAAAAACGGCGGGTGTTTCAATAACTGCGTCATCCACAATGTCAGTGCAATCGCCAGACCGACGCCTACCGGCACCGCAACTTTTGGCGTAACGTGCTGGCCAAAAAATCGCGTGAACAAAATCGCCAGCAGACCGGTCAGCAATGTCCCCGCCACAAAAATAACAAGTTTGGTCACCAACATGGTGGCCTTGAACTTTTTTCTCGCCATCAGCGCATTTGCCGATCAGTGAGCGTGTTGCAAGACAACCAGCCGCCATCCCGGGTCATCAAATGTCCAGCAGCAGGCGCGCCGGGTCTTCCAACGCATCCTTCATGGCCACCAATGCAAGGACCGCCTCGCGACCATCGATGATGCGGTGGTCATAACTCATCGCAAGGTAATTCATCGGCCGGATCACAATCTGGCCGTTTTCAACGACCGGGCGCTCCTTGGTGGCGTGAACCCCAAGGATTGCCGACTGCGGCGGATTGATAATCGGCGTCGACAACATCGAACCAAACACGCCGCCGTTCGAAATTGAAAAGGTACCCCCGGTCAAATCTTCGATGGTCAGTTTGCCGTCTTTCGCCTTCTGGCCGAATTCGGCAATTTTCTTCTCGATGTCAGCAATCGACATTTGATCTGCGTCGCGCAGGATTGGCACCACCAGTCCACGCTCCGTGCCGACCGCAATGCCGACATCGTAATAGCCGTGATAAACAATGTCGTTGCCGTCAACCGATGCATTGACCACCGGATACTTTTTGAGCGCGTGTACCGCGGCCTTGACAAAAAACGACATGAACCCGAGCTTTACGCCGTGCTGCTTCTCAAACTTGTCCTTGTAAGTGTTTCTCAACGCAATCACCGGCCCCATGTTCACCTCGTTAAAGGTGGTGAGGATGGCGGCGGTCGCCTGCGACTGCAGCAGCCGTTCGGCAATTCGTGCACGCAGTCTTGACATCGGTACGCGCTGCTCGGCGCGATCGCCCTGCGGCAGGACCGCCATCGCAACAGGTGCCGGCTTGGCTGCCGTCGTTGCCACGCCGGCCACTTTATTGACGACGTCTTCTTTGGTGACCCGCCCACCGCGTCCGGTGCCGGCAATATCAGACACATTGTTTTCGGCGGCGATTTTAGCGGCCGCCGGGCTCATGACTGCGCTCGCGGCAACAGCGGGCGACGCCGGCGTCTTGGCGGGGGTGGGTGCGGCAGCTACCGCAGGGACAACCGCAGCAACACTCGCCGTCGCGGCGGTATCAAGCATGGCGATGACCTGCCCTGAAGTCACGGTTGCACCATCGGCAACAAGTACCTTCACAATCACGCCGTCCGCAGGTGCCGGCAACTCCATCACCACCTTGTCGGTTTCGATGTCGATCAGATTCTCATCCCGCTTGACGGCCTGACCGGCCTTTTTGTGCCATGCGACCAGCGTTGCCTCGGCAACGGATTCGGACAACTGCGGCACTTTGACTTCAATTTGCATTTTTTTTCCTTTGATAGGGCAAGGACGGTTGGTCCATTGTTAAACCAACCATCTGCATAACTATTTTTTCGCGGCCGCTTCCGGTGAAAGCGCGGTATCGACCAATTCCTTTTGCTGCTCATTGTGTTTGGACAAATAACCCACGGCCGGTGATGCGGATGATTTGCGTCCGGCATAACCGAGCCGCTGATCGCCGCGCATATTGCGCAGCAGATAGTGCTGGATGCGGTGCCACGCGCCCTGATTTTCCGGCTCCTCCTGGGTCCAGACCACCGACTTCGCGTTTGGATACAACGCAATCTGTGCGGCGAATTCTTCGTGTGGGAACGGATAGAGTTGCTCGACACGAATAACGGCAGTGTCATCCAATGCGCGCTTTTCGCGTTCGGCGACGATGTCGTAATAGACCTTGCCGGAACACACAACCACACGTTTCACTTTCTTGGCGTTAAGTTCTGTTGTTTCACCGATCACCACTTCGAATTTGCCATCGGCCAGCTCGGCCATTGACGACGTCGCCTCTTTCTTGCGCAGCAATGATTTTGGCATCATGACAATCAATGGCTTGCGCGCCGGTCTCAGCGCCTGGCGCCGGATCATGTGATACAGCTGTGCCGCGGTCGACGGCACGACCACCTGGATATTGTGTTCTGCGCACAGTTGCAGGAAACGTTCAAGTCGCGCCGACGAATGTTCAGGTCCCTGGCCTTCATATCCGTGCGGGAGGAATAACGAGAGCCCGCACAAACGCGCCCATTTGGATTCGCCTGAACTGATGAATTGGTCGATCACCACCTGCGCACCGTTGGCAAAATCGCCAAACTGCGCCTCCCAGATCACCAGCTCAAAAGGTTGTGCCGACGCGTAACCATATTCAAAACCCAGCACCGCCTCTTCCGAAAGCAACGAATCAATCACCACAAAATTGGCCTGCTTTTCGGCGATATTTTGCAGCGGTACGTATGTTCCCGAATCCCACTTCTCACGGTTCTGGTCGTGCATCACGGCGTGACGGTGCGCAAACGTCCCGCGCCCGCAATCCTGACCGCTCAACCGCACCGGCGTACCCGCCGCCACCAACGAGGCATAGGCAAGATTTTCAGCCATGCCCCAGTCAAGCGGCAATTCGCCCCTGCCCATCTTGCGACGCGCC
>JANMNT010000044.1:0-5244 GCA_031368465.1 Burkholderiales bacterium
CAGCGATGTCACTCGTTTGGGTGGGCGTTAACGCCGCGCCACCGGGACCTAAACCACCCATGAATAATGTATTGGCGTTGGTGATGACGGCGGGCGCATTGGCACCGTTAATCTGCGCCGCATTCGCATGGCAAGGCGCGATGTGCAGGGCAAGGTCAATCTGACGCTCGACGCGGGCGAACGTTCCGGCAAGATTGTGGCGGAATTGACCGGTGTGTCCAAGTCGTTTGGCAGCAACGTCATCATTCGCGATTTTTCGGCGATTCTGCAGCGCGGTGACCGTATTGGTCTGATCGGCCCCAACGGCGCCGGCAAGACCACCCTCATCAAATTGATGCTCGGCGATCTTGAACCCGATCGCGGCTCCATCAAACGCGGCACCCAGTTGCAAGTGGCCTACTTCGACCAGTTTCGCGCGGCACTCGACGACGAAGCCAGTCTCGCGGATGTGATTTCGCCCGGGTCCGAGTTTGTCGAAATAGGCGGCGCACGCAAACACGTGATTTCTTACCTCGGCGATTTTCTGTTCCCACCACAACGCGCCCGCGCCAAGGTCAAATCGCTGTCCGGCGGCGAACGCAATCGTATGCTGCTGGCGCGTTTGTTCGCCAAGCCGGCCAACGTGCTGGTGTTGGATGAACCGACCAACGACCTTGACATCGAAACACTCGAGTTGCTCGAGTCGATGCTGCAGGAATACGCCGGCACCGTCATTCTGGTCAGCCACGATCGTGCGTTCCTGGACAACGTGGTCACGCAGGTGTTTGCGTTTGAAGGTGACGGCAAGATCCAGGAATACGTCGGCGGATATGCCGAATGGCTAACCCAGCGCGGGACGGGCGTTTCCAACCAAAATGCCGTGAAAAATACCGTCAGTGCTGGGTTTTCTGTTTCAGGTCAAGCTATTCGCAAGGCCGGCAAAAACAAAATGAGCTTTAATGAAACACGCGAGCTCGATGCCCTGCCGGCAAAAATCCAGACGCTCGAAAAAGAACAGGGATTGCTGCAGGCGAAACTTGCCGAGGGAAGCATTTATGTCAACGCACCGGCAGATGCCAAATCGGTAGCAGTACGGCTTGAAGCAATCGCCATCGAGATCGATGAGGCAATGGCGCGATGGGAAGCGCTGGAGCTCAAACGCGGCGGGACGATTCAATAACACATCACCTGCAAAGGTGTCGGCATCGCGGGGGCTATTCGGTGCTTACGCCGCGCCGAACCAGCCCTTCTGCTGCTCCTCAGCCAGTCGCGCTTCAAGATAGTCCCACAGCGCCGGGCAACCATCACGAATCGGCGCCGCAATGCGACCGATCACACGTGCATGGGTAATACCGTTCTCGCGCCAGCTTTGTCCGGCATTGGCCAGATTCAGCAGCACCGGCATGGCACGATCGGCGGCATTGGCAAAACGTGCCTCATCGGTCACACCGTCTTCAAATTCCTGCCACAGCGCCATGAATCGTTCAGCGTGATGGTCGGGTAGCAGGCCAAAAATTCGCTGCACCGCGATGCGCTCTGCGGCCTTGCGTTCAGCCAGCCCTTCATCCTGATAGACGATGGTGTCGCCGGTATCAATTTCCCCGATATCGTGAACCAATAACATGCCAATGACGCGGTTGATATCAATCGGCGTGACGGCGTAGTGCGCCAACGATGACGCGAGCAAGGCAATCTGCCAGCTGTGTTCGGCGGAATTTTCATAACGGTCTTCACCAAGCACCCGCGTCTTGCGGGTGACCGTTTTGAGCTTGTCGAGCTCGATGACAAAATCAATGACCTGTTGCATTCAGGTTCCTATGGGTCGGTGCCGCGGCGTGTCGTTACGCATTTTGGCCTGCATCCTACAGATAGGCCGTGCCATCTTTGTGCACGAACTGCCACTTGCCATCAACAAGCAGTGCTTTCAGATCGTCGTCGGGATACGTCACTTCGTCACCCGGCGTTCGGTCGCCAACTTCGATATACACCACATCTTCACTGGTCTCATTCATCAGGCAGTGCGCATTGCCTGTTCCTGCTTTGAAACCCGCACACATTCCCGGTGACAGAGGCGTGACGCCCTCATCGGTGTGAAGCGTTGGGTGGCCTTGCAGGACATAGATGAACTCATCTTGTTTTTGATGTGCATGCCGCAGTGCCGACACGGCATTGGGCGCGAGGCGCGTGACATTCACACCAAAGTTGGTCAGACCAAATAAATCACCCACCACACGCTTCTCCCGGCCTGCCATGTGCGCGGCAAACGGCGCGGGGTAAACAGATGGTTTTGTGCGGACCGGTACGTCTGATAAACGAACCGCAGTTGGTGGTAATACGTCAGACATTAAAACCTCCGGCGTGTTGAATGAAAGGTCCGATCGTCGGGCAGCGCACCGGTCATGCCGTTGCCATTTCCATTACTTTACAGACCGTCCGCCAATTGCGCATCGTCATCGGCACACCAAGCAATTTTTCAGCGCCTGCCGCCAGCTTTGATCGGCCGATGCCCTCAGGTGCATGCAGATAAAACACGTGATCAATCAACTCAAACCGTTCGCTGGCTTTTCTGATAGCGGCGAGTTTCGCCAGATTCGGCTGCAGCGGGACGGCATCCAGAAAACCAAGGTGCAATGTGGCTGGATCGACCTCGGCGTTTGGAAAGGGATTGCCGATTATCGCTGCGCGAAATACCTCAACGTCCATCACCTGGATATATGGTTCAAACCCGTGTTGTCGCTTGACTTCCTCCGCCAGTTTTTTGGGCAGTTGTTTGGCGATTGGCGCGGTGCACTGGAATACCGCATTGCCGCTTTGCAAATAGGTTTTGACGTTGTTTGCCCCTAACCGCGCCAGAATGGCGACCAGACGGTCCACAGGCAAAATGTTATTGCCGCCGACATTGATGCCGCGCAAGAATGCGATGTAGGTCTTCATCAATTCACGCGCAATTGCGGACCAGACTCAATCATCAACGTGATCATGTCCGATCTCGCACCAACTCGCACCACATATGGACTTTTGAGGCGAACTGACCGCCGACTGCAACCGCCAACGGTTCGACGCCGAATGGCACAAAACCGTGGCGTTCATAGAGTGTTTGAGCGGCGTGGTTTCCCTGTGTGACGGTAAGTTGCACCAGCCGGATCGCCGGATTCGCCCGCGCCTGCGCCAACGCCGCTTCAACAAGCAGCCGGCCAAGACCGTGTTTTCGATACGCCGGCGCGATATACATGCCAAACAGGTTGGCCTTGTGGCGTGCTTTTTCGCGTGATTCAAATGAAAGGCCGGCCACCCCGGCGAGTTGCCCGTCAAGAAACCCACCAAGCACCAACTCGGCTGCGTTTGCATCATCCTTAAGCCGCGTTTCCCACCACGATGGTGGCAGCGCCGCCCGTTCGGCAACGCTCGAGGTGAAGGCGTCCGGATGGCGCTCGTAGGCCTCAAGCATCAGCGTCCGATACTCCACGGCGTGGCTTGGAACAAGACGCGCAATATGCATTGACCTCTGGCGACTTGCCTGCGTGGCTGCGCCCGAATCCGATGCCACAAATGTTGCTGGTTCAGGCTCTGCGGTATGGCACGCAATACAGACCTTGTTGCCTTCTGTATCGCGAAAATAGGCGCCGTAATAATCCGGGTGGTAATGGGTTCGCAACCCCGGCGGGCCATCGCAACTTGCGCCGTTCGCCAATGCCGTCTTGTGTACGCGCCGCACCATCTCCCGGGTATTCGCAAGAAACGCAACCATCTGGCCGTTGCCGGCGGCGTGTGGATTGCCATCAAACGGCAGCCCGATCACAAACAGCGGACGACCGCCACCCGCCATTTGCCAGCCCGCCCAGCCATTTTCCGGGTTACTAAAACGCAACGCCAGACCCAACTCTTTGGTGATTGCATCGTAAAAGGCAAACGCCCGCTTGAAGTCTTTGACGCCAACAAAAATGTGCGAAAACATGGCTAGGTTGCTCTGACCCGATGACGTGTCTTGAATATCGCGTGGATTACGGTGCAATGTCACGTTTGCCGAGCCTGCCGGCGGCAGATTGTTGTCCACCGGCGGCGGGAACCAAGGTCCCCGCGCGGCCCAAGCCGAATCGCGGCATGTTCACGTACACATTTTCATAAGTGCCCGCCGAGGCGGCGTAGGTCTCGTGCCAGATACCAACCGAGCCGTCGGTGCCGATCGATTTATTAAACGCCTGCCAGGCCGGCAGATGTGCGGCGTCTTTGTTTTTTGCATACGCCAACAACTGATCCATCGAGCGCCAATATTGCATCAGGATGATCGTGCGCGAGAACCATGTTTCCGCATGGATAAAGCCAAGCTCTGGATGCCGGTAAAGCTCGTTGATCATGCGTGGCATCGCGCTCGCGACCGGCAACCACTTGTGTACCATCAACGGGTTGTTGATGCGCATGCCGATCAGAAAGACCACAAAATCGCCTTCCATCTTGGCCGTCAGCCGCTCGTTTCGAATCATCAGAAAGTCCTCTCCATTTAGGTTACGGCGGTTAGCTTGGCTTGACCTCGATGGTCGCCTTGATGGTCAGCGGGATGCCATTGCGCAACGAATGGACACCGATCACCGAGCGCGCGTGCAAGCCCGACGGGCCGAACACCTCGATCAGCAGGTCCGATGCACCGTCAAGAACGCGCGCATGGTCTTCAAAGGTCGCAACCGTGCAAAGCGAACCCTGCAGCTCGACAAATCGCACCACCTGATCAAACGATCCCAACGCGCTCTTTACGGTGGCCAGCAGATTGATGCACGCCGAACGGGCAAGTGCATAGCCCTCGTCGGTGGAGAACTCGCTGCCCAGGCGCCCCTTTGGCATCTTGCCATTTACCGGAAGTGGTGCTTTTGCGGACAAAAACAAAAGATTGCCAGACCTAACAGCCGTCGAATAACTGCCAGCAGGGCTGCTTTCCGGTGGTAGTACGATGCCAAGGCTTGCGATCCGCTGGTCGGCATTCATTAGGTGGTTTGCCTGGTTGTGTGAAACAGACCAGAAGATTATCACGGGCGCTTCAGCTGGTCACCCCAACAACAAAACCGACATTTGCGTCACGAACGCGATGCACATTCGCATTGCAATATCCCGCACGGTACGCATGTTTCAATCGCTCAGCGCGAAATTGGAATTTGCATCAACCCCTGCCCCATACGAATTTGGCTGCCATTCTCAATTCCCTCAAACAGGGTAAAGCCCTTTGGTGCAAAAACAATGATGGTCGAGCCGTGTTGAAACCAGCCCATTTCTTCG
>JANMNT010000078.1:0-4084 GCA_031368465.1 Burkholderiales bacterium
AACCCACCCGGATTGGCGTTGGGGTGAGTCGCCGCGTTTCCCCGACTATGTTGCTTCAACAAAATGTGCGGCGGGCTTTTCGCCTCTGAATAGCGAAGTATGTGCACAAATTGCCGCGCACACCATCGTCGTACTGCGCGACAAATACGCTATGACTGTCAACTGATGGCCACGCCATCAACGATACTGCTCTTTGGCGGAACATTTGATCCGGTCCACAACGGCCACGTTGACATGTTTAATGCCGCCACCGACAACATCAAGCCGGCGCGGGCCCTGATCATCCCCGCCGGTTCGCCCTGGCAAAAGGGCCGGTTGCCATTTGCCTCGGCGGCCGACCGGATTGCGATGTTGTCGCTGGCACTGCCGACCGCCACGATTGACAACCGTGAGCTCACGCGAGACGGCCCGACCTACACGGTTGATACGCTGCGGTCGCTGCGGGCTGAATATCCCGATGCCAACCTGCTCTGGCTGATCGGTTCCGACAGTTTTTCCGGTCTGGATTCCTGGCACGATGCCGTTGTGATGGCCGCGATGGTCACCTTCGTGGTAGTGCGGCGCGCCCATGCTGGCGTGGTACCGCCGCGCGGGAACGTTGTATTTCGCGAGGTGGTGTGCGCACCACCACCGGTATCATCAACCGATATCCGCAACCGGCTGTCACGCGGCGAATCGATTCGTGGTTTGGTGCCCGATGCGGTTTGCGACTATATTCAGCAGCATCGTCTGTACAACACACGGTCTATCCCCTGAGGAGAATATTCTGGCCACCACATCCAACGCTAAAACGCTGCTCGACGTCATTATTGATGCGCTCGAGGACATCAAGGCAAAAGACATCCGTGTACTTGATGTTGCAAAGATCACCGCCGTATCGGATTTTCTTGCCATTGCCAGCGGCGACTCGTCGCGACAAACCAAGGCGTTGGCGAGCAACGTGATGGATAAGGTCCGCGAGGCGGGGTTCGGCGTTTACGGTACCGAGGGCGGCGCCACCGGCGAATGGGTGTTGGTCGATTGTGGTGACGTGGTGGTACACATCATGCAACCGGCGATTCGTGAATATTACAAACTCGAAGAGTTGTACCAGGAAGGCAAGTTGATTTTCCCGCGGCCCAAGTCGGCCAAGCCTGCAAAAGCGCCGGCCATCAAAACGGTCAAAAAAGTTGCCAAACCTCGCGCGACCGCCAAGACAAAAGTCGCCGCCAAAAAAGTTGTTGCCGGCAAACCGCCGGTCGCGAAAAAAGTGGTTGCCAAAAAAGTTGCGGCGAAAAAAGTACCGGCAAAGGCCGTCAGCAAAAAACCGTCCGCTTCCGCCAAGACCGCGAAGGTAACGAAGGTGGCAAAGGTTGCAAAAGTATCCAAGGTAACAAAGGTCGCCAAGATTGCGAAGACCGCCAAGGTGGTCAAGAAAGTCGCGGTGAAAAAGCCTGCGGTCAAAGTTGCGGTTGCCAAACGTGTTGTCAAAAAAGTCGCGCCCGCTGTCACCAAGGCGGCGAAAAAGCCGCCCGCCAAAGTGCCGGTCAAGCCCCGTGGCGCCGTTAAAAAACCCGCTGTGGCAAAGGTTAAAAAGCCGTCTGGCAAAACATTGAAGAAAAAATAGACCATTACAATGGCCGGGCCACAAATATCAAACGCATTTATTGGCGGGCGTCTCGAGGCAATATTGGCTGAAACGCACCTCCAATACTGGTCTTTTGAATTTTATGTCACCACTGGCTGTGGGCGCGGGTGAAGATTCATATCCTGGCGCTGGGACACAAAATGCCCGGCTGGGTGAGCGCCGGGGTCGAGGAATACACAAAACGTATGCCGGCCGAAGCGCGCGTCGAGATCACCGAACTAAAGCCCGAGGATCGTACCAACCGCACCACGGAACGCGTGTTGGCGCTCGAGGCCCAACGCATCGAGACGGCCATGCCGAAGGATGCGTTACGCATTGTTTGTGATGAACGCGGAAAGCCGCTTTCGACGCCGTTACTGGCACAATGGTTGCGCGAATGGATGGCCGACGGCCACAATCCCTGCTTCTTGATCGGCAGCGCCGACGGGCTTGCACCGGTCATCAAATCGACCGCAACCCATACAATTGCTCTGTCCGGCTGCGTGTTGCCACACGGCCTCGTTCGTCTCATGCTGGCCGAGCAACTCTACCGTGCGTGGTCAATGCTGCATAATCACCCCTACCACCGCGAATAGTCGCACCAACCATTAAAACCACCGCAATTGCCGCAACCGCATCTTTGCGGGAAAACAACCAGCCCATGCAGCCGACTTCCAACATTGTTTATCTTGCCTCTAAAAGCCCGCGTCGCCGCGAGTTGTTAAAACAAATCGGCGTGCATTACGAGCTGCTGTTGATCCGTGAAGCGGCACCACGTGTTGACGTCGACGAATCGCCGCGCCCGGACGAAACGCCACACGCCTACGTTGAGCGCATCGTGCGGCTCAAGACCGAGATAGCGCTGCGGGTCATGCGTGAGCGCAAATTGCCGCCGCGGCCGATTCTGACCGCCGATACCACCGTTTCGATTGACGACGCGATTCTTGGCAAGCCGGCCACACGCGAAGAGGCCGGCGCAATGTTGCGCAAGTTGGCCGGCCAAACGCATCAGGTTTTGACCGCCGTGATGGTTACCAACGAGGATGCCCAGTTCAAGGCGCTGACCACCAGTTTTGTCACCTTTGCCGCTTTGACAGATGACGAAATCCGCCGTTATGTTGATACCGGCGAACCCATGGACAAGGCCGGCGCATATGGTGTGCAGGGTCGCGCAGCCAAATTTATTGCGAAGTTGTCCGGCAGCTATTCGGGTGTTGTCGGCTTGCCATTATTTGAAACCGCCGGCCTGCTTAAACAGGCCGGCATCCAACTCTGAACCACGCCGCAGCCGCCGCCGCGCCATGAACGAACAAATTCAGATCAACGTCACACCGCAGGAAACCCGCGTGGCCATCATGGAACAGGGTGCCGTGCAGGAGCTGCACGTCGAACGCGCCTCGAATCGCGGGCTGGTAGGCAACATTTATCTGGGGCGGGTTGGCCGCGTACTGCCCGGAATGCAATCCGCGTTTATCGAGATCGGTCTGGCGCGGGCGGCGTTTCTGCACGTTGCCGATATTTGGGCCGGACAAAAAAATGCGGAAGGCGGCAACGGTCACCAGAGCAACGGTGGCAAGCCGCTCGAACAAAAACCGATTGAGAAATTGTTGCAGGAGGGTCAGACGCTGGTTGTGCAGGTCATCAAGGATCCGATCGGCTCAAAAGGCGCGCGCCTGTCAACCCAGATCTCCATCGCCGGCCGGCTGTTGGTTTATTTGCCCGGCGACCACCATATCGGCATCTCGCAGCGTATCGAAGACGAGGCTGAACGCGAACAGTTGCGCGAAAAAGTGCACGCGCTGATGCCCGAGGGTGAAGCCGGCGGCTTCATTGTGCGCACGGTTGCCGAGACGGCGACCGATGAAGAGCTCAACGCCGACATTGATTACCTGATCAAGTTGTGGCGCGGCATCATTACGACATCCCTGACGGCGGCGCCGCAGGCGCTGCTTTATCAGGATCTCGACCTGAGTCACCGCGTGCTGCGCGATCTGGTGACCGGCGATACGGAACGCATTATTGTCGACTCACGCGAAACCCACGCCAAAATGCGGGCATTTGCCGAGCTATACACTCGCCGCTCGGTCGCGGTGCTGGAGCATTACGCCGGCGAATTGCCGTTGCTCGATCTGTTCGGTGCCGAAGATGAGATTGAAAAGGCGCTACACCGCCGGGTTGAGCTGAAGTCAGGTGGTTATGTGATCGTTGATCAGACCGAGGCACTGACCACGGTTGACGTCAACACCGGTGCGTTTGTGTCCGGTCGCAGTTTTGACGACACTATTTTCAAGACCAATCTGGAGGCCGCGCAAACCATTGCCCGCCAGCTGCGGCTGCGCAACCTCGGCGGCATCATCATCGTTGATTTTATCGACATGGACACCGAGGGACACAAACAGGCGGTGCTCGCAGAATTCAATAAATCGATGCAACGTGACCGCACCCGCTGGTCGATCAGCGGCTTTTCCCAATTGGGAC
>JANMNT010000107.1:0-4959 GCA_031368465.1 Burkholderiales bacterium
GTTGCTACTACGACGGCCGCACCTGACAAACCCCTCATAGCGGGACTGGCCGTAACCCTCCCGCCGGTGGTTACGGCTTTTTTTCGGCCGCGAGCAGGTCAGACAACACGTCGGCCAGGGTCACCGGCTCAAGCCGGTCATCGAGCTCAACCACAACCAGATAACCACGGTCGAGTCCATCGCGGGTAAAGGCTTTGACCAACGACAGTTGATCGCTCGACTGCATTCGCCCATCGGCGGGCTGCCAGGTTTCCATTGCCACCAAACACCCCGCTGATGGCGTGCCCGGAAAAAATGATGCGCCACGGTAGTAGTCTGAATTGATGGTGGTGCCGTGAATCAACATTTCGTCGCGCCCGGCCAGGCCAGCCAAAAAGGCTTCTTTAAAAGGTGAGTATCCACGCCACTTTTCAGGCAAAAATGCCTCGTAAGCCGCAGCAGTCCATGTGTTTTCAATCTGTTTTTCATCGACGTGTTCAAACTCGGCGCGTGTTGCTTCCACCGGTACTTTGGATTCCAAATACGGCGTCGGGCCGATCCACTTGTTGGTTGCGGTGCCGGCACCGGTAATGGTGAACAATCCCTGCGGCGTGTTGCCGTTGGTGATGGTGCCCGGCAGATTGGTAATCGCATTGGCCAGATGCGCAACATTAAACACGCTGCCATCGGCCTGCCGGACAAAACGCCCGTCGGCGCCGCGCACCACCGCCAGCCCGAAGCGGCGCCGATCCTGCCGCTGAAAACTGAACACCACCGGTTTGCCGGCGCGATACGGGTGCGCCAATAAATCAATCAGTGGCGGCCGGTTGCGGATGGTCGCGGTCAGGTCGGTGGTCAATACGTATTCCAAGCGCTGCAAACGCGGCTCGATCGCCCAATCGGCAAAACGATTTTTCATATTGGCGCGGATAAATTCGCGTTGGCCGACCGATTCATCGGCCTTTAACAACGCATAGGCGGCAATGGCAAATTCACGTGGTGTGGCAATCCGGCCCAGCAGCGACACCATTTGCGCGGCGGTTTCTGTCGGGTACAGCGTATAGGCCGCCGACAATATGCCGCGTTGATAGGTTGCATCTTTTTCCGGCAGGGTTGGCAATGCCGCCAACACCAGTTGCAGGCCGGCCGGTTTTTCTACATTCAGAAATGCAATATTCCACAATGCGCCCGGCACAATATTGCCCGGGTCAAAGCCCGCCGGTAGCGCAATGGCATCGCGAATGGTTTGTAGCGCTTTTTCGCGGGCGGCACGCTCGCCTTCGGTCGAGGCAATCGGCGCAACAAAATCAGCCGGCTGGTACGCCGCGATTTCGGCCGGCGAATGACGCTTCTCAGTTGGCGCCACCGCACAACCGGCGAGCAACACCAGCAGCAAAGCGGACGTCACACGTATTGCGCGCATCATGCCGTCACTGCACTCTTGAGGCGCAACGCTAACGAACATTCGTCACCATCGGTTTGTCGGCTGTTTTGCGCAGTTCAATATACGTCGACTCACCCGCACGTTTATCGATCACCCATGTCTGTGGTGTATCAATAAAGCGTGCGGCATAACTGGTGCTGTGGCTACCGGTAACCAATCCGGATTTGCTGTCCTTGCACCAGATGATGATCGCCCCGACCTTGTCAAATTGAACGGTATAGGCTTCGGCGCAGCCATTGCCGCCAAAAACGCCACCCTTGCGTTCGGGTAAATGGGCGATGGTGTGTGTGTCTTTTCCCGATCGTTTGAACGTCCCGACCTCGGCTTCAATTTGGTAGGCGATGCGGGTTGCGCCGTCGGTCAGGATGTCACAGCCGGACAACAATAGCATCACCGCCGGCAAACAGCAGACGCGCAAAATCGACCGCACCATCATCAACCGCCTACTCTGACGTGCATAAACAATGCGTCACGGCGGCAAACGGAAAACCGGTCTTGCCGCGCTCGGCCATTTCCGCCAGCCACGTCAATTCACGCTGCGCTTCTTCCGCCACACCGATTGGTGCCACACCCGACATCAGCTTCAAGCCGAACTGTTTGGTGAGCATGGCGTTGGCTTGCGTGGCAAAACGTTCGATGAACTGCTCGAACTTGCTGCGATCGGTTTCGATGTACGAGACGCGTGCATTGTCATCGAGTTTGGCGCGGGTCGCGGCAGCCTTGATGGCATCACCGAAGCTGCCGGTGCGATCAACCAGCCCGCGGTCTTTGGCCTGGGCGCCGGTCCAGACACGGCCCTGGCCGACATCGTCAATCTTCGCCTGGGTAGTTTTGCGCGCTGCGGCGGCTTTGGTGGTGAAGTCCGTGTAGATGCGTTCGACATTGAGTTTGACCAGCTCGGCCATACGTGGATCAAGCGCCCGGCGCGGGTCGTACATTGCGTCACCCAGCCAAGTGGTGTGGTAACCACCGGTGTATAGAGATAGTTTTTCCATGGCCTTTTCGCCCGTCGGCAACATACCGAATACACCGATGGAGCCGGTGATGGTGGCGGTGTCGGCAATGACTTCATCGGCCGCCATTGCAATCCAGTAGCCACCAGACGCGGCCACGCTGCCCATCGACACCACCACCGGTTTACCGGCGGTACGGGTCAATTCCAATTCACGGCGAATCAGTTCCGAGCCATAAGCACTGCCACCCGGCGAATTGACCCTGAGCACAATGGCTTTGATCTTGTTATCGTCGCGCGCCTTGCGGATCAATTCGGCCGTTGAGCGGCCGCCGATTTTTCCAGGGGGCGCGTTGCCGTCACCAATTTCACCCTCGGCCACCACCACGCCAATGGCGTCGCCGCCAAAGGTCGGTTTGACCGTCGCCAAATAGTTGCTGAATGACACCTGCCGGAAGGTTTTTTTGTCCTCGTCTTTGGCGCCCCGCTCAATCATGATGGCGCGAAATTCGTCGCGGGTTTTGATGGCGGTAATCAGCTTGCCGTCGAGCGCGAGTTTTGCCATGTCACCGGCGGTTGCCCTGAGGCGTTGCACACTTTCATCAATACCCTTGTTGAGCGTGCCGGCTTCCAGTTTGCGCGCCTTCTCAACGTCGGTGGTATAGGTCGCCCACAATGCGTCGTACAAATACTTGTCCGACTCCATGGTTTCTTTGGATGGCGCGATGGTGAAGTATGGTTCACCAAAATTTTTGTATTTGCCGGAACGGATCACGTTGGCCGAAACACCAACCCGGTCAAGGGCAGCCTTGTAATAGTTGCGATAGCGCCCGTAGCCTTGCAGCATCACCATGCCCATCGGGTGCAGATAAACCTCGTTGGCATGCGCCGCAATATAGTAGCCGGCCTGACTGTAATTGCCGCCCCATGCCACCACCTGTTTGCCGCCCGCCTTGAAGCGATTGAGCGCCGCGCCGACTTCGCGCAATGTGGCCAGACCGGCACCTTCGAATTCGTCGAGTTGCAGCACAACACGGTCAATCTTTGAATCCTTCGCCGCGGCGTCGAGCACGGCGAGAATATCGCGCAATTGTGTTTGACCATCGCCACCGTCGCCCAATTGGCTGAGAAGCTTTTCGCGCGGACTACCGGACGATTGTTCAACAATCTTGCCATTCAGATTCATTACCAGCGCGGATTTTTCCTTGATGCCGGGCCGGCCCGGCGCAAGAATCGCCGCAATAATCGCAAGCACAATCAACAAAAACAAAACATTCAACAAAAACCGCCGGCTGGTGTCGACCGCCCCCCAGATTTTGGCGATGACGGATTTGCGTGGTGGTTGGTCTTCGGAATAGGACATGATGTCTCCAATTGAATAACGGATGCGATGAGTCTGGACGAAATTGCCGGGCAAGTTGACACGCTTGCGACCATCTGCGGATTATGTCACCTGAGTTGCTTTATAGGTGGCGCAACCGGCATCGTTATCGGGCCTGTCCAAGCGCGGCGCTCACACGTTGTTTGAAATAGCCACTCTGCAAGTAGGGATAGAGCGACTTGCCGGGGCATGCCGTATCGGCGGCAACGTCTTTGTGCCCGACAATCCTATCCGGCGAAATACCAAATCGGCGGGCCAGCATGAACATGGTGGCAACCACCGCATCGAGTTGCGCGGCATTCGGCTCAACCTCTTCGAAATTGCCCAACACTACAATTAACGCGTGGCCGGTCGGGTCGTAGGCGGTATTGGTGTCGCCGGGGATATTGATGTCACGGCCCTCATACACGCGGCCGTCGAGGTCGATCAGGTAATGGTACGGAACATCGCGCCACATTCTGGTCCCGCGCGACCAAGATTGCAGATTGCGCAAGTATTGCGGCGGGTCCTTGTCGCGCAAAAACGCCACACCGCCGTGATGCAGCGTGATTTGTGTCGGCACGTGTTTTTTTACCGTCGAAACATCGCTGCGGGTGCCGCCCCATTGTTCGTCCGATACAATCGCCGGCGGCGAAACTTGCGGCACCGCCGGTGTCATCACACAGCCTGACTGGACCAGCACCACGGCGCCAACCAGAGCCAACATCACACCAACTGACAATTTTTTGTTCATTGCGCGGCTACCCCGTCACGGCTACAGGCAACGTTGCCAGTGTTCGTTGCGAGACAAACGAACGCGGCAAGCCGCTAAGCGGATCAATAAACGCAATCGACTGCGCGAGCAACTGTAGTGGCTTTGACATGTCCTCATCACCATTCATCGCGTGGTCCGGATAAATTTGATCGTTCACAATTGGCAGACCAAGCGACGCCATTTGAATCCGCAGCTGGTGTTTTCGGCCGGTGATGGGCGTCAATCGATATTGGGCGAATTGGTTGTTGTGAATCTCGACCTGAATTTCAGTGTGTGCGTTTGGCTCGCCCGGCTCTTCACACATGCGCATGAAATGATCACTCTCGACAATACGGCTGCGACAGGTCATCGGAAAAACCAAATCCGACTGCCACGGCGCAATCGCCTGATATTGTTTGGTGACCAACCGGTTTTGAAACAGCGTTTGGTAGGCGCCACGTGTTGTCGGT
>JANMNT010000204.1:0-3261 GCA_031368465.1 Burkholderiales bacterium
AACAACAGCCGGATCCGGCAAAACTGATCGCCTCGCAACAACAGGCGATGCAAAAGCTGGCATTTATGGATGGTGTGTGGCGCGGTCCCGCCGCCAGCACCCGACCGACCGGTGAAAAGGACCTCATTACCCAAACTGAGCGCATCGGACCGTTTCTGGATGGATCGGTGAAGGTAATTGAAGGGCGCGGCTATCACGCTGATGGCAGGCTTGCGTTTAATTCGTTCGGTACGATTTCGTTTGACCCGGCAACCGGCGTCTATCAATTACGTTCGCATGCCATGGGCAATGCCGGCAGTTTTGTCCTGACGCCGATGCCGGATGGATTCAGCTGGGACATTCCGGCCGGACCCATGATTCTTCGATATTCGACAACCATCAAAAATGGCGAATGGAGGGAGGTCGGTGATCGAATCATGCCAGGCAAAGATCCGGTGCGATTTTTCGAAATGACTCTCAAGCGAATTGGTGATACCGATTGGCCTGCCGCCGGGGCGATCGGAATGAAGTGAGGTTTTGCGCAGTCCGGATCGAATGAACTTCCGGTGCTGCCTGTCATTTTCGGAGTGTCATGAACAATCTATCACTGCTTGATCTGGGTTTTTTTATCGCCGAGACCGAGGCGAGTCCGAAGCACGTGGCGAGTTTGCTGGTATGCAAACGACCGGCGAAATCGACAGTCGGGTTCGCGCGCAATCTGTACCGGGACTATCTGACGTTCACTGATGTGCAGGCACCGTTTAACCGCATCATCAATTTTTCACTGACACCGATGCCGCATTGGCAGGACGCGGATGTCGTCGATCTCAACCAGCATATTTTTTATCACAAGCTCGGTAAGGGTAAACAAAACCGCACGGCGTTGTACGATTTTGTCGCGAAGCTGCATACACCGATGCTCGACCGGTCGCGTCCGTTGTGGGAGATCCATGTCATCGACGGCCTGGGAGACGGCCGCTTTGCCCTATATCAAAAAATGCATCACGCCTGCGCCGACGGGGTGACCATGGCGCGATGGACCGCCGAAGCGATGGCGCAATCGCTGCGGCAGGTGAAACTGACACCGATCTGGACACGCAAACACAGCGGTTATGGCGGCGTTCGTAAAAAACGCGAACAGGAGATGATGCAATCGGTGTGGCAGGAAGTGATCGGCACCAGCCGGCGCTTTCTGGGCATCGGCCGTTTGGCGACCATGCTGGTACTCGAAAGCGTCAAGCTGACCAAGAACGCGATTGCGCTGCCGTTTGTGTCGAGCGCCAAAACGCCGCTGACCGGTCAGGTGACGGCGGGGCGGCAGTTCACCACCGCCGGTGTGTCAATGGCGCGCATTGAGCAAATTCGAAAACGTACCCGCTCAACGGTTAATCACGTTGCGTTGACCTGCCTCGATGCCGCATTGCGCCGTTATCTGGATGACCAGGGCGTGACGCTGGCACAACCGATCATCATTCAGATGCCGGTCAGTCTGCGTAAAGAGGGCGACAAGAGTGCGGGCAACAAGATCGGCATTATCCTTGTCGAGTTGTCACCGCCGACTGATGACCCATACGTGAGACTGCGCAATATCGGATTTTCATTGCGCAATGTGCGCAGCATGATCGACAGTGTGGCACCCGAAGCGATTGAGTCCTACACGATCATCACCGGGCTGGTCGCGCAAATCGCCGAGTTGCTCAAGCTTGGAAACACCATGCCACCGATGGGCAATACATTGGTGTCAAACGTACCGGGACCAAAACACCATTTGTATATCCGCGGGGCGAAGGTCGAGGAAATGCACCCGATCAGCACGTTGCCACCCAGCAACCTGCTCAACATCACCTTGTTCAGTTATGCGGGTGAACTGTTCTTTGGCCTGATCGCCACCGACGAACTGCCGAACCTGCACAGTCTTGGCGACTACATTCAGGATGCGTTTACCGAATTGGAGGCGTCGGTGCGCGACGCACATTCACCCGAGCCGCGCTAGCCGCCCGGCAGGCGCCATGCCGGCCAGGTTTTTATTGAATGCCCATCATCATTTTGATGATGCCCTTGGCGACAAAACCAATCATGCCAAACGCCAGCACCAGAAACAAAACAAAGGTGCCGAGCCGGCCGGCCTTCGATTCACGCGCAAGGTTGTAGATGATGAACAGCATGTACAACATAAACGCACCCAGACCGAAGGTCAGGCCGAACTGCGCAAATTGGGCTTCGGTTATGCCGAATGGCATCAGTCGGTATCCCGCACCAGATCGCGATAGGCGTGCCAGCTGGCGTGGCCCAGCAGCGGCATCAGTACAATCAGCCCCAACATCGCCGAGGCCATGCCGAGCGTGGTGAGAAGCATCAACACGCCCGCCCAAGCCGCCATCGGTAGCGGATTAGCGATCACCACCCGCCAACTGGTCAGCACGGCGGTCAGGACACCGACGTTGCGGTCGAGCAGCATGGGCATGGCAATCACGCTGGAGGCAAACACCGGTGCCGCCAACAGCCCACCGAGCAGCACCCACGCTTCAAACAACCAACCGTCACCAAGCATCACATACCTGACAAAGTCGGCCGGCGCATTGACCGGCACCGGTGCCCAAAGTGTGATCATTGCTGCAGAGGTAAGCACCCAACCGGTGCCGGCCATTGCCAGCAACAAACCAAACTTGATGTGACGGACATTGCCTGACCGCCATACCGACAATACGCTGTTGAAGCCGGCGGTTTCGCCACGATCATGTGCGCGACTGATGGTATAGATGCCGGTTGCAAGCACCGGCGCCATCAGCAAAAATCCGGAAAAAGCCCCCGCCAAAAACCAGAAGCGGTCATGTGCCACCGCAACAATGATCACGCTGAACAATGCCATGGCCAGACCATGGGCAATCCCCACCGCGGGATAGTGGCACAGATCACGCCAACCCAGTTCCAGCCACACCATCAAGCGCGTGACCGGTACTGCTGGCAGTTTCAGATCGGGCGTGATGCGGTCGGACATCATTTTGGTTGGCGATCGGGCACTGGTTTTGGCTGTCAATGGCTCAGATTATGGCTGAAGTCGATATTGTGCCCCTTAACGCCTTCATGTTCGTTGTCACGCCCGGCGCCAGACACCCGCCAGCCATGGTTGCTGTTCGCGCGGCAGGCCCGGCGGCCGGTAATAGTGGGTCATCTCGACGAAACGAGATTGCAACAAATAGTACTGCCATTGTTCTAGATAGTGATATGCGCTGTAGCTTTCTCCATTCCAGCCTTCTGTGTTGTCAAGACGCGGAATTGTCT
>JANMNT010000215.1:0-9206 GCA_031368465.1 Burkholderiales bacterium
GGCGATCGCCTTCATGCCGTTGGGCATGTGTTTGCCAGACAATAGCACCAGCATAGACTGGCCCTCGCGCTTCCAGAAGTCAATCGCGTCCTCGAAGAGCTCAATGACGGTTTCAAGTTCACTTTCGTGGTGTTCGGCGAAAGCGTCGGTGTGGTCAAAATAGATGCAGTAACCATCCGCACGCACCCAGTCCATGTCGGTAATGCAATCATAAAACGCATCCCAATTCCGGCCAAAGTGGGATGGAAATTTCATTGCCACGGAGGCATGATTCAGAAACTGTTCCTTGCCTTCTATCTTCTGTCCTTCCAGGTGGAAAAAAGCCATGCCTTTTAGTTTGGCCAGTTTGCCCAATTCTGCGGTGCCGGCGTGCGACTTCAGCCAAAAAACACCGCGCGGGAAATCGCTGGAAAGAATATTCTTGAGTTCAGCCGAGGGCATGATGCCTACTCCTTGATCCGCTTAAATGATGCGTAATGGTCATCTGTGTAGAAACATTCAGAAGCCGCCCGGTTGCGCAGGTCGCCACCACAAACAATTCGACGCGCACCCCGATCGCGCGCACCCGGCGTTTTCACGGTGAACTCCTTGTAGTGGCCACGCGTTTGTTTTGGCAAAATTTTCTCGCGGTTGCCAAAAACCACCCCGTCCTTGGCATAAGGAAAAGGGCCGCCCTTGCGGATAAGCTCAAGCGTTTCCCTGCCCTGCTTTGGCAGGTCTGAAGCGCGTATCGACGCCTGATTTTGGATTTGCGCAGATCCTTCCGCGATCGCGTCTCCGCCCGGCAGACAACACAACGCCGAGGCAATCAGTGCACAGAACGATACGGACAAGATTCTCGACATGTTTTGCAAAATCCCAGTATTGGCAAGCGCCTTCGGCAATTTTTGCCTGAAAAGGCAATGGATAAGCGACCTTTATGCCGCTGACTTATGCGGGCATTTCACCTTGGTGCAATCGGCGTAAAGATATAACGAGTGGTCATGCAGGTTGAAGCCGCGATCCTTGGCAATCTTATGCTGGCGTTTTTCAATTTCAGCGTCATAAAACTCCTCAACCTTGCCGCATTGCAGGCAGACCAGGTGATCGTGGTGTCTGCCTTCGTCGAGTTCAAAAACGGCGCGCCCACCCTCAAAATGGTGCCGCTGCAGCAGACCGGCCTGTTCAAATTGTGTCAACACACGGTAAACCGTCGCCAGCCCGATGTCGGCGTTTTCGTTAAGCAGCAGTTTATAGACGTCTTCAGCCGTCATGTGTCGCTCTTTTGATGCTTGAAATAGTTCAAGCACCTTCAGGCGCGGAAGCGTTGCTTTTAATCCAATATTGCGTAATTCACTTGAGTCGGACATTTGAGACCTTCCCGGGTTTTTTTGAATCATAACGCATGTCCGGCAGCAGGTGGTGTGATTGGATGCGACCATTGCCCAACCGCCGGCGGGCCGGCAAATCGCCGACCCAGGGCGCCAGTGTGCGGTCGGGTATAATTTCAAGCTCACCAGACGTCTGCCGGAACATATGAAATCCCCAATTTTGATCGCCGTTGTTGTTGCCAGCCTTTTTTTGACCGCCTGCGCCCGCTTTGGCGTCTATCGTCTCGATATTCAGCAGGGCAATCTTGTCACGCAGGAACAACTTGCCAAGGTCAAGCCGGGTATGTCGCGCATTGATGTGCGGAATCTGCTTGGCACGCCACTCTTGCAGGATGCCTTCAAAGGGAACCGTTGGGATTATTTTTTCAGCGACGACCGCAATAGCGGCAGCAAGCTGAATCCATTCGGCCGTGAGCAACAGCAATTCAAGGTGGCTGTGTTGTTTGAAAATGACAAGGTTGCGCGAATCGAGGGTGAGGCGTCACCGGTGGAAATTTTGACTGGTGGTGGCGAGCGCCGCAAAACGCCAAACGCCATTCCGCCCAACGCACCGCCCGAGCCCAAGAAATAACCGCGATGGCAATCAACATTGCCATCGCCGGTGCGAATGGCCGCATGGGGAAGATGTTGGTCGGGGCAGTCGGCGACGATTCGCACGCCAATATTTCTTCAGCGTTTGATGTGGGTGACGATGTTGATGCCGCGCTCAAGGGTGCTGATGTACTAATCGATTTCACCCGCCCCGAAGCAACGCTCGGCTATCTGCCCAAGTGTGCCGCGCTTGGCGTAAATATTGTCGTCGGGACCACTGGATTTACCCCGGCGCAGACCGGCGTCATCGAAGAATTTGCGTCAAAGATCGCAATCGTGTTTGCGCCAAACATGAGTTTGGGCGTCAATGTGACGGCAAAACTTGTTGCAATGGCATCGTCATCGCTGGGTATGGCGGCAGACATTGAAGTGTTTGAGGCGCACCATAAATTAAAGGTTGACGCGCCGTCCGGTACTGCTTTGATGTTGGGTGAGGTCGCCGCGCATGCGCGCGGGCAGTCTTTGGACGCCGTTGCCGTTTTTGACCGGCACGGCGGCAATGCGTTGCGGGAGGCCGGTAGCATCGGGTTCACGTCGCTTCGTGCCGGCGACATCGTTGGTGATCACACGGTGTTTTTTGTGCTGGATGGCGAGCGGATCGAGATCACGCACAAATCTTCGTCCCGGGCGACCTATGCCCACGGCGCGATTCGGGCGGCAAAGTTCCTGCATGGCAAGTCGTCAGGTTTATTTTCCATGAATGACGTTTTGGGCCTGAAATAAGCAGGTCTACGCGCGGCAGGCATTGCCGGGCCATTCGTTTTCGGGTAAAATGTCTTTTTAATCGCGTCGCCGCTTGAATCGGTATAAATGATTCGGCGCACGTCAAAACGCGGGAAAGCGCACCGGGATAATTCCCAACGGCCTTTCCCGTTTTTTATGCCCGCTCGGTTTGTGTTTCGGCCATGGTTTTAATGGTTCGGGAGCGGATGCGACTAAATCTGACATGACTGGAGTTCGCCGTGAGTTTGCCTTCTTTTCCGCCTGCTGTCCTGGTTCTTGCTGACGGATCGGTCTTTGAAGGCACTGCTGTCGGGGCCGTCGGGTCAACGGTTGGCGAGGTGGTTTTTAATACCGCCATGACCGGTTATCAGGAAATCCTCACTGATCCGTCGTACATGGGGCAAATCGTCACGCTGACCTATCCACATATTGGCAATGTCGGCACCAACGACGAGGATGCCGAGTCGACCAAGGCGTATGCGGCAGGATTGGTGATCCGTGATTTGCCGTTGGTGGTATCCAATTGGCGCGCCACTGAAACGTTATCCGGCTATCTGGTCCGCAACCGGATTGTTGCAATCGCAGATATCGATACACGCCGGCTGACCCGCCTTATTCGTAAAAGGGGTGCGCAGAACGGAGCCATTCTGACGGGCAGCGCGGATGCTGCAGCGATTAAAAAAGCGCATGGACAGGCGCTCGCCGCGCCAAAAATGGTCGGACTCGATCTCGCCCAAGTCGTGAGCTGCGACAAGGCCTACGACTGGACATTGGGCTCTTGGAAACTGGGTGCAGGTAACAGGCCCCAGGCGCAAAACAAATTTCACGTCGTTGCCTACGATTACGGCGTCAAACAAAATATTCTGCGCATGCTGGTCGACCGCGGCTGCAGCGTGACGGTAGTGCCGGCTAAAACAACTGGCGTGGACGTGCTGAAAATGAACCCCGACGGCGTATTCCTTTCCAACGGCCCCGGAGACCCGGAGCCGTGTGATTACGCTGTTGAGGCGATCAGGCAGATTCTTGCCAAGGATGTTCCCGTATTCGGGATTTGCCTCGGCCATCAATTGCTTGGGCTGGCCTCGGGTGCAAAAACAATCAAGATGAAATTCGGCCACCACGGTGCCAATCATCCGGTGCAGGATTTGACCAGCAACAAAGTGTTTATCACCAGCCAAAACCATGGCTTTGCGGTGGATGAGGCGACGCTGCCGGCAAATGTGACCATTACCCACAAGTCGCTGTTCGACGGGACCTGTCAGGGCATTGAGCGCACCGACAAGGCTGCCTTCAGTTTTCAGGGACATCCCGAGGCAAGCCCCGGCCCGCATGAAGTGGGATATCTGTTTGACAAGTTCGTGACGATGATGGAGAAGCACCGTGGCTAAGCGCACTGATATCAAATCCATCCTCATCATCGGCTCAGGTCCGATTGTCATCGGACAGGCGTGTGAATTCGACTATTCCGGTGCGCAGGCGTGCAAGGCGTTGCGCGACGAGGGTTACAAGGTCATTTTGATCAACTCCAATCCCGCCACCATCATGACCGACCCTGAAATGGCGGACGTCACTTACATCGAGCCGATCACCTGGCGGGTGGTCGAAAAAATCATTGAAAAAGAACGGCCGGACGCGCTCCTGCCAACCATGGGCGGGCAGACGGCGCTGAACTGCGCATTGGATCTGGCGAAACACGGCGTGCTTGAAAAGTACAACGTTGAAATGATCGGCGCGACCAAGGAGGCGATTGACAAGGCCGAGGATCGCGAAAAATTCAAGAAGGCGATGACCAAAATCGGTCTTGCATCGGCGCGTTCAATGATTGCGCATTCGCTGGAAGAGGCCTTGCAGGTGCAGGCGTCGATCGGCTTTCCGGCGATTATCCGGCCGAGCTTTACGATGGGTGGCTCGGGTGGCGGCATTGCCTACAATCGCGACGAGTTTTTGGAGATTTGTGAACGCGGGCTCGAGGCGTCGCCGACAAAAGAGTTGCTGATCGAAGAGTCGTTGTTGGGTTGGAAAGAGTTTGAGATGGAGGTGGTGCGTGATAAAGCGGACAACTGCATCATCATCTGCTCGATTGAAAATCTTGACCCGATGGGTGTGCACACCGGCGACTCCATTACCGTCGCGCCAGCGCAGACGCTGACCGACAAGGAATACCAGATCATGCGCAACGCCTCGATTGCGTGTTTGCGCGAGATTGGTGTTGAGACGGGCGGCTCAAATGTACAGTTTGCGGTGAATACAAAAGACGGTCGAATGATCGTGATCGAAATGAATCCGCGTGTCTCGCGTTCATCCGCGCTGGCGTCCAAGGCAACCGGATTTCCAATTGCCAAGATTGCGGCAAAGCTGGCGGTCGGTTACACGCTTGACGAGTTAAAAAATGACATTACCGGCGGCGCAACACCGGCGTCATTCGAACCGTCGATCGACTACGTGGTCACGAAGGTTCCGCGTTTTGCGTTTGAAAAATTTCCGCAGGCGGATGACCGGCTCACCACCCAGATGAAGAGTGTCGGTGAAGTGATGGCCATCGGCCGTAACTTTCAAGAGAGCCTGCAAAAGGCGTTGCGCGGGCTGGAAACCGGTGTTGATGGCTTTAATCTCAAAACAGTTGACCCGGAAAAAATCGGTGATGAACTTGCCTATCCGCGTGGCGAACGCCTTTGGTATGTGGCGGATGCATTTGGCATCGGCATGTCGGTTGAGGAGATTTATAACTACACCAAGATTGACCGCTGGTTTCTGGTACAGATCGAAGAGTTGGTCAAGCTGGAGCTGGCAATTGAGAAAAAGACACTCGATCAAATTGATGCGGTCGAGATGCGTGCGCTTAAACGCAAGGGATTCTCGGACCGCCGCCTGGCGCACCTGTTGAAGAAAAACGAGGCCGAGGTCCGTGCCACCCGCCACGCATTCAACATCCGCCCGGTTTATAAACGTGTTGACACCTGCGCCGCGGAGTTTGCGACGTCAACCGCTTACATGTATTCGAGCTACGACGAGGAATGTGAGTCAAATCCGACCGACAACAAAAAAATCATGATCCTTGGCGGCGGTCCGAACCGCATCGGTCAAGGTATTGAATTTGACTATTGTTGTGTGCACGCCGCGCTTGCGCTGCGTGAAGATGGCTTCGAGACCATCATGGTCAACTGCAACCCTGAAACCGTATCGACGGATTACGATACCTCTGACCGCCTGTATTTTGAGCCGTTGACGTTGGAAGATGTGCTGGAGATTGTTGACATCGAAAAACCGGTTGGTGTGATTGTGCAATTTGGCGGCCAGACGCCGTTGAAACTTGCGCGCGCCCTGGAGGCCAACAACGTTCCGATCATTGGCACAACGCCGGACATGATCGACATGGCCGAAGACCGCGAGCGTTTCCAAAAAATGATTCACGCGCTGAAACTTCATCAGCCGCCCAATCGTACCGCCCGGACCAATGAAGAAGCCATCATCAAGGCGCGCGAGATCGGCTACCCATTGGTGGTGCGGCCGAGTTATGTGCTGGGTGGTCGTGCCATGGAAATCATTCACGTTGAGAGCGATCTCGAACGCTATATGCGTGAGGCGGTGAAGGTGTCGAATGATTCGCCGGTTTTGCTTGACCGGTTTTTGAACGACGCCATCGAGGTTGACGTTGACGCGGTGTCGGATGGCAAGGACGTCATGATTGGCGGCATCATGGAGCATATTGAGCAGGCGGGCGTGCATTCGGGCGACTCGGCGTGCTCGTTGCCGCCATTTTCATTGTCGGCTGAATTGCAAGATGAGTTGCGCCGCCAAACCGTTGCAATGGCAATGGCGTTGAATGTGGTTGGGTTGATGAATGTACAGTTTGCGATCAAGCGCGAAGACGGCAGGGATGTGGTCTATGTGCTGGAAGTCAACCCGCGTGCTTCACGCACCGTGCCATTTGTGTCAAAGGCGATTTCGGTGCCGCTCGCCAAGGTTGCGGCGCGTTGCATGGCCGGTATGTCGTTGAAGTCGCAGGGCATGACCAAAGAAGTCACACCGCCCTATTTCTCGGTCAAGGAAGCGGTTTTTCCATTTATCAAGTTTCCCGGTGTCGATGTCATTCTTGGGCCGGAGATGAAGTCGACTGGCGAGGTGATGGGTGTGGGGATGACATTTGCCGAGGCGTTTGTGAAGTCGCAAATGGGTGCCGGCATCAAACTACCGGTGACCGGAGTCGATGCCGGTCGTGCCTTTCTCTCAGTCCGCAATGCGGATAAACCAAAAATCGAGGAAATTGCACGGGTGCTGATTGAGCTTGGATTCTCGTTGGTGGCGACCAAGGGGACCGCGGCGCATCTTGCCGCTGTTGGTATTGCGGTTGAGCCGGTCAACAAGGTGCTCGAAGGGCGCCCGCATATTGTTGATCTGGTCAAGAATCGTGAAATCACCCTCATCATCAATACCGTCGAAGAAGACAAACGCTCCATCCGTGATTCGTGGTCGATTCGCAATGCGGCGTTACAAGGCCGCATCACCTATTACACGACCGTTTCAGGCGCGAAGGCGGCGTGCATTGGCATGCAGCATCTTTCCGGTCTGCGCGTATATTCGTTGCAGGAATTGCATCAACAAATCGCCGCATAAGCACAAGGTGCGGAAGCAAACGCCGGAATCGTCGCTACCAATGGCCGAAAATGCATCATCACCTTTCAGCTGTGCGGTTCGGCAGCAACCATATTTTTTTCAGGAATCCGCTATGAGCAGTCTCGCAAAAGTTCCCCTTACCGTTGCCGGTGCTGAGGCCTTGAAGGCCGAGCTTCACCGGCTCAAAACAATCGAACGTCCGAGCGTGGTCAAGGCAATTGCCGAGGCGCGCGCGCAAGGGGATCTTTCTGAAAACGCCGAGTACGACGCGGCAAAAGAGCGGCAGGGTTTTGTCGAGGGCCGTATCAGCGAGCTTGAAGGCAAACTATCGTCCGCGCAAATCATCGATCCAAAAACACTTGAGGACGATGGCCGGGTGGTGTTTGGTGTGACTGTTGACCTGGAAGAAGTTGAGACCGGCGAAAAAGCAACCTATACGATTGTTGGCGAGGACGAAGCAGACATGAAGGTTTCGAAAATATCATTTTCCTCACCGGTTGCACGCGCAATGATTGGAAAGTCCGCGGGTGATACCGTTGAAGTCCGCGCGCCGGGCGGCGTCAAAGAATACGAGATTGTCGAAGTCAAATACATATAGGAATTGGCTGCCGGAAGGTTGTTTGCCAAAGACGTTGGCATAGCCGGTATTGGCCTTGTTAATAATGCCCTCTGGCGGTTGTTGATGAAGATTCTTTTCACCGGATCGTCCGGCCCCAAAGTAGCGGCAACCGTGGCGGCACAACTTGCGGTTGAAAACGACGTTTACGGCATCGATCTGGTCGCGTCGCCAACAACCCGCACAGTTTCTGATATTGCTGGGATCGTCGATTGGCGACCTTACCTCGACGGCATTGATGCCGTCGTACATTTCGCCGCGCTGCACGCGCCCCACCGGAGCAGTCATTCACGTGAAGCGTTTTTTGAACTGAACGTTGCAACCACGCGGCGGCTGCTTGATGCCGCAAGGGCGGCGAGGGTCGGTCGCTTTTTATTGGCGAGCACCACCTCGGTCTATGGACGTGCCATGAGGCCGGTTGATAAAGCGGTGTGGGTGACTGAGGCGCTTGCCCCAGTCGCCGAGGATATCTACGATGAGACAAAGCTGGCGGCGGAACAAATTTGCCGCGAGGCCTTCAGCCCGTCGTTTGTGACCACAGCGCTCCGATTTTCGCGATCATTTGCCGAGCCGTTGCGTGAAATGGCGTCGTACCGGCTCTATCGGGGCGTTGATGCGCGCGATGTCGCCCAGGCATTTCGCAGGGCATTGGTTTGTCGGCTGTCTAACTTTGAGGTGTTTAACATTTCGGGCGACACGCCGTTTGTTGAGGCGCATTGCGTGCAACTTTTTCACGACGCGGCTGATGTGATCCGGTTGGTTGAGCCGGAATTGGCGGCGGCGTTTGACAAAAGAGGGTGGGTTTTGCCCAACACCGTTGACCGGGTATACGTTGTTGACAAGGCGAAGCGGATGTTGGGCTACCAGCCGCAATATGGCTGGCGAAGTGTTCTGGCACAATAACCCAAAAGAAGAAGTCGTTTGTTTTAGCGGGTTTCCAGACATTTTTGGCTCAAAATAGCCGCCAGCAATAGCGTTTTAAATACAGAAAAACTGTCTCGTGCGCGTTTTGCCCCACGTTTTGGCGTCAACACAGGTACCTTTAGCGCGCGGTCTCTGTTAAAATTGTGCGTTTTTTCACACACTTAGCACGCTTAAGACGAATTGCAGTCAAAACAGGGGAGCTCTCAATGGCAACGGGTACTATTTTCATCTTCGCGCTTGTTTGTGCGCTGATTGCGCTGGCATATGCCGTCATTCAAATCAAATGGATTTTGTCGCTGCCAGACGGTAATGACCGCATGCGCGAAATCGCCGCGGCAATTCAGGCGGGCGCCAAGGCCTACTTGAAC
>JANMNT010000256.1:0-2349 GCA_031368465.1 Burkholderiales bacterium
CCAGGCCGTTAAAATTTATCGGTGCGGCAGTGCCGGTGTAAGTTTGATAATGCGTGACTTCCGGAACCGTCGCCAGATAGTCACCCAACTCACGCAGTACTGCGGCAGTCTTCTCAAGCGGTGTACCGGCCGGCATATCGACCATCACCTGAAATTCCGACTTGTCATCAAACGGCAGCATCTTGAGCTGAACCAGACCAACCGCCGGCAATATCAATGAGACAACAATCAGCGCAAATACGCCAATGCCAAGTCGAAGCCGTGCCCGACGGCCGGTATTGTCATCGAGTAACGGCGCAAACAAACGCTGAAACACCGGGGCGAGTCTTGCGCTCAAGCCGCTGGGTGGTGTGGCACCGGTGGCGTGCGGTACATGTTTCATCCAGATGCGCGCAAGCCATGGCGTGACGATGAACGCAACAGCCAGTGAGATGAGCATTCCCATACTGGCGTTGATCGGGATCGGGCTCATGTAGGGACCCATCAGGCCGGACACAAACGCCATCGGCAACAAGGCGGCAATCACCGCAAAGGTTGCAAGTATGGTCGGGCCGCCGACTTCATCAACCGCACCCGGAATAATTTCGGTGAGCGTTTTATCCGGGAACAGAGATTGATGACGGTGAATGTTCTCAACCACCACAATGGCATCGTCAACCAGAATGCCGATCGAAAAAATCAACGCAAACAGCGACACACGATTGAGGGTAAAGCCCCACGCCCATGATGCAAACAGCGTGGCGGCAAGTGTCAGCACAACCGCCGCACCGACAATGGCAGCCTCGCGGCGACCGAGCGCAAAAAATACCAGCGCAACCACGGCCGCTGTCGCAAACAACAACTTCTGGATCAGTTTTTGCGCTTTGTCATTTGCGGTGGTGCCGTGGTTGCGGGTCTCGGTAACCCCGACCGCGTCTGGAATGACAGTGTTGCGCAATACGGTGATACGCGACATCACGGCATCCGCAACGGCGGTGGCATTTTCGCCGGGCTTCTTGGTGACGGCGATGGTGACCGCCGGCGAAATCGCCGCACCGGCACCCGCCGTGCCATGCATTACGTAACGACTGGCCGGCGGCGGTCCGTCACGTACCGTCGCCACGTCTCGCAGGAAAACCGGGCGCTTTCCCCGCACGCCGATCACCAGGTCGCCGACTTCCCGGGCCGATTCGAGGAATGCACCCGCGTCAATGGCAATGGCACGATTGCCCGACAACAGGTCACCCGCAGGCAGTCCGTGATTTGCCGATTGCATCGCGCCACGGATATCACTGACGCTGACGCCCGACGTGCTCATGCGCGCCGGGTCGATTTCAATCAGGATCACACGGCCGGGGCCGCCGATGGTGCGCACCTCGCGTGTGCCGGGCACCCGTTTCAAATCGGCCTCAATGCTGTGTGCCACCCGTTCCAGATCAAACGCGCCGGTGTCGCGAGCATGAAGCGTCAGTGCGACGATCGGCACGTCGTCAATTCCTTTGGGGACGACTAGTGGCGCTTGGACGCCAAGCGCAACCGGCAGCCAGTCTCGATTGGCATTGACCGTATCGTAGAGACGTACCAGTGCCTCGGTACGGGGAATGCCGACCTTGAATTGCACCGTCAGCACCGCCAAGCCCGGCCGTGAAACCGACATGACATGTTCGGTGCCGGCGATTTGCGACAACACCTGTTCGGCCGGTGTGGCGACCATTTGCTCGACATCCCGCACGGAGGCACCCGGAAATGCGATGATGACGTTGGCCATCGTCACATTGATCTGTGGTTCTTCCTCGCGTGGCGTCACCAGCACGGCAAATGCGCCGAGCAGCAGCAACGAGAGCGCGATTAACGGCGTGATCTGCGCCCGCAGAAAAGTCTCGGCAATGCGGCCTGACCAACCCATTGTGGAATTGGTTTTCATTTGTTCTTCTTGCCGACCAGTGTTGCCGCCATTTGCGGCTCCGTTGCAACTCGTTCGCCGGCGCTGATGCCAGCCAATATTTCAGTGGTGTTATTGATGCTGCGGCCGATACGCACCTGTCTAAGCACCGGTTGACCGTCCGCATTCACCACGTAGACACCGGTCATTTCTGCACGGCGCACAACCGCCTTGCTGGGTATCCGCACCGTGCTGTCGGATGCGGCTGCTGGCTGTGCGGGTAACCAGGCGCGGGCAAACATGCCCGGTATGAGCTGTTTGATTCCGGCCGGTAAATCAAGACGTAGCTGCAGCGATTGTGTGCTGGCGTCAGCGGTGGGCAAAATTTGCACGTTTGTCGGCACGACCATACGTGCCTGGGCTGGTAGAGCGGGAATTTCGACACGCACACTATCAATCGAGACACCTTTGGTATCGGCTGACTGCGG
>JANMNT010000278.1:0-5764 GCA_031368465.1 Burkholderiales bacterium
GAAATCACGGGACGCACCTATTGGGCGCCCGAGGTTTTTAACTGCTCGGCGCCCGATACCGGCAACATGGAGGTGCTCGCGCAGTACGGCACACCCGAGCAACAAGCCGTTTGGCTAACCCCGTTGCTGAAGGGCGAGATACGTTCGGCATTCGCCATGACCGAACCGAATGTCGCCTCATCCGATGCCACCAATATCGAGACACGCATCGTACGTGATGGTGACGACTATGTGATCAACGGACGGAAATGGTGGATATCCGGGGCCGGTGACCCGCGTTGCGCAATTTATATTGTCATGGGCAAAACCGATCCGGCCGCCGCCACCCATTCCCAGCAGTCGATGGTGCTGGTGCCGGCGAATTCGCCCGGCGTCACCGTGGTCCGACCATTGCCGGTGTTTGGTTATGACGATGCCCCACATGGACATTGCGAAATCACGTTTGAGAATGTTCGTGTGCCTGCGTTAAATATCCTGCTGGGTGAAGGGCGGGGTTTTGAGATCGCCCAGGGGCGGCTGGGGCCGGGTCGAATTCACCATTGCATGCGATTGATTGGTTTATCGGAACGGGCGCTTTCGCTGATGTGTCACCGCCTCCACACCCGCACCGCCTTCGGTAAAACGCTGTCCGCCCAGTCGGTGTGGCATGAGCGTATCGCCGAGTCACGTTGTATGATCGATCAGGCGCGTTTGCTGACGCTGAAGGCGGCGTATATGATGGATAAAGTTGGCAACAAGATTGCCAAAACCGAGATTGCGATGATAAAAGTGGTCGCGCCAAATGTCGCCCAGCAGGTCATTGACTGGGCAATTCAGGCTCATGGGGCGGCCGGGCTAAGCGACGATTTCCCACTCGCCTATGCCTATGCCTGGGCGCGCATTCTGCGGCTTGCGGACGGCCCCGATGAAGTACATCGACAGTCGCTCGCAAAAATGGAACTTGGCAGGCATTTCAAACGCGAGACAAACAAGCCGACAACGGCGCAACAAGCAAAACAATAATCAGACAAAAAGACTTCAAGTATGGATACAACAGCGCAGGCAAAGCCTTGGCTTGATCACTATCCGCCCGGCGTGCCGCATAACGTCGATTTGACCCGGTACTCATCGCTGGTGCAAATGGCGGAAGACGCGTTTGAAAAATACCGGGACCGGGCCATGTACACCTGCATGGATAAAACGCTGACCTTTGGTGATATCGATACGTTGTCGACAGCAATTGGTGCCTGGCTGCAATCAACCGGGATGGCCAAAGGCGCACGTGTTGCGTTGATGATGCCCAATCTTTTGCCTTATCCCGCGGCCATCATCGGCGTTTTGAGGGCGGGATATGTTGTTGTCAACATCAATCCGCTCTATACACCGCGCGAATTGCAGCACCAGCTTAATGACTCTGGTGCGGAGGCAATTGTCATTCTTGAAAATTTTGCGTCGACTTTGCAGGCAGTGATCCCCGGTACAAAGGTCAAACACGTTGTGTTGACTCGTGTTGGCGACTTGTTGGGTTTTCCGAAAAGTGCGATTACCAATTTTGTGGTGCGGCATATCAAAAAAGCGGTCCCGCCGTTCGTTTTGCCAATGCCAATACAATTCGCCGAAATCGTTGCCGCCGGGGCACGGCTACCTTTCCGCGAGCCGTTGCTTGGTCCCGAGGATATTGCGTTTCTGCAATACACCGGCGGCACAACCGGTGTTTCAAAAGGCGCAATTCTGGTTCACGCCAACATTGTTTCAAACTGCTTGCTGTCCGAGGCGTGGCTGATGCCGGCGCTAAAGGACACCACAAAAGGCCCGCTACCAGACCCGATGGTGGTGGTTTGCGCACTGCCGATGTACCATATTTTTTCACTGGTAACGTGTATGTGGCTTGCGATCAAGACCGGTGGCCACAACATTCTGATTCCGAACCCGCGCGATTTGGATGGCTTTGTTGATTCCCTCCGCAAGCAACCTTTCAACATGCTGCCCGCGGTCAACACGTTGTTTAACGGACTGGTCAATCATCCTGGCTTCAGGTCGCTTGATTTTTCTTCACTGCGCGTTTCCAACGGCGGCGGCATGTCGGTTCAACCGGCTGTCGCTGAAAAATGGTTAAACCTGACCGGTACGCCGATTATCGAGGGGTATGGTTTGACTGAGTCATCCTCGGGGGCCACCTGCAACCCGGTGATGTCGAGCGAATACACCGGTGACGTCGGTCTGCCAATGCCCAACACCGATGTGTCGATTCGTGACGACAATGAAACACCGGTTGCAATAGGTGAACCCGGCGAGATTTGTCTCCGAGGCCCACAAATCATGCGGGGTTACTGGCAGCGGCCTGACGAAACCGAAAAGTCACTGACAGCGGATGGATACTTTAAAACCGGCGATGTCGGTGTCATGCTGGCAAACGGACATATTAAAATCGTCGACCGGAAAAAGGACATGATCTTGGTTTCCGGCTTTAATGTTTTTCCCAATGAAATCGAAATTGTTGTGTCATCTTGCCCGGGTGTGTCGGAGTGCGCTGCGATCGGCGTACCGGATGAAAAAACCGGTGAAACCGTCAAGCTATTTGTGGTCAAGAAAGACCCGTCGCTTACCGAGGAAGCAGTGCGCACCTATTGTCGTGAAAATTTCACTGCCTACAAAAATCCGAAATACGTGGTTTTTCGCGACAGTCTGCCAAAAACAAACGTCGGGAAAATTCTCAGACGCGAGTTGCGCGACGGCTAAGTAGCGTGTGCCAGGCCGGATCAACAGGCATCAAGATCTATGATCTACCAGGTTTTACCACCGGCCCAATTGCCGACAACCGCTAAAAATTCAGCAAGGAATAGATCTCGCCAAATGTCGGCCGCGTAATATGGAGCATTCTCCGGCAAGGGTCGCGCCTCAGCGATTGACGTCACCTCGTATACCAGCAAAGAGCCGCCAATCGTACCGACCCTTGACACATCACCGGCAGGGTCGCGAAGTGATCCTGCGACTGCAATCTTGGCCGCAATCTATTCAATAAAGGCAAGATGGCTCGCGAGCACTTGCGCCCGATTCACCTCTGCGCGCCCATCCGCATGGTCGGCACAAAAGGCGACAAACACATTTGAGTTTGTCGTTATTTCGCCGGCAAAAGCTTGACCGGATCCACCGGCTTGCCTTGCTTACGAATTTCAAAGTGAAGTTTCACCTGGTCTGCGTCAGAGCTACCCATTTCGGCGATCTTCTGGCCCTGCTTTATCTGTTGCCCTTCGGTCACCATAATTTTTTCGTTGTGTGCGTACGCGGAAACCCAAAGCGTGCCGTGTTTGATAATGACCAGGCGGCCATATCCCCGGATACCTGCTCCGGTATGGATGACCGTTCCGGCTGCCGCCGCGTTGACGGCAGTTCCTCTCGCGCCGGCTATATCAATACCTTTGTTGAGTTCCGTAAATGTACTAAGCACATTGCCTTTGACCGGCCAAGCCCACTCAACATTCTCGATCACATTTCCCGGCGCAACAATTGGCGCGGGCGGAGCAATTGGCGGCACGACCAATGCCGGGGCTGCCACGATTGCTCCCTGGGCATTTGACTGGGCCAAGGCAGATTCGGCCTCAAGTTTGGCGAGCGTCTGTTCGGTAAACGGCAACTTGCCGGCCCGCGGCTCGGTTTTGAGCAAGGCGCCGTTTTGCGGCGGACGCTCTGATGAGGCAGACGGCATTGTCCCGACTGTCAGCGGTGTGGCAACCGGCTCATTGGGTTTCGGCTGTACCCCGAGCGACCCCGGCGGGGTCAAACGGAGCACGGCGCCAACCTTGATTACATTGAGGTTCTCGATATTGTTCCAAATAGCGAGTTCGCGATAGTCGATATTGTTCTGGAATGCAATTGCATACAACGTTTCGCCCTTTTGCACGGTGTGCAACTTGCCTTCCTCGGCAGAGGCCTCTTTGGTCGATGCAGGCTTCACAGGCTGCTGGGATGCGGTGGGCGCTGCCCCGGCGCTCGGTCCAACAACGGTTGCCGCCGGCGGCCGGCGATCCGTTACCGGCGCTGGCGTCTTGGTTGCGCAGGCCGCTAGCAAGAACACGATTGCAACAGCCGTTGGGGAAAATAAGTATTTCAGCATAGGACACCGGGTAGACAGCTAAATGATTCCAGAAACGAGCGGGACGAAGCGCACATCGTGAACGATCTTTTGTAAAAATTCCGTTGGTGTTCGGTCAATCACATAGAGCTGCTGCGCATCCACGCCAACCGGCAAAATCAGCCTGCCGCCGACGGCCAATTGCGCGGTAAGCTCCTGCGGCACATGTGAAGCGGCAGCTGTCATGATGATACCGTCATAAGGACCGGCTTCCGCATATCCAAAATGACCATCGGAGTGTTTGAAAATTACATTGTAATAACGCAAATCCCTGAGTGTCCGGCGGGCTTTATCCATTAACGGCGCGATTCGTTCGACCGTATACACGTCCTTGGCAAGCTTACCGAGGATGGCCGTTTGGTAACCACAGCCTGTGCCGATTTCAAGCACTTTTTTTGGCGCGCCGTTCTCACACAACAACTCGGACATGATCGCAACGATCTCCGGTGTTGAAATGGTTTGCCCGAACCCGATCGGCAATGCCTTATCTGCCTCGTAGGCACGTTCTTGCAGCGCTTCGTCGACAAACATATGTCGGGGCACCTCTCCCATGACCGTCAGCACACGTTCGTTTTTGATTCCAAGCGCCCGCAGCGAGTCAATCATTCGTGCACGGGTACGGTCCGACGTCATTCCACTACCTGAAAATTTTGTGGTGCTGTTCACGCTCGCAGCATCCAGTCCGAAAATGACTGCATCTGTTGATAATTGGTCAGATCAACCTGCAGCGGCGTAATCGAGACACGGTTATGTTCGGTCGCGTAGAAGTCGGTGCCAGGTCCAGCATCAGCAGCAGCACCCGCTGCACCTATCCAGTACATAACCTCGCCACGCGGGTTGGTGGACTTGACCGCTGGTTCGGCTTTATGCCGCTTGCCAAGGCGGGTCACTTCAAATCCCTGCAGCTCGCTCTTTGCGATGTCTGGTACATTTACATTTAGCAAGGACGCCCCGGCGACCGGGTTGGTTTGGTGGCGTCTGACTAATTCGGCCGCAACCCAAGCTGCAGTTTCGAAATGTTTAAATTCACGCGCAACCAGTGACACCGCAATTGCAGGTATGCCCAGCAAATAACCCTCGGTCGCGGCGGCAACGGTACCGGAGTAGATTGTGTCGTCCCCCATGTTGGAACCGTGATTAATCCCGGACACAACCATGTCAGGGACAAAATCCAACATCCCGGTTACCGCCATATGCACACAATCGGTCGGTGTTCCATTGAGAAAAAAGAATCCGTTTGCCGCACGTCTTAATGAAAGCGGGCGGTCGAGTGTCAGTGAGTTTGAAGCACCACTTTTGTCCCGTTCAGGGGCGACGACGGTAATGGTCGCCAATGGAAGCAGTGCCTCGTATAGTGCGGTTAGTCCAGGGGCAAAGTAGCCGTCGTCATTTGATAAGAGAATGTGCATTGTGGCTCTTTGGGTTAGCGCTAAATTATGCCACGCGGGGTGAAATCGACTGCATCGTCAAATCTTAAGATGGCAGATTGTTCTGACGGGTATTGACAGTTAGAAAGCAAAAAGCCCAGTACTGATGTACTGGGCTTTTTGTTTATAGGGTCTTGGCGATGACCTACTTTCGCACGGGTATACCGCACTATCATCGGCGCTGCGTCGTTTCACGGTCCTGTTCGGGATGGGAAGGGGTGGGGCC
>JANMNT010000279.1:0-20508 GCA_031368465.1 Burkholderiales bacterium
GCTGGGAAATCCGGATGGTTGCCCATCGTTTTACGACTGCAACCAACCAGTATTCCAACTCGATTCAGCTGCAGCTCGAGTTAAAGGGCTTGTCAAAACTGGGCATCAACCCGTTTGACACCATAAAACAGAATATTGCCGGTTACCGGCGTTCTGACGACCGGTAGCCTCGCGGCGCGGTCGTTTTTTGCAGCAGGCATGATACAGGCGCGGCCGTGGTAAATAGACCGGCGCATCGTTACCCGATTTCTCTGGACGGATGTTGATATGAAGTTTCATTTTCCAATTTTGCTGTTAACAGGTCTGGTTGCCACCCAGGCGGCGCATCACGCCAATGCACAGTCGCCAATTTTGCCGAATTTTCCCGCCACACCGCAGGCGCCAAAAGCCGCACCGCAGCCGCGACTCGATACGAGATTGACGCCGCCCACCCGCGTTGGTGGCGTCATCCCGCTGGACCGTATTGTCGCGGTGGTCAACAATGAAGTCATCACGCAGATCGAATTGTCCGACCAAATGGCGGTTGTTACCCGCAATCTGCAGAAGGCGGGTACCGCTTTACCACCGCAAGAGGCGTTGCAAAAACAGCTTCTAGAACGAATGATCAATGATCTCGTTCAGGTGCAGGAAGCCAAAGAAACCGGTATTCGTGTTGATGACGCAACGCTCGACAAAACGCTGCAGCGGATCGCCGACGAAAACAGTGTCTCGATGACCGAATTTCGGCGACTGCTGGAACAGGATGGCATTACATGGAAAAAATTCCGTGAGGACATTCGAAATCAGGTGACGATGTCACGACTGCGCGAGCGTGAGGTCGAGGGCAATATCGTCATCACCGAGGCCGAGGTTGACACCCAACTCGCACTTGAAGCGCGCGACCAGAGCACCAATCAGGAATACCGGCTGGCGCACATTCTGGTGCTGGTGCCGGAGCAGGCAACGACCGAACAAGTTGATTTGCGTCGCAAGCGGGCCATGTTGGCACTCTCAGAATTGCGTAAGGGCGCGGAGTTCGCACAGATTTCCGCACAATATTCCGACGCGCCGGACGCGCTGCAGGGAGGCAATCTGGGCTGGCGCGAATCGAACCGTCTTCCGGCGATTTTTCTCGACGCAATGAACACATTGAAGCCCGGCGAAACGTCGGATATTTTGCGCTCGCCGAACGGCTTCCATATTGTCAAATTGTTGGATAAACGTGGCAAGAATGCGACGCCGACCGTCCAACAGACTCGCGCCCGGCACATTTTGATCCGCAATAAGGACGGGCTGAGCGGCGAAGAAGCCAGCGGCCGCTTGCAGCGGTTACGTGAGCGTATTGTCGGCGGCGCCGACTTTGCCGAGCTGGCCAAGGTGCACTCGGATGACCCTTCGTCCGGCAAAGGTGGTGACCTTGGTTGGATGTCACCCGGCGATACCGTGCCGGAGTTTGAGCGGGTGATGAATCAACTGCGGGAAAATGAACTGTCACAACCGTTTCAGTCGCCATTTGGCTGGCATATCCTGCAGGTGCAAGAACGACGCAGCGAGGGATTGTCCGAGGAGCGCAAACGCGCGGTGGCGCGAAATGCGATCCGTGGACGCAAGGCCGACGAAGCCTATACGGATTGGTTGCGGCAGACCCGCGACCGTGCGTTTGTCGAGTATCGTCTCGAAGACAAGGGCTGATACAAGCGCTGCCCGAATCCGGCCAGCGTCGTCTGCCCATTTCAATAGTGTTTAACGCCGGTTTCGATATTCAGCCATGAAAATCGCCATCACCGCCGGTGAACCTGCCGGCATCGGCCCCGATCTTTGCGCGCTGCTCGCGAATTCACCATTTGCCTCGCAGCTGGTGTTGATTGGTGACAGGCCGTTGCTCCTCGAACGCGCGGCAAAACACGGTCTCGATATTGCCGGACTCACGATTGAACACGTACCGTTGATCCAGCCTTGTGCCGCCGGTGTGCTCAATATGGCCAACGCGCCGCATGTGCTTCAGCTGCTTGATCGCGCCGTCGCCGGTTGCCAGTCAGGCGAGTTTTCCGCGATGGTCACTGCACCGGTGCAAAAATCGGTGATCAATGATACCGGCGTTGCGTTCACCGGTCACACCGAATATCTGGCCGAAAAGACCGGCGCGCCATTTGTGGTGATGATGTTGGTTGGCGGTACCAATCCCGTGCTTCGTGTCGCCCTCACGACCATACATATGCCGCTGCGCGACGTGCCGGCTGCGATCACCCGCCATCGGCTGGTTGACACTTTGCACGTACTCAACAATGATTTGCGTGACCGGTTTGGTATTGCCCGGCCGCGTATTTTGGTAGCGGGGCTAAATCCACACGCCGGTGAATCCGGTCATCTTGGTCGCGAAGAAATAGACATCATCGCGCCGGTCATCCGCGCATTGCAACATGAGGGTATGTATTTGGAAGGTCCGTTGCCCGCAGACACGTTGTTTACACAACAGCACCTAAGTCGTGCAGACGCGGTGCTGGCGATGTATCACGATCAAGGCCTGCCGGTACTGAAACACGCCAGTTTTGGCCAAGGCGTCAATGTGACCCTTGGCCTGCCAATTATTCGCACCTCTGTTGATCACGGTACCGCACTGGACCTCGCCGGCCGCCCGGGCGCAATTGATGCCGGCAGCATGTTCGCAGCTGTTGCGCTGGCAATGCAACTCGCGCAACACGGCGCGGCGTCAAAACATTAGCTGCGCAGAATGCTGCCGCGCGCAAAGAAAAAATTCGGCCAGCACTTTCTGACCGATCATCACTACATCGACCGAATTATCTCGGCGATCCTTCCGCAACGCGGCGACGTTATGGTCGAGATCGGCCCCGGCCCGGGCGCACTCACCGCACCATTGATTAAACAACTCAATCATCTCCATGCAGTCGAAATTGACCGCGATTTAGCAGCGGCATTACGCGAGCAATTTGATGCGGCTTCTTTTACGCTGCACGAACAGGATGTTTTGGCATTCGATTTTTCCGTGCTGGGCGGAAAATTTCGTTGCGTAGGCAACCTGCCCTACAATATTTCCACACCGTTTTTGTTTCATCTGGGTGCGCACGCCGATCAACTGATCGACGGCACCTTCATGTTGCAAAAGGAAGTGGTTGACCGCATGGTCGCCCCGCCTGATTCAGCCGATTACGGGCGCCTCTCGGTAATGCTGCAATATCGGTTTGCGATGACACGCTTGTTCATCGTACCCCCGGCCGCTTTCACGCCGCCGCCGAAAGTGGATTCAGCAATTGTTCGCATGGTGCCACTATCGGATGATCGCCCCATTGCCGACGACAGCGCGCGTTTTGCTGCGATGGTCACAGCGGGTTTCGGTCAGCGCCGTAAAACCCTCGGCAATACGTTGAAGCCGTTTATTTCGGCTGCCCAGATTAGTACGTGCGATATCGATCCTACGCGCCGCGCAGAGACGTTGAGCGTCGCCGAATTTATTCGGCTTTCAGACTTTAAAGTCTAGAAGGGACGGCGGTTTACAGGACTTTTTGCCCGAAAGTGGCCGTGGATAGGCGTTCTTCTATTCTCGTTCGTGGTTTGCTGCGACAGCAGTCGTTTGATTTGCAAAGTTCATTTGCGCAATCCGGATAGGCGAACTAAAGTGGGCTGATGTCGAAACCGGCCAATTGCGGCTCTTCGAGATTGCATTCTGATTTGATAGTTTGATCGACCGAGTCACATGAAAAACAATGTGACTCCTAGTATTTAGCATTGACCCCATTTTTTTGTATAAACCTCCTGCGGAGGCAGCATTGAAAAACGCTGGAATATGTTTCGCAGCATTAGCAATTGCGACTTTTTCTAGCGGATGTTCCGCAACCGAAGCCTTTTACGCCGCTAGCTCAGCTTCCAACTATAAAAGTGGCCCGCTCGCTAACTGCAAGGCTATGGAAGGTGATTTTGTTTTTCGAGGTCATTCGGACAGGCGCAGCACAACGTTTCTTCGCGCGATGGCGCGCCCTGGCGGCGTTGGGATTGACTGGTTCCGCATTGCGATCGATGTTTCAAATCAGAGGGTTCATGTTCACTATTTCAATCGCGTAAGCGAAAAAATAATGGAATCATTTATTCCAGCACAGTGTATCAATGGCGCTTTGGTGGAACGTCGAGAAGACATCGGATCTCAAGGTGGGGCGAGAGGCCCGGATAGTATGGAGTTAACGTACTCTCGCGCAACCAACGGTGACCTTACCGTAAGGACTAAATCTCGCGAGGTGACTCACTACCTGCCAGCAGTACCCTCTGCTTACGTTGCTGAGGAAACCGCGCGGTTTGCTTCCAAGCAGTGACTAGTACGGCACATGCAAATCAACGGTGCCACGAAAACGAACGGGTTCAGTCAAATTGTTTTCAGCTGATAGCCATTTGAGTTGAACCCAAGCGGACTGTTTGGCATATCAAGCGAATGACCGCTATCGGGAAATCTGTACCGCCGCTTTGGGTCAATCGCCGACACCGGCGTCATGCAAACACCCAACGCCCAACAATTTTGATTCTGCGCGATGTCGCGGAAGTGCGTGTCAAAACGCCCGAAACTGATGGTCATGCCGATCGAGTTCTTTTTTCAGAACCTCGTAGTCGGGGCACATCCGTTTCACCTCCGCCCAAAACGCCGCAGAGTGATTCATGTGCCGCAAGTGCGCGAGCTCATGGCACACAACGTAATCAATTAACGCCGGACTTGCCTTGATGAGGCGCCATGAAAAACGCACTTCGCGCCGGCTGTTGCAGCTACCCCAGCGGCTGTTGGCGCTCGACAAAAATACACGCGGCGGCGTGAGCTGATGCAAACGTGCAAACAAAAACGCACGTTGCGCAAAATGTGGCAACGCTTGCTTTTTCATCCACGCGACCACCGCTCTTTCAACTAATGCCGGCTCGGCCGTTCTAACCCTTACAAACAAGTGGCCCATGGCGCGTTCAACGGTTGCACGCGCATGACCAATATCGATCATCAGCGTCATCGACTCGCCCATGAATGGAATTTGGGTCCCTGTCTGCCAGCATTGCGGGACAATTTTACGATGCGACCATTCACCGAGTTTTTTGCTCACCCAGTCGGCATGTTGGTCGATCATGCTCTCAATGGTCGAAATTGGCGTGGTGAGTGACGCGGCGACGGTGAGCCCCATACCGTCGACTTTCAGGCCGACCCCGCGACGACCGCGTCGCCGTATCAATTTGTAATCAACTCTGCGACCATCGAGCGCAATGCTGTGGTCGCTCTCTTCTTTGGCGGGGCGCTTGCTAGCCCGGGTCGGCCTTTCCGCTGCCGGCACCAGTAATTCACCGATTCTGTCGAACAGGTCGAAATTCATTTTGCCGCCCGCCCGGCGGAACTTTGGTTTGCTTTTGGCAAACGCAGCATTTCTGCCTCAATCCACGCCTCGGTTTCCTGCGTGACCTGTGCGGCGTCTTTGCCTGTGGTGTCAATCGGCGCGCCAATCGACATCGTCACCATACCTGGGTATTTCAGAAACGCATTGCGCCGCCAGCATTCACCGGCGTTGTGCGCAATCGGCAGTACCGGTACATTTGCGCCGGCGGCGAGCAACGCACCGCCCAAACCGTATTTGCGCCGTTCGCCGGGAGCCACGCGCGTACCCTCCGGAAAAATCAGCACTGAATAGCCGCGTGCAATACGATCTTTTCCCTGCTCAAGAATTTGATCGCGCGCACTTCTGCCGCTACTGCGGTCAATGGCGATTGATTTCAGGCCGGCCAATACCCAACCGATAATCGGCAGCCAGACCAACTCGCGCTTGATGATCCAGACGCCGCGCGGCAAATGGCAGAGGATTCCAACGGTTTCCCATGCGGATTGATGTTTGGCCATGATAATCGTCGGTGTTAACGGTACGTTCTCCAATCCGCGCACCTGATAGTCAATGCCACAAACGTGTTTGGCAAGCCACAACACCCGCCAACCCCACGAGCGTGCGCATTCATAGCCCACGTCATGCCAGACAATCGATAGCGGCACCGTAAACACGCCGTAGAAAATTGTATTGAGGATACCCAATACAAAAAACGCGGTTGAACGCAGGTAGATCATGCGCGCGGACTGACAACACCGTCGCTGACCAAAAACCGGACGGCATCGGCCAGATCGGCAAACACTTTGGTCCCCTTCGGCAAACCGCCGTCCTGCTGGGTGCGTTTGCCTTTGCCGGTCAGAACAAGCATTGGTACACAGCCAACGGCGGCGCCGGCCTGCAAATCCCGCAGCGAGTCGCCGATATTGGGCACACCGTCAAGCCCCACTTTGAAGCGGGCGGCGATGTCTTCAAACATGCCGATATTGGGTTTTCGGCAATGGCATTTGTCGTCGGCGGTATGCGGGCAGAAGAATATTGCATCAATTCGCCCCCCCTGCCGGAATACCATCTCGACCATCTTGTCGTTAATCGCCGCCAATGTCGCCATGTCAAACAGGCCGCGGCCGATGCCGGACTGATTGGTCGCGACAACCACGTGAAAGCCGGCCTGGTTGAGTCGTGCAATAGCCTCGATCGAACCGGGGATCGCCTTCCACTCCAGAGGGGACTTGATGAACTGCGCGCTATCTTCATTGATCACGCCGTCGCGATCGAGGATGATGAGCTTGGTAAAGGCAGGCATGGTCTGACCTACGCCGCCAGTTTAGACAAATCGGCCACACGATTCATCTCGCGATGCATTGTCGCCAACAGTCCGAGCCGGTTGGCGCGAATGACGGGGTCATCGGCATTGACCATCACCTGATCAAAAAAATCATCCACCGGCTTGCGCAGGGCGGCAAGCGATTTTAGTGAGGCCTCATATTGACCGTCGTCATATTCGCGTGCGGCAACGGGGAAAACTTTTTCAATCGCGCCGGCAAGGGCGGCTTCCGCCGACTCTATCAATTTTGCCTTGTCATAAACCATTGTAACGTCGTTCGATTTCTTCAGGATGTTGCCAATCCGTTTATTGGCGGCGGCGAGCGCATGCGCTTCCGGCAACAGGGTAAACGCGCGTACCGCAGCGAGCCTCGCGGGGAACTCACCCCAGCGCGGTGGACGAACGGTGACCACGGCGTCGACTTCAAGCGCGGTGTAACCGAGTTCACGCAAATACCCGACCAGCCGGTCAAACAAATAGGTGACCAATTTTTCATCCGCGCCTTTTTCAGCAGCCGGAAAATTTGCAAACGCTGATTCAACCAGACCGCGCACCGACAGCGAAAGATTGCATTCGATGAGCATGCGCAAAACGCCTAGTGCGTGGCGCCGCATGGCAAACGGATCCTTGTCACCGGTTGGCTCTTGACCAATGCTGAATAGTCCCGCCAGGGTCTCCATCTTGTCGGCGATTGCAACCGCAATTCCAACTTTGCCAGTCGGCAAGACGTCGCCGGCAAAACGTGGTTGATAGTGTTGTTGGATGGCATCGGCAATTGTTGCACCCTCACCATCGTGCAATGCGTAATAACGCCCCATCACACCTTGCAGCTCCGGAAATTCACCGACCATGTCAGTCACCAAATCTGCCTTTGCCAACAATGCCGCCCGCTCTGCATCAACGCGACTGGCACCGATCAGATCAGCGATCCCCCCGGCGAGTCGCTGCACCCGCGTCACCCGCTCGCCCTGCGAACCTAATTTGTTGTGATACACCACGCTCGTGAGTTTCGGCAGGCGATCAATCAGCTTAATTTTCTTGTCCGTCTCAAAAAAGAACCGGGCGTCCGAGAGTCTGGGTCGTACAACCCGCTGATTACCCTCGATGACGTTACGGGGATTATCGAGTCGCATATTTGACACGATCAAAAATCGCGCTGATAACCCGACCATGGTCTCGTCACCCGAACGGAATAGCGGAAAATATTTTTGATTCAGCTTCATCGTCAGGATCAAACACTCTGACGGCACTTCCAGAAATTCGTGTTCGAACTGGCCGACATAAACCGTGGCCATTTCAACCAGCCCGGTGACTTCATCCAGCAGCGCTAGATAGTCATCACGATTTCCGAGTGTGTCGCCTAATTGTTCCGCATGTATTCGCAGCAGGCGTTCGATTTCATGTTGGCGTTTTTCGAACGACGCCATCACACCGCCTTCTTTCTCAAGCCGCATTTCATATTCGTCTGCGTGTGCCAACACGATATCTTTTGCGCCCTGAAAGCGATGGCCATGGACCACATTACCTGCCGCAAGACCGAGTGCGTTAACTGGAACAATTTGCGCGCCATGCAGTGCGACCAGACCGTGTGCGGGCCGTACAAATTGGACCGATGTCAAGCCGTCAACCAGCTGATAGGTCATCACCTTCGGGATTGGCAGTGAGGTTATCGCCTCAATCAATGTCACCTGCAAACCCTCGGCGAGCGTTGCACCCTTGATTGTTTGCGTGAGGAAAACAACCGGCTCGCCACTTTCATCTTTGCTCGATGTCTGCGCAATTGTTGCACCCTCTTTTTCGAGCCGCTTTTGTAACGCCGGTGTTGGATTGCCCGCGGCATCAAAGGCGACCTTTGCCGGCATCAATTTTTTCGATTCACTGCGGTCTGGCGCGAGCGCCAGCACATCCGGTACAGCGACTGCCAGGCGGCGCGGCGTGGCAAACATTTTGATTTCGGCATCGGTGGTGGCCAGCCCGCGGGAGATAAGTCCGGCATGGATTGTTTTCGCAAATGCGGTGCCAAGTTTTTTTAGCGACTTCGGCGGCAGTTCTTCAGTGAACAGTTCAACCAGCAGTGTTTGCGCGCTCACTTATGCCGCCTTTTTTGACGTGACCACAAACGTCGAAACGGCTGCAGCGGATGCCATCGGGAATCCCAACCGTTCTCGCGACTCGTAATAGCTTTGCGCCACGCTGCGCGCCAGATTACGGATGCGCCCGATGTAAGCCGCGCGCTCGGTGACTGAAATCGCGCCGTGCGCGTCGAGCATGTTGAACGTGTGGGCGGCTTTTAGTACTTGTTCGTATGCCGGCAGCGCCAACTGTACGCCCATCAGACGCTTTGCGTCGGCTTCATGGTCGGCAAAATGTTGCAACAACACCGGCACATTCGAATATTCGAAGTTGTAGGTCGATTGTTCGACTTCGTTTTGGTGAAATACGTCGCCGTATTTCAAAGTCTTGGTGACGCCATTCTCCTGCCAGGTGGTCCACACCAAATCGTAGACGTTTTCAACGTTCTGCAAATACATGGCAAGACGCTCAAGACCGTAGGTGATTTCGCCGGTGATCGGCTTGCATTCGATGCCGCCAACCTGCTGAAAATAGGTGAACTGCGTGACTTCCATCCCGTTCATCCACACTTCCCATCCCAAACCCCAGGCGCCCAATGTCGGATTTTCCCAATCGTCTTCAACAAAACGCACGTCGTTCTTTTGCAAGTCAAAACCAAGCGCTTCGAGTGACCCCAGGTACAGCTCGAGAATATTGAGCGGCGACGGCTTTAACACCACCTGATACTGATAATAGTGCTGCAGGCGGTTTGGGTTCTCACCGTAACGACCGTCTTTCGGACGGCGCGATGGCTGCACATAGCCGGCCCGCCAAGGCTCGGGGCCAAGCGCACGCAGAAACGTGGCGGTATGAGACGTTCCCGCGCCAACCTCCATATCGTAGGGCTGCAGCAACGCACAACCATTGGCGTTCCAATAGTTTTGCAGGCGCAGGATGATTTCTTGAAAAGTTGGGCCGGTCATTTTGATACGTGCTCACACAGTGTCTATGACCCCGATTTTACGGGTTTCGCTCTGGCGAGGCAAAGTTAAACAATAAGTTTAGCGTGCTGCGCGACGGTGCCGGACGGCCGAAAACAGCAGGGCAAAGGCCAGCAGCAGCAGAACCGGCGCGTCCCGCCAGCGAACATAGGGTGTGGCACCCTGCCGCGGTATCGCCTCAACCTCGAGTACGCCGCGGGAAAATTGCGGCAGCGAATGCATGATGCGGCCTTTTTCGTCAATGGCGGAGGTGACACCGGTATTTGTCGATCGCAGCATCCAGCGTGCGGTCTCGAGTGCGCGCATTTGCGAAAACTGCACATGTTGATCCGCCGCCAACGAGCGGCCGTACCACGCCATGTTGGAAACGTTGACCAGCAGCTCGGCCGCCGGTAATGGCCCGGCAATTTCGGCACCGAAGGTATCCTCGTAGCAAATATTGACGGCGATACGATGCCCCGCGAGTTGCATCGGCGGCTGCGATGCCGCGCCCGGGGTAAAGCTGGACAGCGGGATGGTCAACCATTGGTAAATCCATGCGAACAGCGGCGGCACAAACTCACCGAACGCCACAAGATGCTGTTTGGCGTAATGCTGACTTGGCGAGCGGCCCAGCGAAACCGCCCCGTTGTAATAGTCAAAATTTGCCTGGTCTGTGGCATTCTTGTCAGCGTAGGCAATACCCAGCAATAGGTCGCCGTCATTGTCCTTCGCCTTCTTGCGCAATGCAGCCAACACATGACTCGGAACGTCATGCAGCATCATTGGTAAAGCCGTTTCAGGCAAAACAATCAGTCTGCCACGGCTTTGCTCAACCAGTTCCAGGTAATTCTCAATTGTCGCCGCGCGCTGGTCCTCGCGCCACTTGAGATGCTGCGGGATATTGCCCTGGGCAAGTGACACGGGCAGCGGGCCGCCAGAAGCTGTCGACCACTGGTAAGCGCCGAGCACCAAGCCGCCAAGCCAGACAATGCTGCCGGTGACGGCCAGCGTACGTCGGCCGGACGCCGGCAATACCATTCCGGACAATTTTGGCGACGCAACAACAATTGCACCCGCGGTCAATGCCAGCAAGGCACTAATGCCAAACACGCCGAAAATCGGTGCATATCCGGCCAGCGGCGCGATCACCAGTTCAGATGGGGTTTGTGAATAACCGACGATCAACCATGGAAAACCTGCGACGACCCAGCTACGCAGGTATTCGACACCGGTGAAGGCCGCCGGCATCAGCACCAATAACCGGATCATTGGTGGCACGCGAAGCCGCGCCTGCAACCAACCTGCCAGCGCCGGATAAAGGGCGAGATAACAACAGAAAATAAACACCGCAACAGCGGCCAATATCGCCGGCATGTTGCCGTAGACGTGCAAACTGACGTACAACCACGAGACCCCGGCGCCAAACAGACCAAGGCCCCAGGCAAAACCAAGTGCGGCGGCTTGTCGCGGTGTCGAGGCGTCGGACCATAACCAAAACAAAACCACCAGCGCGATAACGGTCAACGGCCACGCATAAAAAGGCGCGAATGAAAGAACTGTCGCGGTGCCTGTCGTACCCGCGAGAAGTAGCTTGTAGGGCAGGCGCACGGTTGGCGGTCAGTGCGATTCGCGCGATTTCTCGGCAGGCGATCCGGCCGGCGCGGCAGCGGCCACACCCTTGTCTGCGCCAATGCGTTCAACCATCAGCGAATGCACTTTCCGGCTGTCGGCGCGCAGCACCAAAAAACGGAATCCGTCAAAGGCGATCGACTCATTGCGTTTCGGCACATGGCCAAAATGGTTGACCACCAGACCGCCCACCGTATCGAAGTCTTCGTCGGAAAAGTTCGCCGCAAAGTGTTCATTGAAATCGTCTATCTCCGTCACCGCCTTGACGCGATAACGGCCCGCCTTGTCCGGCAGAATATTGTCCTCGGTTTCATCAAAATCAAATTCATCCTCGATATCGCCGACGATTTGCTCGATTACGTCTTCGATGGTGAGAATGCCGGCGACACCACCGTATTCGTCAACAACAATCGCAATATGATTGCGGTTTGCCTTGAACTCGCGCAACAACACATTGAGCCGCTTTGACTCTGGAACAAATACCGCCGGACGCAGCATGTCGCGAACGTCAAAATCATCGGCATTGGCGTAGTAACGCAGCAAATCCTTGGCGAGCAAAATGCCAATGACATTGTCCCGCGAGTTCTCAAACACCGGAAAACGCGAGTGCGCGGTCTCAATGACTGTCGGGATAAATTCCGACGGCTCGTCTTCAACGTCAATCATGTCCATTTGCGAGCGCGGAATCATCACATCGCGCACCTGCATTTCCGATACCTGCATCACCCCTTCTATCATGGTGAGCGCATCGGCATCAAGCAATTCATTTTCGAGCGCTGCGTGCAGCAGCGCGACGAGTTGGTCGCGATCCTCTGGTTCGCGGAGCAACATAGAGGAGAGTCGCTCCATCAACGATCGTTTCGGGCCATCTTCCATTCGGTCATCGCCGCGCAGTTTTGATTGCATGGATTGCATGCAATTTGCGGCTTGCAGTTGAGATGACGCTATTTTACCGCACTCGGAGGAGCGAAAATCGATGCCTTCAGGGCGGCACGGGTTCGGCGACCACCGGTCATGAACAATCGGTCAAATCCAGATAGGGATTGGCGATCCCGAATGCCGCCAGAATATTTGCTTCAGTAGCCTCCATCATCGCTGCGTCGCATGATTGTTCATGGTCAAACCCGGCCAGATGCAACACGCCATGAACCGTAATATGCGCGTAATGATCTTGAAGTGCTTTTTGCTGCGCCCGGGCTTCGCGCGCGACCACCGGTGCGCATAACACCAGATCGCCCATTAGCGTGGTCGCTTCTTGCTCGTGATAGACAAACGTAAGTACATTGGGGGCATAGTCCTTGCCTCGAAATGCCGAATTGAGGTTGCGCGCCTCGGCAGCATTCACCACACGCACCGTAAGTTCGGCGCGCTTGCCGACCGAAGCGAGGGCGGCAAGCGCCCATTTCCGAAACTGACGATCCGGTGGAATATGGGCGATCTGGCTAATCCGCTGAACAACGATAGCCGTTGCGATTTTTTTCCCCGCTTTCAGCGACAATTTGTTGTTCATCAATAGCCAATGCTGTTGAAAAAGTCATTCATTGACGGGGGTTTCGCGGCACTTATGTCTGAAACGCACCGCAAATAGGCGTGTTTCATTGTCAGCTACGCCGCGTTCTGGTGTGCTCATCGTAGGCCGAAACAATGGCTTGTACGATTGGATGTCGAACCACATCGACGGCCTGAAAATTGGTGAATCCGATGCCCGGGATGCTGTACAACACATTGCGGGCATCAACCAAACCGCTCACCTGCCCGCTCTTGAGATCGACCTGCGTGACGTCGCCGGTAATCACCGCCTTGGTGCCAAAGCCGATTCGCGTCAAAAACATTTTCATTTGTTCCGGCGTGGTGTTCTGCGCTTCATCCAGAATGATGAATGAATGGTTCAAGGTGCGCCCGCGCATGAATGCAAGCGGCGCCACCTCGATCTGGTTACGCTCAAACATACGGCTGACCTTGTCGAAACCAAGCAGGTCATAAAGCGCATCGTAGAGTGGCCGCAGATAAGGATCAACTTTTTGCGATAAATCGCCAGGCAGAAAACCCAACCGTTCGCCCGCCTCAACCGCGGGGCGTGTCAGGACAATGCGTTTGACCTTATCGCGTTCGAATGCATCAACCGCGCAGGCAACGGCCAGGTAGGTTTTTCCGGTGCCGGCAGGGCCGACACCAAAGGTAATGTCGTGTGTTTGGATCAGTTGCAAATACTGCGTCTGGCGTTCGGTGCGGGCGCGCACATCGGCCCGTCGTGTATGCAGCGCAACATCGACACTTCCAGACACCGCTGCTTGTGTAATTCGCTTGGCTGATTTTCCGTCACGCAAATGTTGCAACTCAACCAGCCCGAGTTGGATCTCCTCGGAGGACATTCCGCCGTTCGCTGCCGTATAAAACCGGGTCAGCGCTTTCGCCGCAACTTCAATGTTGTCGCGCTCGCCTGAGACGGAGAACTTCTCGCCGCGGCGGGAAATCGAAACATCGAGTGTCGCCTCGATCTGCCGTAAATTCGCATCAAGTGCGCCACACAACGCATTTAGCCGGTGGTTATTCACCGGTGTAAACGAAAATTCGAGTGACGGCGTCTTCATCACTCGGCGGCAATTGATTCGGTTTCGCCGGTAACCACTGTGGCGCGCAAGGTGAAGTGCATGGCTTTGGTGATTTCGACGTCGACAAAATGCCCGATCAAACGTGCGTCACCGGGAAAATTCACCACACGATTGTTATCAGTACGCGCCATCAGTTCACGCGCATCCTTGCGTGAAACACCTTCAACCAAAACACGCTGAATGGTACCAACCATCGACTCCGAAACCTCGGTCGATTGCGCCTCCAATACTTGTTGCATCGTCCGCAACCGCTTGAGCTTGATATCCTGCGGTGTGTCGTCGTGCAAACTTGCGGCGGGCGTGCCCGGGCGGCGCGAATAAACAAACGAGAAAGCGCCATCAAATTTGATGTCATTGATCAGCTTCATGGTGCGTTCAAAATCCTCTTCCGACTCCCCCGGGAAGCCGACAATGAAGTCACTTGAAATCGAAATGCCAGGACGCTTTTCCCGCAATCGTCGAATAATCGACTTGTACTCCATGGTGGTGTAGCCGCGCTTCATTGCAGCCAACACCCTGTCGCTGCCACTCTGAACGGGTAGATGCAACTGCGAAACCAGCTTTGGCAACTTCGCGTAACAATCAATCAGACGCTGGGTGAACTCAAGCGGATGCGAGGTTGTATAACGAATGCGTTCAATCCGGGGAATATCGTTCACCGCGGTCAACAGAAACGCAAAGTCAGCTTCATCCTGCTCGCCGTCAGTCGTTACCATTTTGCCGATATACGCGTTGACGTTTTGGCCGAGCAACGTAACTTCCTTGACGCCCTTCGCCGCGAGCAGGTGGACCTCATTCATCACATCATCAAACGACCGGGAAATCTCTTCGCCACGCGTGTACGGCACCACGCAAAAACTGCAGTATTTCGAGCAGCCTTCCATGATCGATACAAATGCCGTCGCGCCGTCAATACGCGCCGGTGGCATATTGTCAAATTTTTCATTCTCAGGAAACGAAATATCGACCTGTGAAATTTGCGATTTTTGCTGCGCGTCCATCATGGCTGGCAGCCGGTGTAATGTCTGCGGGCCAAATACCAGATCGACATAGGGCGCACGCTTGATCAGCGCCTCGCCTTCTTGGGATGCGACGCAACCACCGACACCGATCAAGACGCCCGGCCTTGCATCCTTCAGTTCGCGTAAACGCCCCAAATCGGAGAACATTTTTTCGCTGGCTTTTTCACGCACCGAGCAGGTGTTAAGCAGGATCAGGTCGGCATCTTCCGCACGATCCGTCTTCACATAACCCTTATGCGCCTCAAGTACGTCCGCCATCTTGTCCGAGTCGTAGACGTTCATCTGGCAACCAAACGTCTTGATAAAGACCTTCTTGGTGGCGGGAACGGGGGCGGGCGGCGCTTTTGGGGTAACTGGGGACATTTTTCCTCCTGGATCTCGGCGTTTATGCCGGGCAGGTAAACAACGGTTGGTATGCAACTGGCCACACTTTGCTGGCGAACAATCAATAACCGCTTGCATGTCTAAAACGAATAAAGGCCGACCAGTTGGTCGGCCTTTATTCTTGTTTGGTGGCCAATCCCTGATTCGAACAGGGGACCCACGGATTATGATTCCGTTGCTCTAACCGGCTGAGCTAATTGGCCATTTTTGAACTGTGCAACGATCAAAAGGTCGCAAATTATGCCCGTTCCCAGCTATTTTTGCAATCGGCAAAGGGAAAAACGTCAGCCACGCTTCTTCTCGCCGTTCTTGACGAATCTCTCCAGCCAACGATTTGACTCCCAAAGCCGGTGCAATACCGATTCACGACCACGGTAGCCATGGTCCTCATACGGGAGCATCACCAGTCGTGCCGTGCCGCCCAAGCCGCGTATGGCTTGATAAAAACGTTCGCTTTGAACCGGAAACGTACCGGTGTTTGAATCAGCCTCGCCATGAATCAACAAGATCGGCGCCTTTAACTGATCTGCATAATTAAATGGTGACATCTGCGCATAAATGTCCCGGGCCTTCCAAAATGTGCGATCTTCCGCTTGGAAGCCAAACGGTGTCAGGGTTCGGTTATAAGCACCACTTTCGGCGATTCCAGCCGCAAACAATTTGGTATGTGCAAGCAGGTTGGCGACCATAAACGCACCGTACGAATGCCCGCCAACGGCAATTTTGGTACGGTCCGCGACGCCACGACGCACCACCTCATCAATGGCGGCCTCGGCACTCGCAATCAGCTGCGGCAAATAGGTGTCATTCGGCTCTTTGCCATTCTCACCAACAATCGGCATCACCGGGTTGTCCAACACCGCATATCCTTGCGTCAGGAACGGCAGGGGGCCGGAAAAACTCGGCCGCACATACCTGAATGGTGAGCCGCTGATCTGGCCGGCTGCCTCGGCAGAACGGAACTCGCGCGGGTAGGCCCACATCAACAACGGCAACGGCTCGTCACCGCGTTTGAAGCCGGCCGGCAAGTACAGCGTTGCCGACAGTTCGACGCCATCACGGCGCTTGTATTTGATGACCTCTTTGCTGACGTTGGCCAATGGATTTTTTGGTGTGACGAATTTTGTCAGCGCAATCATCTTGGCGCTGGTGATATCCCGCACAAACATGTTTGGCGCATCATTCGCACTCTCCCGCTGGAGCAGCAACTTGACTGCATTGGCATTTGCCCCGGCATCAAAAACAGCGATCGGCACATCATAATAAGGTGGCTCAGATCTGAATAGACGGCGCGTTTCTTTTCCGTCCAGATCAAGCCGGTCAACAAAAGGGCGGTCACCGTCCGGCGACGCGCCCGCACCGTTCAAATAGATGCCCCGCCCGTCCGGAGAAAAATTCAATACGCGAAAGCCACGTGAATTTGTCTCGGTGAATGGCACACCCGGGTCGCTGTATCGATCCTCGGACGAGCGCTCGGAAAGTTTGATGGCGGTTTTGCCAGTGTCGCCGGGGAAGATGCGCCAGGTGACTGTCTTGCGGGTTTTGCGGGATGACTCGGTCAACAACGCCACGTCATCATTTCCCCATACAATGCTTTGAAAGCGCAATTCAAGTTTCTCCAGCAATTGCGGCTCGCCGTCAAACGGCGACGGTAACGTGAAGAAATAATCGCCAAGGCCGTTGCGGCGCATTTCGATGGCTTGCACCCAGGTGACGGTTGCGTTTGCGTCACTCCGCCAGCTGTACTGCCGCGGGCCGCGGCGTACCGCATCGGCGTCCAGATCTTCGTCTTCCGCAAGCGGCAGGTCGGACAACACCTTGACCACCGCGCCGATATTTGTTTCCAGCGCATCACGGATCTCGCTTTTCACTGCAAATCGGTTCAATGGAACGGTATATGAATACGGACGCTTCAGCGTTTGCACAAGCGCGTACTGTCCATCAGGTGACGGCGCAAAACTGCGTATTACACCGCTCGCAACCAGCGCCGATTTTCCGTCGAGCCATATGCGTGTCACCTCCGAGGCGGCGTAGAAATCGAACAATGCCTCGTCATACGGGGACTTCAGCAAATCCTGATAAGTGCGCGCGGTATTGCGGCGCCCCAGATTTTCCTGCACAGCCGGCCCGACGCTAACCGCCGCCGCACGCGGCGGCGCGCCGCGCCCTTGCGGAATCAATGCGACCAGCAGGGACTTGCTATCACCAAACCATGAAAATGCCCGCCCCATCGCACCGTTAAGCGGCCGCTCGACGATGCGTTTGGCCTGCATGCCATTGGTCAAGTCGACCACCATCAATTCGATGCTGGTTTCACGCACCAATGAAAAAGCCACCCGCTTCCCATCAGGTGACCAAAGCGCTTCACCAATTCGTGCGTTGGCGGGCAATCCGGCAACGACCCGTTCTGTCCGATCTGAAAGCCTGACAAAACGAATTCCAGTGGCGTGGTTGCTGCGGCTTTGGTCGTTGTTGCGCGGGTTAATACGAAGCCCGGCAAGTCGTAATTCAGGCTGTGAAAGCTCATTTACCGAAGGCAATGCCGGCCGTTCAAGCAACATGATCCAGTCGTTTGTTGGTGCTAGCGATGTCTGCGGGATCAGTGGTGCATCGACCATGTCGATCATTGCCTGCGGCGGCAATTGGTAACGCACGGCATCGTTTGCGGTGGCAAGGCCAATGTTGGCCGCGGCGGCAAAAAACAGGAACGTGGCATGCATCCGGAACGAAGCCGGTAAAATTGATTTTGGCATTGTTGTTTGCGGGACGTTATGAGTCTGGGCGATCGACAGACCCAATTTTTGTGACCAAATTGGCGGCGTGTCATTCCGTCAATCGGATGGACGGCTATTTTACTTGTTATATCGTCAGCGTGTTCGGCGACAGCCACCATTCGCATGGTGACAAGGTCGTAAATGCAGGTTGACAGGCTGGTTTGCATTTACCAAAAAACAAGAGTAATGTTGCACCGCAATATGCGTCTCCACTCTCCCTTTCAGCCACATTTCGGCATACTCCCCATCACATTAGATTTGTTTAGGCCATTGTTCCGGTTAGCACCTTCGTTTCGATGTGTCCGGATTGGCCGCTCCGCATGGAACCCACAAATAAAAAACTAAGCGCGCTTACCATTGGCGCAATCGGTGTCGTGTTTGGCGACATCGGTACCAGCCCGTTGTACGCGCTGAAGGAGTCGTTCAGCCCGGCGCACGGCATCCCGCTCAATCAAGCGACTGTGTTTGGTATTTTGTCGGTCATGTTCTGGGCAATGACCGCGCTGGTCACGGTCAAGTATCTGATGTTCATGATGCGCGCCGATAACAAGGGCGAAGGCGGCATTTTGGCATTGACGGCACTGGCGCAACGCTGCTTTCGAAAGGGCACGCGGCGACATTGGTGGGTGGTTGCACTTGGCATGTTTGGTGCGGCAATGTTTTATGGTGACGCCATCATCACGCCCGCCATTTCGGTCCTGTCGGCTGTCGAAGGGCTGGGGCTGGTTGAGCCTGCTCTAAACCAATTTGTTGTGCCAATTTCAATTGGAATTTTGATCGCACTTTTTGCAGTTCAACGGCACGGCACAGCGGCTGTTGGTCGTTTTTTTGGACCTGTGATGGTGCTGTGGTTTTTGGTTCTCGCGACACTCGGTGTATTACAAATCATCAACAACCCCGGCATTCTGTACGCGTTTAATCCCTGGTATAGCTGGCAGTTTTTTATTGAACACAAAGTTGCCGCCTGGATTACCTTGGGCGCAGTTGTACTTTGTGTCACCGGCGGCGAAGCACTTTATGCCGACATGGGCCACTTTGGGCGCAAGCCGATCCGCGTCGGCTGGTTTTCGCTTGTTTGGCCTGCATTGCTGCTCAATTATTTCGGTCAGGGTGCACTGTTGCTATCAAATCCTGACGCGATCAAAAACCCGTTCTATTTAATGGCACCGAATTGGGCATTGTTGCCGATGGTCGGACTTGCAGCTTGCGCTACGGTGATCGCTTCTCAGGCGGTTATTTCCGGTGCATTTAGTTTGACCAAACAGGCAATTCAGCTTGGCTACCTGCCGCGATTCAACGTCCAGCATACCAATGAGCTTGAGTCGGGCCAGATCTATATTCCGTTTATCAATTGGGGCCTGTTGCTGGGCATCATTGCGCTGGTTTTGATCTTCAAAAATTCAAGCAATCTGGCGGCCGCCTATGGGATCGCCGTCATGCTGACAATGACCATCGACACGCTATTGCTGTTTGTTGTCATGGTCTACATTTGGAAATGGAGTAAGTTTTTTGCGGTTGTTCTGATTGGCGGGATCCTGGCCAACGACATCATGTTTCTTTCCGCGACTGCGACAAAAATTGGCGACGGCGGCTGGTTCCCCCTTGTCATCGGTGCTGCCATGTTCACGATCATGAGCACATGGCGCCGCGGGCGCGAAATTGTTCGTCGAAAAGTTAACGACGGGGCGATGCCGCTTAAGGGATTTGTCGAGTCGATTTCGCTATCGGATACACCGCGAGTCGAAGGCACTGGCGTATTCATGACGACCAACCCGGGCGGTGTGCCAAACGCGCTTTTGCACAACCTTAAACACAACAAGGTTCTTCACGGACGCGTGATTATTTTGTCGATCATGATTGAAGATATCCCGCGCGTGCCGAAGGAAGACTACATTTGGATCGACAACTTGGGCCATGGCTTTTACAGCATCACCGCTCACTATGGATTTAAAGAAACGCCCAATGTGCCTACCATGATGAATGATTGCAAACTTCAATCAATGTCGTTTGACATGATGGATACCAGCTTCTTTGTAAATCGTGAGTCACTCATCGCCACCCCGCGCGGGGGAATGGCGCTCTGGCGCGAACATCTGTTTGTATGGATGTCGCACCTTGCGGCGAAAGCATCCGATTACTTTCGTATACCGACCAATCGCGTTGTTGAATTGGGAACCCAGGTAGAAATATAACGATAGGCGATGAACAGAGCCGCAGCGTTTAATCAAATGCGTCGATGGCTGTTCAGATAAGTTATAAAGCAAAAAGCCCAGTACTGATGTACTGGGCTTTTTGTTTATAGGGTCTTGGCGATGACCTACTTTCGCACGGGTATACCGCACTATCATCGGCGCTGCGTCGTTTCACGGTCCTGTTCGGGATGGGAAGGGGTGGGGCC
>JANMNT010000308.1:0-4614 GCA_031368465.1 Burkholderiales bacterium
ATCCCTGCGCGCGTACCGCGCTTGCTCTTGGACAACGATCGCAACTTGGATCCCCGCCTGCGCGGGGATGACAAATCTGTCTCCAATCCCTGCGCGCGTACCGCGCTTGCTCTTGGACAGATTTGTCACTTAATCACCACCCACGGCACTTCCAACCAATTATCCGCCCGGTGCACCGCAGTCATGTTCGCGCGCATGGCCCACGGAATAATTTGGAGGTGCAACGGCAGTTGGTAAATGTTGTCGTTTTGGATTTTGAACGCGTCGACGATCATCGCCATCCGTTTCTTGGGATCGAGTTCACCTTTGATTTGCTGCACCAGCGCGTCGAATTTTTTGTCCGAGACCTGACCCCAGTTGTAATCACCATCCCCTTTGTCGTTACGGGTGTGCAAAACCGGTTGCAGGGTAAAAATTGGATCAAACGTTGAGCCGCCCCAGCCGAGCAGATAAAAACTGGTATCGAGTTTTTGCACTTTGGCAAAATAGGTGGACACCGGCATTGCGTTCACCCGCACACGAATGTTGATCTTGGCGAGCATGCCGGCCACCGAGACACAAATACGTTCGTCGGCGAGATAACGGCCGTTGGGGCAATCGAGTGTAATGTCAAAGCCGGTCGCGTAGCCGGCTTCCGCCATGAGTTTGTTCGCGGCGCCAACATCAAACGGCAGGCGCTTGGTCAGCTCGGCGGGCAGACCCGCGGCGACCGGGTTGGGATGAATCAACCCCGTTGGAATTGACAGGCCGCGCATGGCAGTACGTTTGATGGCCTCAATGTCGATCGCTTGATACATGGCCTGACGCACACGCTTATCCTTGAGCGGATTTTTGCCTTTGATGTTGCTGTAAAGCAATTCGGTGCGCGACTGGTCCATGCCAAAAAAGATGACGCGGTTTTCGATTCCTTCAATCACCCTGAGTTGTTTGTTGCGTTTAAATTGATCAAGATTCTGCACGGCCGGATCGAGCACAAAATCGAGCTCGCCGGAAACAAGGGCCGACATACGCGTCGCCTCGGAACTGATCGGTGTGTAAATCACCTCCGTGACGTTGCCCTCGAATTTTTTCTCGGAAATGCCCCACCAGTTAGGATTTTTTTTCAGCACGGTTTTGATTTCCGGCGCACGGGAAACCAGCATGAACGGCCCGGTGCCGTTGGCGTTGCGCGCGGCAAATGTTTCTTCGCGCGCTTTGTAATCCTGCACGCGCTCGACCTTGTTGGCGATTGCCCAGTCTTTGCTCATGATAAACAAGTTCACCAGCATTTCGAGTGTGACCGGGTTGGGCACCTCGGTCACCAGCTCGATGGTGTACGCATCAATCTTGCGTGGCTTGCCGATGGCATTGGCATACACCCGAAAGTTTGACGTTGGTTGCTGCAAGCGCAGGATCGACCAGACGACGTCATCAGCGGTCAGCAGTTTGCCATCGTGAAACTTGACGTTTTTGCGGATATCAAACACCCAACTGGTCGAGTTCGGCTGGCGCCAGCCGGTTGCCAGCCGCGGCACAATCTCCATTTTTTTGCCGCGTTCTACCAGGCTTTCGTAGATATGCCCGTTGATATTGTTGTTGACGCCGGCGTTTTGTGAGTGCGGGTCGGCCGTTTGCATATCGCCGGCGCTCGACCAGCGCAGCGTTTTGGCAGAAATTGGGGTGGCCAGCAGCAATGCCACAAGGCAGGTAAGCAAAAGTGCGGGTGTTTTCATTGATTTGGCTGACTCAGTGGGGAATTTCGGTGGATTTACTGCAATTTATTTCGTCATTTTCCCATGCTACCGTAAACTCTCGGATTGCCCCATGTTTTAGCCCGAATACGCGTCCGACCACGAGCCTATTTTGATCCGTTTTTCCATCCTGCCGAAGCACCCTGCCGCGCACATTTTTGAAGTCACGGTCACCGTTGATTTGCCAGCGGCGGATGGCCAGCGCTTCATGCTGCCAGTGTGGATTCCCGGCAGCTACATGGTGCGGGAATTTTCACGACACATCATTTCGTTTGCCGCGTCGGCAAGCGGCAAACCCGTGGCGTGGCAAAAGATCGACAAAAGCACCTGGCAGTGCGCGCCTTGCGCCGGCCCGCTAACGGTCACTTACGAAGTTTATGCATGGGATTTATCCGTGCGTGCCGCGCACCTCGACGACACCCACGGTTTTTTCAACGGCACCAGCGTGTTTTTGCTGGCGGAGGGTTTTCGCGATGCGCCGTGTGAAGTTGAAATCAAACGCCCGGTCGGTACGCAATTTGCCAAATGGCAGATCGCAAGCGCACTTTCAGCTAAAAATGCCTCAAACGGCACGTCAGCCAAGGACTTTGGTTTTTTTACCGCCGCCAATTACGATGAATTGATCGACCATCCGGTTGAGATGGGGCTGTTTACCCACGCCACCTTCGAGGCGTGCGGCGTGACCCACCATATCGCCATCACCGGCCGGCATCGCGCCGACATGCCACGCATGTGTGCCGATTTCAAAAAGTTTTGTGAAGCGCAGATCCGCTTGTTTGAGCCCGAAACCGGCGCGGCACCGATGTCTGAATACTGGTTTTTGATTATGGTGGTTGGTGATGGTTTTGGCGGGCTTGAACATCGTGCCTCAACGGCATTGCTGGTGAGTCGTGATGATTTGCCGGTGTTGTCACCTAATTCCGCCGCCGCCGCATCCTCAGGCGCCGCCGAAACGACGGCATCCAAGCCACCGGCTGCCTACCGAAAGCTGTTGTCGCTGGCGTCACACGAGTATTTCCACACGTGGAATGTCAAACGCATATTGCCGGCGGCGTTTGTGCCGTATGATTTTGAACGTGAAAACTACACCCGTCAGTTGTGGTTCTTTGAGGGCATCACCGATTATTACGACGACCTGATGCTGGTGCGTGCGGGCATCATCACGCCACTGGAATATCTGGAAATTGATGCCGACAACATCGGCCGCGTGTTGTCGCAGGCCGGACGCACCCGGCAAAGTGTTGCGGAATCATCATTTGACGCGTGGACCAAGTATTACCGTCAGGATGAAAACGCGGTCAACAGCATTGTCAGTTATTACCAAAAAGGCGCGATCATCGGGTTGGCACTTGACCTTACCATCCGCCAACAATCCAACAATGCCAGATCGCTCGATGATGTCATGCGCGCCTTGTGGAATCGATATGCAAAAGCCGGCCGCGGTGTGCCGGAAGGTGAAATTGAAAAAATTGCCGGCGAGATGGCGGGCGCGGATTTGTCGGCGTTTTTTGCCGAAGCTGTCTACGGTACCGCTGATATTGCATTGGAGAGTTTGTTTGCCACGGTTGCCGTCACCCTGTCATGGCGGCCTGCCGTGAGCGCCGCGCCCGCGTCTGCACCGGTTGCATCAATCGGCGCAAAGATCACCGCCGACGCCAACGGCGACGCCAAACTGGCGCAGGTGTTTGCCGGTGGTGCGGCGTTGGCGGCCGGATTGTCCGCCGGCGACACGATTGTTGGGCTCGATGGCCTCAGGGTGAATGCCGCCAATCTCGATCGACGCATCAAGTCATACGATGTCGGCACCACTATTGCCGCCGTCGCGTTTCGGCGCGATGAGCAGATAATGACCAACATCACCCTGCACGCGCAAGCCAACCAAACCTGTGTATTAACATTGACCGACACGCCCGCCGAGGCCAAAGCCAGACGCAACACGTGGCTGCAAAACGCCACCACAAAATAGGAAATCCGCCATGAATGCCGCCAAATCGTTTGCCGCCAATATTATTCTGAACGATCCGGGACTATTGAAGTTCCAAAGTTACATCGATGGTGCGTGGGTCGACGCCGCCTCGGCCCAAACATTTGTGGTCGACAATCCCGCTGACGGCACCATCATCGCCGAAGTGACCAATTGTGGTGCCGACGAAACACGCCGCGCCATTGATGCGGCCAATGCCGCGTTGCCGGGGTGGCGCGCACTCACACCAAAAGCCCGTGCGGCAATTTTACGCACTTGGTTTGATTTGATCCTCGCCAACGCCGATGATTTGGCGCAAATTTTGACCGCTGAACAAGGCAAGCCGCTCACCGAAGCCAAGGGCGAGATCCTCTATGGCGCGTCATTTATTGAATGGTTTGCCGAAGAGGGCAAACGGGTTTACGGCGATGTGATTCCGGCGACACTTCCCGATAAACGCCTGATGGTGCTCAAACAGGCGATCGGCGTGACCGCGGCCATCACGCCGTGGAATTTTCCGAACGCGATGATCACACGTAAAGTTGCCCCGGCGCTGGCCGCCGGCTGCACCATGGTACTTAAGCCCGCCGAACAAACACCATTATCTGCATTGGCGCTGGCCGAGCTTGGCCATCGCGCCGGTATTCCGAAAGGCGTATTCAGCGTGGTCACCGGCGACGCCGACGCCGCACCGGCAATCGGCGGTGAATTGTGTGCCAATCCGATTGTGCGCAAACTGACATTTACTGGTTCAACCGAAGTCGGCCGCATCCTGATGCGCCAATGCGCGCCGACCATTAAAAAAATGTCGCTCGAGCTCGGTGGCAATGCGCCGTTCATTGTGTTTGACGACGCTGATCTGGATGCCGCCGCGGATGGCCTCATGCAATGCAAATTCCGCAACGCCGGCCAGACCTGCGT
>JANMNT010000314.1:0-3585 GCA_031368465.1 Burkholderiales bacterium
GCATGTTGATATTGGCTTGCACACACGATATTGACTCAACACCACCGGCGACCATCACCGGCACCTTGTCGGTGATGACACGCTGCGCAGCAATGGCAATTGCCTGCAGGCCGGACGCACACTGGCGGTCGATGGTGGTGCCACCCGCCGTCACCGGCAGGCCGGCGCGCATCGCGGCGTAACGGCCGATATTGAGACCGGTTGCGCCCTGCGGCAGCGCGCAGCCCATCACCACGTCCTCGACTTCGGCCGGATCAATGCCGGCGCGTTTGACGGCGTGTTCGATGGCATGGCCCGCAAGCGTCGCGCCGTGCGTCATGTTGAAACTGCCGCGCCAGGATTTTCCCAGCGGCGTGCGGGCGGTTGAAACGATTACGGCGTCTGTCATGTTGATTCCTTCATTTCTGCAATATTTGTTTGCGCGTTATGCGGGTTGGCAACTAGCCGTTAAACGATTTTCCAGCTGCGGCGAGTTTCGCCAGCAGCGGCGCGGGTTGCCAAAAGCCACCCGACTGTTTGTCTGAAATTTTTTCACCACGCGCAAAGCTTTCCATCGCACGTTCGACATTCATCAAGCCCACGCTGTCGGCATACAACATCGGCCCGCCGCGATAGGCCGGGAAGCCGTAACCAAAGATATAAACGATATCGATATCGGAGGCACGTTGCGCAATGCCCTCCTCCAAGATGCGCGCCCCCTCGTTGACCAGCGCGAACACACATCGTTGGACGATCTCGGTGCCGCTGATCTTGCGCGGTGCGATGCCTTTTGCCTTGCGATGTGCGTCAACAATTGCGCCGACCACCGGATCCGAAATCGCATCGCGCCGGCCCTTTTCGTAGCGATACCAGCCCGTACCGGTCTTTTGGCCGAAGCGACCTTGTTCGCACAGCGCGTCGGCGATGACGTCGGCACCTGCGACAACATTCGGGTTTTCCGCACGCTGGCGTTTGCGAATCGCCCAGCCAATGTCGTTACCGGCGAGGTCCCCCATGCGAAACGGACCCATCGCCCAGCCGAATTTTTCGAGTGCGCCATCGATCTGCTCGACGGTGGCGCCCTCTTCGAGCATATTGATCGCCTCGCGTGAATAGCCGTGAATCATGCGATTGCCGATAAAGCCATCACACACGCCGGAGATCACCGCGGTTTTGCGAATCTTCTTAGCCACCTGCATGATGGTCACCAGCACGTCGTCCGCGGTCTGCGCCCCGCGCACCACCTCGAGCAGCTTCATCACGTTGGCCGGGCTGAAAAAGTGCGCACCGACCACATCTTGTGGCCGCTTGGTGAATGCCGCAATCGCATTCAGATCGAGCGTGGATGTGTTCGACGCGAGGATGGCGCCGGGCTTGCAGACGCTATCGAGCTTTTCGAACACGTCTTTTTTGACGCCCATTTCCTCGAACACCGCTTCGATCACCAGATCGACGTTGCTGAAATCATCGTAGCTGAGTGTCGGTTTCAACAATGCGGCCTGTGCGGCGGCCTTGTCGGCTTTCATCTTGCCTTTTTTGACGCGCCCGTCAAAAAAGTCATTGATGTGTTTAACACCACGATCAAGTGCGTCTTGTTTGGTTTCCAGAATGACGGTCGGTATGCCGGCCATCAGGAAATTAATCGCAATACCGCTACCCATCGTGCCGGCACCAATCACGCCGACGCTGGCAATGGTGCGCGGCTTGACATCATCGGCGATACCGACCACCTTCGAGGCTTTGCGTTCTGACAAAAACAGATGTCGCAAAGCACGCGATTCATCACTTAAGTACAACTCAAGAAACAACTTGCCTTCAAATTTGAGCCCGTCGTCAAACGATTTGGTGACAGCGGCTTCGACGGTGTCAATACACTTTAAGGGTGCCGGATAGTTTTTTGACATTGCACCCACCGCATTGCGCGCAAACATGAACAACGCATCGGCTTTTGGGTGTTTCACTTTCAAATCACGCACGCGCTTCAACGGGCGCTTTTCGGCAACAACCGTTTGGGCAAAAGCCAATGCGCCGGCCAACAAATCGCCCTCAATAAACTGGTCAAACAACGGCGTGCCTTTAAACATGTCCGAGGGCACCGGCTCACCCGACACAATCATGTTTAATGCCGCCTCGACACCAATCAAGCGTGGCAGGCGTTGTGTCCCGCCGGCACCGGGCAACAGGCCGATCTTGACTTCAGGCAGCGCGATGGATGCGCCACCAATCGCGACACGAAAATGGCAGCCAAGTGCCAGTTCCAGACCGCCGCCCATACACGCGCCGCCAATGGCCGCAATCACCGGCTTGGTCGACGACTCAACAATATTGATCACGGTATGCAGGCCCGGCTCGGCCATCGCGGCCGGCGTGCCGAATTCGCGAATGTCGGCGCCACCGGAAAACGCCTTGTCGGAACCGATCAAGACCATTGCCGTGATGTTTTGGTCAGCTTCCGCCTGCCGCACATTGGCGACGATACCGGACCGCAGCGCGTGACTCAGTCCATTGACGGGTGGATTATTCAAACGGATGACGGCAACGTTGCCGTGGACTTCATATTGGGTACTGTTCATGGGGTTCTCGGCTGGAGGCGGGCGGGGCGTGGATAAGCTTGGAGCGGTAGGCACAGAAAATGGTTCATGGCGCGCGGATTGCCCACCAAAACGACCAAGCTCCATACACGTGTGTATTGATAAGACCATACACTAATGTATTTTAGGCGGCGCGTCAAATTGACGCCGCGAATATTGTCGCCCAATGCGCGTTTGTTAACGAGGCTTTTCGCCTAAGTTGATGCAATTACCCGCTTGCCCATTCGGGCGAACGTCAAACGTAAAAATGCCACCCGAAGGTGGCATTTTTTGTAAAGCTGGTGCGCCCGGCAGAGCGAGAGCGGGGCTTCACCACATGTGCCTGCGCACATGTGGTGCCGCGAGCGCCGGAATCCGATGCAGCGGATTCCGCGATAAGTCACCTCCGCCGACCCGGCGGCGGCGGCCTTCGGCATCGCCGTCCGCTTTCGAATCCCGCCCGAAAGCAAAGCAGTTTGCTTTCTCGGGCGAACCCCAAAAATAAAAATGCCACCCGAAGGTGGCATTTTTTGTAAAGCTGGTGCGCCCGGCAGGATTCGAACCCACGACCCCTTGGTTCGTAGCCAAGTACTCTATCCAACTGAGCTACGAGCGCATTATTGCAAATTATAACAGCACATTAGAGCGTGAACACGTACACAAAAACAGCGGCACGTTGGCGGAGACCGAGGGATTCGAACCCTCGATGCAGTTTTTGACCGCATGCTCCCTTAGCAGGGGAGTGCCTTCGACCACTCGGCCAGGTCTCCGTACTGCTCTAATTTGCCAATTATACGCAATGTGTGAACAATCGGCACCCCCGCCCTTATCCCGCCAGTGCCTTTATTTCAATTCACCCAGCAAAAACGACCACTGCAATGCGGTGCGGTAGGCCAATTGCTGGTTGTTGGCCGAGGCCGAATGTCCGCCCTCGATGTTTTCGTAATACAGCACATCGTGGCCCTGCTCCTTCATCTTCGCCATCATTTTGCGGGCGTGGCCCGGGTGTACACGGTCGTCACGCGTCGACGTCACA
>JANMNT010000318.1:0-8729 GCA_031368465.1 Burkholderiales bacterium
GCGCTGCAATACGGCGATGGTCGCGATTGAACCACTCGCCGACAAAGCCGCGGCTGATGCACATTTGGGCAAGGCTGATACCGACATCCTGATGTCACTGGTCGAACATCACGCCCGTTATACCGGCAGCGAACGCGCCAAGACCATTCTCGCCAACTGGGCGATGTGGTTGCCGAAGTTTGTCAAGGTCATGCCAACCGAATATCGCCGCGCCTTGACCGAACTGTCAGCGAAAAAAGCGCCCCCAACCAAGCAAAAAGCCGCCGCCTAAAGTATCACCACGAGGACCACCAAAGCATGGGAAAAGTCACCGGATTTATCGAGTTTGACCGTCTGAGCGAGCCGGCGCTGCCGACCGCCGAACGCGTCAAAAATTATCAGGAATTTGTTTTGCACCTTTCTGACGAGGATGCCGAACAACAGGGCGCACGCTGCATGGATTGCGGCATTCCGTTTTGCCAATCAGGTTGTCCAGTCAACAATATCATTCCGGACTTCAACGATCTGGTGTTTCGTCAAAACTGGCAGGAAGCGCTGACAACGCTTCATTCGACCAACAACTTCCCTGAATTCACCGGACGCGTTTGTCCGGCACCTTGTGAGGCCGCTTGCACACTCAACATCAACGATGATGCTGTCGGTATCAAGTCAATCGAACACGCCATCATCGATAAGGGTTGGGAAATGGGCTGGGTGGTGCCGCAACCCGCTTCGAAGAAGACCGGCAAGCGGGTTGCAATTGTGGGTTCCGGCCCAGCCGGACTCGCCACCGCACAACAACTGGCGCGGGTCGGTCACAGCGTAATTGTGTTTGAGAAAAGCGACCGGATCGGCGGACTACTGCGTTACGGCATTCCAGATTTCAAGATGGAAAAGTCGCACATCGATCGTCGCGTCGCGCAAATGCAGGCGGAAGGTGTGCAATTTCGCGTCAGCCAGAACATTGGTGTGGATACACCGGTCGCGGCGTTGATGGACGATTTTGACGCGGTGGTATTGGCGGGCGGCGCGGAGTGGCCGCGCGATTTGCCGGTGCCGGGCCGTGAATTGCAGGGTGTGTATTTTGCGATGGACTTTTTGCCGCAGCAGAACAAGGTGGTGGCCGGCGACAAGTTACCGGAACAAATCATGGCCACCGGCAAACACGTGATTGTGATTGGCGGCGGCGACACCGGCAGCGATTGCGTCGGCACGTCAAACCGGCATGGCGCCGCGTCGGTCACACAATTTGAATTGATGCCGATGCCGCCAGAACACGAAAACAAACCGTTGGTGTGGCCGTATTGGCCGACCAAGTTGCGCACCTCATCCTCGCACGAAGAAGGCTGTTCACGCGATTGGTCGGTGGCAACCAAACGGTTTGTCGGCAGCAATGGCAAGGTCGAAAAGCTGATCGCCACGCGAGTCGAGTGGCGCGACGGCAAAATGCAGGAAATGCCGAACGCCGAGTTTGAGATGAAAGCGGATCTGGTGCTGCTCGCAATGGGCTTCATGGGGCCGACCCAAAGCGGCCTGCTCGAACAGTTTGCGGCCCTCGGTGTCGAAAAAGACCAGCGTCAGAACGTCAAGGCCAACACCGAAGGCACGATGGCTTATCAAACAACCAACCCAAAGGTGTTTGCTGCGGGCGATATGCGGCGCGGTCAATCGCTGGTGGTATGGGCGATTCGCGAGGGTCGCCAATGTGCGCGTTCGGTTGACGAATACCTGATGGGCGCGTCGGAATTGCCACGGTAGGCGCTTGCCTATCACCCTTGCCCGGCAGGGCTGCGGGTGCTTCGCCAAGCCGAGACGTAGGCAGGTACATCCCGGACAACTCGCGGCTCAGTGCGGCGCGGTCAATCGCTGGTGGTATGTGCCGGGGTTGGCAAACCCGCGAAGGACGCCAATGTGCCCGATTTGTTGATGAATACCTGATGGGTGCGTCGGAGTTGCCACGTTAGGCACTTGCCGAATTGGAGGAGTCAGCATCGAATATTTCACGGCTTCAACCCTCTGCGTCCGCGATACATCCAGCCCCTCATACAAGCATAGCCGACCACGCACTTAAATGGTGTCGGAGCCTATTCATTGTCAATAGCGCAAAACAATCGACGCTGACCAATTTAATTCTGAATTCAGCGCGCCGCGTAGCAGCAAAGACGAAAACGCCCAGCACAAGGCCGGGCGTTCGGGGTGGTCTTCTCTCTTTTAAAGACAGCTTCCTGCAGAAATTTAATGCGAGCCTGACCCCAAAGAATTTCCGTGACCTCTTAGAATTTCCGCTGCCGGCAAAACAAATGTTCCCCGCGCGTGTGTGACCGCACAGACCGCCTCGATCGGTCAGCCAATACTTTCAATGTTGACGGGGCGATACATCGGCGGCTAGTCCGGCGTTGACAGGAGGCAGCCGTCATGAAATATCGCAATCGACCTGATCAATCCCTCCCGGCACATTTCATCCGGATGGTTGTCCTCTGCGAGCCGTGCTCGTTTTCCGCTAAATTTTTTCTCAAAGGAGAAAAGTTATGAATTGTCTTCGGAAGTATTTTTCCGCGTGTTTGGTGTCGTCGGTTTCACTGGTTGGCGGCCTATCCCCGGCAACCGCCCAGGAATTCGCTGTGCTGGCAGGCGCAGCGGTAACGTGTACCACCTCTACCGTCAATGGCGACGTGGGCCTTGCCAACGCGGGCACGATCACCAATACCGGCCCCTGCTTGATCAATGGGACGATCCACCAAGGTGACGTGATCGCCCAGTCCGCTTACCAGATGTTCCTCGCCGACTACGCCGGCTTCATGGCCGCGCCGCCATGCCAGTTTAATAATGTGCCTTTGGCCGGCGCGTTTCTTGCGCCCGGCACTTATTGTTATGATGCGGCGGTCACCGTGACGAATGGCACGTTGACTCTCGTCGGGTCACCCAACGATACTTGGATATTCAGGATCGGGACCCTCGGCACGGGCGCGCTCACCGGCACCAACTTTACGGTGGTCACGACCGGCGGCGCGACGTGCAACAACAACGTCCTTTGGGTAACTGCACAAGCCGCGACACTGACGGATTCTGCCTTTACGGGGAATATTCTCGCCGGCGCTGACATCACCATTAGTCGCGGGTATCTGGCCGGGCAAGTCCTGGCCGGCGGAACAGGCACGACCTCGGCGCGAACCGGCGCAGTGACCTTGACGAACACTGTCGTCAACTTCTGCCCCACCAGCCCGCCATCGCCGCCACCCCTCCTGCCGGTGTTCGTCATCGGCGACGTCGAACCGCATGCAATCGGCGATATCGTTAATTTCTGGGGCGCGCAATGGTGGAAGAACAACATTATGAGCGGCTACGTCGGCCCAGGTGCGTCGCGCGCCAGCTTCAAGGGATTCGCCACACGTGCCTCGCTACTTTGCGGCGGTACATGGGAATCGTTGCCGGGCAATAGTTCAAACCCACCGCCCACAATTGCGGCAGATATCGCAGTCGTTGTGACTTCCACCGTCGCCAAGAACGGACCGAATATCAGTGGTGACATCAAGAAGATCGTTGTGGTGAATCAGGACGGCGGCTACGGTCCCAACCCCGGTCATTCAGGTTTTGGGACGGTAACGTCGACTATCTGCCAGCGCTAGCAGTAGGTACAGCATAATTAAAGGGGTCAGCAATTAAAGCGGTCAGCGTCAAATATTTAAGCCAATGCAGGTAGGACTGGTAGTCTTCTTCACCGAGGAAGCACGCCTCACAACTGTGCCCGCGCAGCAAAATGTACAGCGGGGCTTGGTTGAATTGGATGCACAGGCGACGGGGCATTTAACAATGATAGAGCAAAATATCCGACGCTAACCCCTTTAAATTCCCTTTGAATTCACCCCTTTGAATTCTTTAAACCACATGCGGCGCGGTCAGTCGCTGGTGGTATGGGCCGGGGTTGGCAAACCCGCGAACAGCGGCAATGTGCGCGTTCGGTTGATAAATACCTGACGGGTGCCTCGCAGTTGCCGCGTTAATTTGTTCTGCGGTGTGCGTGCCAATTCACACCCAGGCAATAACACCCAATGACCAATGACATAATGGCAGGGCGCGCCTAATTCGAGGCCGCCCACCTGATCCCTGCTCATGTCCACACTCAAAAACGACGTCTTCCTGCGCGCGCTGATGCGCGAGCCAACACCCTATACGCCGATCTGGATCATGCGGCAGGCGGGGCGTTATCTGCCTGAATACAACGCAACGCGCAAAATTGCCGGGAGTTTTTTAGGGCTTGCGAAGAACCCGGACTTTTGCACCGAAGTGACGATGCAACCGCTCGACCGATTTCCGCTTGATGCGGCAATTTTGTTTTCTGACATTTTGACCATTCCGGATGCGATGGGACTCGGGCTGTATTTCGCCGACGGTGAAGGCCCAAAATTTGAGCGCCCGTTGCGCACCGAAGAGGATATTGCGCGCCTGCCTGTCGCTGATATGGCGACATTGCGATACGTGTTTGATGCGGTGTCGCAAATTCGCAAAACACTTGACGGTCGTGTCCCGCTGATCGGTTTTTCCGGCAGCCCGTTTACGCTTGCGTGTTACATGATCGAAGGCGGCGGGTCGGATGATTTCCGCCAGACCAAAACAATGATGTTTCAGCGCCCCGATTTGTTTCACACGATTTTGCAAAAAAACACCGCGAGTGTCATCGCCTACTTGAACGCGCAAATTGACGCGGGTGCACAGGCAGTCATGCTGTTCGACACCTGGGGCGGTATGTTGTCGCATTCGGCATATCAAACCAACTCATTAAGGTATGTCGAGCAAATCATGGCCGGGCTAAAGCGTCATGCTGATGGCCGTGTGGTGCCACGCATCTTTTTTACCAAGGGCGGCGGGCTGTGGCTCGAATCGATGGCCGATTGTGGCGCCGATGCGCTGGGACTCGACTGGACCATCAATCTCACCGATGCCAAACGCCGGGTCGGGCAAAAGGTCGCGCTGCAGGGCAATCTCGATCCATCAACCCTGTTTGCGCCGCCGGCGACCATTGAGATGGAGGCGCAGCGCGTTTTGCACGAGTTCTCGGCCGACGGACACGCCGATGGCCATGTGTTTAATTTGGGACACGGAATTTCCCAATTTACCAATCCGGCGCATGTCGAAGCACTCGTTCACGCGGTACACCGCGCCAGTGCTAGGGCTCCTGAAAGAGCCTAAGTCAAGAAAAATATTTTTTGTGATGCGTGACATTTTCGCTTGCTTATGCACAGCACCTTCGTTCAAGCCATTTCCAGCGTCTTTCTCCCGCCCGTTGTGAAGAACCTTCTGCAACTGATTGATAAATATGATTTTTTAGTGTTTTTTTGCAGCGCAGCGATGAGAAATTTTTCTGTGGCGGGCGGTAACCAGTGTGCAAGGTGTGATGTATGCACAAAGTTATCCACAGGCGTCGGGCGGGGCCGACCAACACCTGAAGACCTTTGTCTGGCAAGGGCTTTCATCGATTTTGACGGCCCAATCGACCATCCTGGGATTGTGCTGTGATGCCAACAATTGGCCGGGTTGCACTCGACGTCCCGCTCGCACAATGGTTTGATTTCGCGCTGCCGGATGCTCTGGCAACGGATGTCGGGCGTCTCGCCGTTGTGCCGTTTGGCAGCAAAAAAATGGTCGGGATCATCGTCTCCATTGCCGATACCACCGACGTTCCACCTGAAAGGCTCAAGCAGGCAGTTGCCGTCTGGCGGGACATGCCGGCGTTTGGTGATGAGCTAATGTCGCTTATCGGGTTTTGCGAGAACTACTATCACGCGCCGTTTGGTCAAATCGCCATCAACGTCATCCCGCCTCGGTTGCGCAATCCAGAACAACCGGACCCCGGAAGCAACAATACGAAGCTGCGCCAGACCGCACGATCAACCCTGCACCAAATCTTGATCACCGACACCGGTCGCGCGGCGATTGCGGCACTGCCGGCCCGCAGGGTCGCGCAACGCGCCATGTTGGAATTTTTGCGTGGCGGCGCGGTAGCCGAAACAGTATTGCGGCAACGCCATACACGCGCCGGCGCCACCCTCGCAACCTTGCTCGACCGGGCGTGGGTAAAAATTGAAACAATCGTGCCGTCCGACGCTGCGAACGTTTCCGGTGGGCAACACGTGATTGCACCTGGTCCAGCCGGGCCGTTGCTCAACGCAGAACAACAAGTTGCCGTTGATGCCATTACCGCCTCAAACCGGCGCTATACCGGATTTGTCCTGGAGGGCATAACTGGCAGCGGTAAAACGGAGGTTTATCTGCGCGCCATCGCCGATACATTGGCGCGTCAACAACAAGCGCTGGTGCTGGTGCCTGAAATTAATTTGACACCGGCATTTTTGAAGCATGTCGCCGGCCGCTTTCCGCATCACCGGATTGCACCGGCGCACAGCGGCATGACCGCCGTTACGCGGCTGAATGCATGGCGCGACGCACAGGACGGTCGTGCCGATATCGTTGTCGGCACACGCCTGGCGGTGTTTACCCCCATGCCGCAGCTGGGTCTGATTATTGTTGATGAAGAACACGATCAATCGTACAAGCAACAGGAAGGTGTGCGCTACTCCGCGAGAGATGTCGCGGTTTTTCGTGCCAGTCAGATCGGCTGCCCGATTGTGCTGGGCTCGGCGACACCATCAATCGAAACGCTCGACAACGTTGCGCGCGGTCGCTTCACGCGTTTGGCACTTACCGCCCGCGCGGTTGAAAACGCGGTCTTGCCGACGGTTGAATTTATTCATCTCGACAGCGAAAAAGCCCCGGATGGTTTGACCGGGTCACTGCTTCGTGCCATCGATGAAACCGTCAAACGCGGCGAACAGGCGATGGTGTTCATCAACCGTCGCGGCTTTGCCCCGGCGCTGGTGTGCGGCAGTTGCGCCTGGATGCCCGAATGCAAACGTTGCAGCGCACGCATGGTATTTCATCGCGCCGCGAACAAGATGAAATGCCACCATTGTGGCGCGGAGTCACGTGCACCGACCACCTGCGGCGATTGCGGCTCGACCGATTTACATCCGGCAGGACAGGGCAGTGAACGTATTGAGGCTGCACTGCAAGCGGCGCTGCCAAATGCACGCATCACGCGCGTGGATCGTGATGCGACGCGCCGGCGCGGCAGTGCGGAGAAAATATTTACCGCGGCGGCAAACGGCGAAATTGATGTTTTGGTCGGCACACAAATGCTCACCAAGGGCCATGATTTCCCCAAGCTCACACTGGTATGTGTGGTCAACGCCGATGGCGCGGTGTTTTCAGCCGACTTCCGTGCCGCCGAACGGTTGGCACAACAAATGGTGCAGGTCGCGGGTCGATCAGGCCGCGCCGATGCGCCCGGGCGGGTATTGATTCAGACACGTTTTCCCGAGCATCCGGTTTATCAAGCGGTTGCCAGCCACAACTACAACCAGTTTGTTGAGGTCGCCCTCGCCGAACGACGCGTGATGCATTTACCGCCGTACAGTTATCTGGCGCTGTTGCGAGCGGAATCACGCGACATTACAAAGCTCGACGACTTTTTGACGCAGGCACAACAAAGCGGACGAACAATTGTGGCCGGGATGGCCGGCGCAACCAACGGCGCCGACAACGCCATCAGGATTTGGGAACCGGTTGCCTCAACCCTCGAGCGCAAAGCCGGCTACACGCGCAAACAACTGATGGTGCAAGCCGATCGACGCGGCGGGTTGCAGCAGTTTCTGGCGGCTTGGATTGCGGTCATACGCGACGGTGATAAACGCAACGTCAAGTGGGTGATCGACGTCGATCCAATTGAAGTTTAAAACTCGTTTATTGGCGGGCATATTCAACATGTTTTGCCTGAAAGCGCCCGCCAATAAACGACTGTTTGTTTTATTACTCAGGCACCGGGTCGGCGAGACACCCCCACCGGCTATAATGTGACATTCCGTTTTGATTCAGCCCATGTCCCATTTTTCCGATAACAAATCCGCCGTTGCCGACCTGTTTCAGACCGCGCTTTTTTCAGCGTTCCCGGCACTGCAAGATGAAACGCCACCGTTTGCCATTGCGGTTGAAAAACCGAAAAACCCGGAACACGGGCACTACGCCGTCAATAGTGCGTTGCATCTGGCCAAGAAGCTCGGCAAAAAGCCGCGCGAGATCGCCGAAGCGATTGTGGCGGCGCTGCCCGTTTCGACGCTGCTTGCCGGCACACCCGAGATCGCCGGCCCCGGATTTATTAACGTACGTCTTTCGCGCGAAGCAGAAACACGCATCGTCAACGATATCGCCCTGCGTGGCGCAAAGTTTGGCACCAGTGATGTCGGCAAACACGAAAAAGTCATGGTTGAATTTGTCTCGGCAAATCCAACCGGGCCGTTGCATGTGGGCCACGGCCGTGGCGCGGCCATCGGCGACACACTGGCGCGACTGCTGACCTCACAGGGATACGACGTCAGCCGCGAGTTCTACTACAACGATGCCGGCGTGCAGATTGAAAATCTCGCCGCGTCGGTCACCGCCAGATTGCAGGAGCGGGCAGGCGTGGCTAGCGTGTTCCCCGAAGGCGGCTACCGCGGCGACTACATCATCGAAATCGCCGAACGTTATGCCGCCGAGCATCCATCGGATGTATTGGGCGCCGACCACGAATCAGTGCGTAAATTTGCCGTTGCGGCGTTGCGTCACGAGCAGGACCTCGATCTGAAGGCGTTTGATTTAAATTTTGATTTGCATTATCTGGAGTCGTCGATCTATACCGACGGGTTGGTCGAAAAGAC
>JANMNT010000326.1:0-35885 GCA_031368465.1 Burkholderiales bacterium
GGGCGGCTCGGCGATAATGCCGCATGTCCAAAAAAACTGATCCCATTACGCTGGCGTTGGTGGTGTTTGCCATGACGCCGTTTGCCGGCATGGTTCAGGCGGGCCCCGCTGATACGCTACGTGATCTCGACGTGCCGTTTATCGTTTCACCGCCGCTGGTGACACAAACAATGCTTGAGATGGCACGTGTTGCGCCTGGTGATTTTGTCATTGATCTGGGTTCCGGCGACGGTCGCATCGTGGTACTCGCGGCAAAAAATCATGGCGCACGCGGACTCGGCGTCGAAATCGACCCGGCACTCGTGGAAACAGCGCGGGCGAACGCAAAAAAAGTGAATGTTACGGATCGCGTGAGTTTTCGCGTCGAGGATCTGTTTACAACCAACCTTTCCGTGGCGACTGTCATCACGATGTATTTGCTGCCGGACGTCAATATCGAACTGCGGCCAAGGTTGCTCAAACTGACACCCGGCACCCGCATTGTTTCCCACGATTGGGACATGGGTGACTGGGCACACGATGACATGCGCGTGGTGGATAACCCGGAAAAGCCCGTCGGCCGTGAGAAAACCAGCAAGGTTTTTATGTGGGTGGTGCCGGCAAACGTCAACGGAAAATGGTGCGCCCTACAGGCGCAATCACCAACGCAACGCCAGAGGGCGATTAGCTTGGATCTTGGTCAGAAGTACCAGATGATCGATGGATTGCTGACGGCCTCTGCATCAGGCAAATCGCCGCCGTTGTCGATACGCTTTCTCTCGACGCTCAACGGTGACCGGTTTGTGATTCCGCATTCTGCCAAGGACGCGCCGGCAATCGTCGGCAGCGACGCCATCAGGCTGGACGGTTCGGCTTACGGTTTGTCTAAAACCCTCACCTTCAGGCGTGATGCGCAGTGCGGCCCGCACACCGCTGTTGCGTCGAGGTAGGCCGCGGTCAACGGTTCCCGCGAATGGCAGGTTAAGTGGGCAGTTTCGTCAATCCGGGCCGGAAAGGCCGTGGGCCTCACGCCGCGCTTCGGCCATTTTTCGTTTGGATGTTGACTTGAAGATTTGGCCGAGCGTTGCCATTTTTTCACGCCAGGTCAAGCCCTCACTCGACAGCGCCTCCATGAAATTGGCGATGCGCCGCGAAATGATGACGGTGTAAAGCGCCAACACCGTGGTCGGAATGAACACGGCGACAAATATCATGGTCTTGGTCAATGTCGACAGATCCGAATGCGAATACAAATTCATCCCAAGGAATCCGGTGACCACCGTACCGACCATGCCGCACGATGACACAACCGTCAGCCGCATGGCGTTATCGGTCTGGCGGCGCGCGCGATCGGCGTCGAGATATTCATTGATATCACGCGCCTCTTCGCGCACTTCGTTGTAGAGCGCATCCGAGCCAAGCTGGTGTGACCAACGCTGGAAAAAATCGCTGGCCTGAACCTGGTTCGAAATCTCGTGAAACCAGTAGCGGTGGTTAAACCGCAAAAACACCTCAAGTGTTTCACGCACATGTTTTTTAAACTGCTTGACCGACTCATAGTCGCGCACATTCAGTCGCTCCACAGCGCGCGAAAAACGGTTTGACAGTGACAACAGCGCGGCTTTGTTGAAATTGGAGATCAGGCCGATCTGGTAAAACTGGTGGCGGAACTGCCGCAACAGGATGCCGCTGTTCGTTTTCTTGGTGATCATGGCAAACCCGACACCGCAGAAAAAATAGCGCGTCGACATTTGGTCGTCAGCTTCACCCGGCCCCCAATATCGGTCGTAGCAATAATCAGACTCAAAATTGCTGAGGAACTGCGCTGCATACGGCAACGTATCGGACTCGCCCCATTTGGCGGCGAAGCCGATCCGCACCATATCGCCGCGCGTCAAAACAGCCGGGTCGTCAAACGATAAATACGACATGATCGGAATGCGCTTGTTTTCGATCTGGTGGTATTTGATCGAGCCGCCGGGTAAATAGGCCGGAACCAGCGGCGACAAGAAAAATTCCCAATGCATGGATAACGGGGTTTGTCGTTCGCCGCGTACCAGATCGATAAATTTGTCACGATCACCATAGTCCGATTGCGAAAGCAGGTCACCGTCCTTGCCACGAAAGGCGACGCTGTACGGGCAATGCGCACCCTGATTGTGACTTTCCCAGGCCGGCGCATAAGGTCGGCCGAAACGATCCATCAACTCAACCACATCGGCAAGCGGAATATCTTCACCCGCCACTTCTAATACCGCCACCGCCACGTCAACATCGTAAAAAAAATACAGCCTTGCGCGCAGCACATCCAGCACGATCGGTGCGGCACCCTCGGTAAGCGTCGCCTCGACAGTCGCGATATCGTTACGGGTAAAGGTATGCAATGAAGACTGCGCGCCGCGCCCCTCGTCACCCACGCCATACAAAAATCGCTGCACGTAGGGTAGAAAATAGACAAATTCCTCGTAGCCGGCCACGCATGATTCATCTTCGATCAACAGCGTGTCATCGACGTATTTCCACGGTCCCGGATTGCGCTTGAGTGTTTCCCAATAGTGAATTACGTCCGCGCCGGGTTGACGTTTTAGCGGCGTCAGGGTAATCGGCCACAACAGCGTGTGGTGAAAGTTACGGACAATTTTATTGTTGTCTGACACGGCGATTACCCTCCTCTGCTCTTCAGGATTGCCCTGCCTCCAGCCGCGAAATATCTTGCGCAGCACGTCGCCGGAGGCGTCCGGCTTTCAGGCGATTATGAACTGTTTGGGTATGAAGGTTATATATCAAGGCAGTCCAAATGCACGGTGGTTGTCAATGGCCGCTATGAAACCGGCAACATGTTGTTGCCATTTTGTTTCCACCGACTGCCTCAACCGGCATAAAAACAATGGCGCTTTGGTCATCAAAAACATAAAATTCCGCACTGTTTGTTTTCCATCCATTTACCCGCGCCCCATATTCAAACGATGTGCGCCCCACCGGGACCAGTCATGCGCAGCCGCAATTACGTCAATCGACGTACCACAACATTTTTCACGGCCATTATCGCCAGTCTTTGCGTCTGGGATTCAACGCTGCTCGCGCAGTCCGTTCCACCATCGATTCCGCCGGTAACACCAGCGTCAACGTCAGCCGCGCCCGCGGATAAATCCAGACTTGAGGGGCCGAAAGAAGCGGTAAAGGACGCACCAAAGGCTGCCACCAAGCCGGCTACGAAAACCGAGGCGATTGAAGTTAGCGGACGGCGCAACGCCACCAACGAGCGCCGCGACTCCTCGGCGTCAAAGATCATCATCACCCGTGACGATATCGAGCAATACGGTGATAGCAATCTCGGCGACGTATTGCGGCGCCTGCCGGGCGTGACCACCGGCGGTCGTCCGGGACGCCCCGGTGCCCCCGGCCTGCGCGGCATGGGCGGCGGCTTCACCCAGATTCTGATCGACGGCGAACGTATTGCGCCGGGTTTTTCGGTTGAGCAGATTACACCAGAGCAGGTTGAACGCATTGAAATTCTGCGGTCGCCCACCGCCGAAACCGGTGCGCGCGCCATTGCGGGAACGATCAACATTGTGCTCCGGGAACCGCTGCGCATCCGCAACAACGACCTTCGTGCCGGGTTTCAGGAAGAGCGCGGGCGCCATTCACCCAACGTGTCGTGGTCACGCAACGACACATTCAGCCCGACCGGCACCTACAACATGACCCTCTCGACGGGGCATACCGACCAATTGACTGACACCCGCGCACGCACCACCTATATTGACGTGCTGACGAACAATTTGAATCTCGACCAACAGACGTTTTCGCAGTCAAACGACAAGCGCGACAGCCTGTTTTTCTCCAGCCGCTTTCAATGGCGTTTGGGTCCCGGCGAGTTGTTCAGTATCCAGCCGTTTTTGGTACGCAACAATGCCACCAATCGCGGCAGCGGCACCCTGACGCAGACGGTCGGCTCGTTGCCTGCACCATATTCAACCGCCCAAACCGAGTTCGACGGAAAATTCAATGTCGCGCGCGTCATGACCATGCTGAACAAACGCCTCGATCCGAGCACCCGCATTGAGGTACGCGGCAGCTTTGGACAATTTTCGTCGGACTCAAACCTGGCGATTCGGGAATTTGCCGCCAACGGCAATCGCGTGCTGACACAAACCACCGACAGCGACACCACCGATCGCTCGTGGAACATTACCGGCAAGGTGTTGTATAACTGGGGTGACGGCAAGCACAATCTGGTCGGCGGCTGGGAATATGAAGACATCAAACGTACCGATAACGCCACCACGCTGTTTAACGGCGCGCCATTGCTCGCCGACTTCGGCAGTCAGATCAATGTCGAGACCACCCGTAAAGCACTGTACGTGCAGGATGAATGGGATCCGACCGCGCAGTTTTCAACCTATTTTGGAATTCGTTGGGAACAAATTGACACCAAGAGTCGCACGGTTTCGAATCCGGTCAATAACAAGAGCAGCGTGGTCACACCGCTTGCGTTTGGCGTTTACCGGTTTGCCTCACCGAGTCGCGATCAAATCCGTGTCAGTCTCACGCAAAGTTATCGGGCGCCGTCTACCCAAAATCTGGTCGCCCGGCCGAGCTTGAACACGCTGTTCCCCGTTCCCGGCCCCAATACGTCAGTGAGCCCGGATCGTGCCGGCAATGCCAATCTGAAACCGGAACTCGCCAATGGTGTGGATGTTGCCTATGAGGACTACCTCGACGGCGGCGGCATCTGGTCGGTGAATTTATTCACACGCCACATCACCGACCTGATTCGCAACGTCACCACGCTTGAAAACGTATCGTGGGCAACATCACCGCGCTATGTAACGCGCCCGCAGAATCTCGGCAAGGCCCGCACCAGCGGCATTGAGTTTGACGCCAAATTCCGACTTCCCGAATTGATCAAGGATTCAATGGCCATCAACTTCCGCACCAACCTTAGTGTTTTTGATTCAAAGGTTAATGCGGTGCGCGGGCCAAACAACCGCATCAGTGAACAGCCCCGCGCAACCGGTAACTTCGGTGCTGACTACCGTTTCCGCGGCACGCCGTTTTCGGTTGGTGGCAGTATCAATTGGACACCGGCATATGATTTGCAGGTTACCGACACCCAATTGCAGAAGATCGGCACCAAGCGCGTGTTGGATGCATATGTGTTATGGACCATCAACTCAAGCGCACGACTACGGCTTGCCTTTTCAAACCTATCCCCCAACGATGCCATCAACAGCAATATTCTCCTGCAAGGCAACGAGCGACAAACGGTCGTGACCAATGGCAAGACCAGCCTGTCGACTGCGTTACGTTTCGAAGTGCGGCTCTAGTCAGTCGCAACGCGCCGCCGGTCGATTAAGCGGATGACCCCGGTAATCAGCAAGCGCCGATGACTTTGTCTTGCGCCAGCACCGCAATTTCGGCGGGCGCATAGCCCAGCTCGGCAAGGATGGCGCGGGTATGTTCACCAAGCATTGGTGGGTCGCTGCGGATCGGGGGCCGTGCGCCATCAAGCGTTAATGGCAACAACGGCGTCTTGGTTTGGATTTGTTTGCCGGCACCGCTGCAATCCGGTGGCACCCCAATGTCCGCCAGCCCGCCACTATTGACCAAATGCGGATCATCAAACAGTTCGTGCGGCTTGGTGATCGGCGCGAACGGCAGACCGGCTTTTTCAAACATGGCGGCGATTTCAGCGGCACGCCGATCGGCAAGGCGCGCATAAAGTATCGGCATCAACCAGTCGCGCGCCGTCACCCGATCGACATTGGTTGCGAGCCGTGTATCGGCAGCGAGATCAGCGAAGCCGAATACATCACAAAAAATCTGCCACTGGGTGTTGGAAACCACCGCCAGAAAAATCTGCTCGCCATCGGCGACAGTAAAAACGTCATATACGCCCCAGGCTGAAATCCGGCTCGGCATCGGTTTGGCGGGCTGCCCGGTTACCGCGTATTGCATCATGTGGGTGCCCATCAGAAAAACATTGTTCTCAAAAAGCGCGCTCTGCACTTCCTGGCCGCGCCCGGTTTTTTCGCGCGCATGCAGCGCCGCCATGGCGCCCATCGCACCAAACATTCCGCCCATGATGTCATTCACCGACGTGCCGGCGCGCAATGGGCGGCCCTCCGGCCCGGTCATATATGCCAGACCGCCCATCATCTGTACCACTTCATCCAATGCCGTTCGATGGTCATAAGGCCCGGGTAAAAAGCCCTTCAGCGCAACATAGATCAGGCGGTCATTCAACTTCGCCAATGTTGCATAGTCGAGGCCGAGTTTTTGCATGTTGCCGTCCTTGAAGTTTTCGCTGAAGATATCGGCGGTGGCGACCAGCTTGAGGATGATTTCAAGACCGCGCGGATCATCGACATTTATCGAGAGACTTTTTTTATTGCGGTTGAACATCGCAAAAAAACCCGCGCCCGAGCCGGGAATGCGCCGTGTATTGTCACCCTTGAGCGGCTCAACCTTGATCACCTCCGCACCGAGGTCTGCCAACACCATGCCGCAGGTCGGGCCCATCACCATATGGGTGAATTCGACCACACGAATGCCGGCATAGGGCAGGCCGGGCACAATATCTTGCTGCAATGTCATCTGGGCTGCAACGGCTGGAAGCCGGGCTCCCTGAATTGCCACAGCAGGAAGGAATAAATGTCAGCGAGCTCGCTATTGCGTTGGTTACGTGTCGAGCCGATACCATGTCCGGCGTCATAGTCGAGACGCAGCAACACAGGATTGGCATTCGTTAGTTTTGCGGTGGCCGCCTGTAGCCGTGCGGCCATTTTTGCCGAGTGCCACACCTCGACACGCGGATCATTCACGCCGTGCATCAACATCACGGCAGGGTAGCGGGTTTCATCAACCACCTGATGCAACGAACTCATGGCCAACAAACCGCGGAATCCGGCCTCGGTTTTCACACTGCCAAATTCAGGAATATTGGGCGGACCATTGGGCGTAAACTCCATGCGCAATGCGTCCAGCACGCCGACGCTCGGCACGACGGCGGCAAATAGATCCGGCCGCTCGGTAAGCGCACGCCCAACCGTGATGCCGCCGGCACTGCCGCCCTGGATACCCAATCGTTCTTTGCGTGTAAAGCCGCGTTCGATCAGGTATTCCGAACACGCAATCAAATCACGCCATGTGTTGGGCTTGGTTAATTTTTGTCCGGCGCGATGCCAGTCCTCGCCAAATTCACCGCCACCACGCACATGACAGGTCGCCAAAATACCGCCACGCTCAAGCCATGCCAGCGTTGATGGATTAAATGCCGGTGTTTGTACGATACCGTAGGCACCGTAAGCGCGGATAAGGGTGGGATTAAAGCTGTTCAACGATGTTGATTTACGGTAGATCAGCGAGACGGGAATCTTGACGCCATCCCGTGCCGGCGCATGCAAACGCAATTCAACGATGTCTGAAAAATCAGCGGCCGGCTTTGGATGCAACCCCGTATCGGCGATATTGCCACTGCGCTCCTCGACAGTGACATACTTGGGCCCCTCGGTCCACGCTTCCAGACGCAACACCGCGCCGGGTCGGGTCGGGCTGGCGATGATCTGGCGGACAGCCAGATCAAACGGCAACTTGATGTATTCAAGCTTGCCGCCTGAAAACGTGCTGGTTGAGAAATTTAAACGCTGGAGGCGATCCACCCCCGCCAATAGCTCGCGAATATACAGCCCATCCTGCGCCACTTCGATTTGTGAAATGACAGTGTCGCCATGCGGGACGATGGTTGTTGCGTTGGCATAGTTGGCTCTGACAATACCCATCCGCACCAGTTTGTAACGCGGTGCATTTTTCTTTGTGAGCAGATAGATTGCATTGTTGTGTAGTTGAAAGGAGGTCACTTCGTCCGCAGGAGAAATGATACGCCGCCAGATAAGATTGCCGGCAATATCCTCTTCATTGCGAAGCTCGGCGGTGTAAATACTGATTTCACGCGCATCGCCGTGCTCCACACGGCCGATCAGCGTCTTGCCATCAACACTCAGGTTGACGCTGGGAATATCGATGTCAGCCAGCGCGACGGCGTTGCCACTGCCGCCATATGCATTGCCAAACACAAATTCGTCTTTCGCCAGCGGCCGATTCAAGACGTGTCGAAAAGCGCGGCTGTTAAGGTATTGATTGCGCGGTTCGCCCTCCACAGTTGCCGGGAGACGGTTATAAAAAAAGCTCCTGCTATCTGCCGCCCAACGGGTCTCATCGGCAAAACCGATCCGATCAATAACCACGCCGGTGTCACGCGTGGTGGTGGGTGATACTTCTAGAATACGCAGCGAAGTATCTTCGGAACCGCCGGCTGCAACGGCAACAACCACGGCGCGGCCGTTCGGCGCCACACGAAAGCTGTCGATGGCAAAACGCCTGCCGTCTTTGGAAATTGATGCCGGGTCAAACACGACACGCTCGGCGCCGCGATAACCATCGCGCACATACAGCCTGCGCGCATTCACGCCCGGGGCGAGTTTGTAGTAAAACACGCGCGGATTGCGGTCATCGCCGCCAACTTGAACGCCTGAAATGGCGATGTTTGCCTGCGAAAGTTCGTTGATGCGCGCCTCCATCGCCGCCCTGCCGGGAATCGCGTCCAGGGTTGCACGGGCACGGGCACTCTCGGCTTTCATGTAGCCAATCACCTCGGTGTTTTCCACCTGCTCCAAATGGCGGTAATGATCCGTGACCGTTGTGCCAAAAAACGTTTCAGTTACGGCTCGTGCCGATATGCCGGTCAACCCGGCGCTGACGGGCGCAACCGCAGTTGGCGCCAATGGTGACCTTGCCGGGTTGGCGGGTGAATCAGCGGGTGGTGCCGCGCACGCGGAAAGCGAAATTACGGCGATCAACGCTGCCGGACAAAACAGGATGGACATTTTCAAATTTGGCGGCCTTAACGATGGACAGGACAAACGCTAACACGAGACGCCGCCGATGTGTTCGGCGGTAGGAGAATTTTACGCATTGCCGTCGCCATCCTGCGACAGCGTTCCATCTCATGATTTGCAGTGGATGCCCGCGCCGCGAAGATGACCGTCGTTGCTACCAATAATTTTCGACGATGATATGGCCCGGCGTCATGCGCCTATTCATGATAAATCCCCGCGATTTCAGTATTGCCCGCATCGCCTCGACCATCTCCGGATTTCCACATAACATAAAGCGTGACCGGTCCGGATCAAATGCGAGGCCGGCACTTTGTTCAAGGCGGCCGGATTCAGTCAGGGTAGTAAGCCGCCCGTGGAGCGCGCCGTCAACACCGTCGTCACGCGTGAGTGACTTTACAAAGTGCAGTTTGGCCCCGCCCTGCCGATGGTTTGCCGCCAGCGATTCGATTTCTTCAATGTAGGCAAGGTCACGTGCCTGCCGCACCGACAATGCAACAACAATGTTTTCGAATCGTGTCCAGGTGGTTGGCGCGCGCAGCATTGAAATGTAGGGTGCAAGCCCTGTACCGGTGCCGATCAGCCACAGATCGCGGCCGTCGCGGAATCGATCCAGCGTCAAAAATCCCTGCGCCGGCTTTTCGAGCAACAGCGGCTGCCCGACAGCGCGTGTTGCGACACGCGCTGAAAATTTTCCACCGGGCAACACCACCAAAAAAAATTCCAGGAATGCCTCATCCGGTGCAGACACAATTGAATAGGCGCGCCAGATGCGCTCGCCGTTTTCGTCGGCCAGACCGATACGGGCAAACTGTCCGGAAACAAAACGATAGTCAGGGTCGCGCTGGATTCGAATCGACAGCAGATGGTCATTCCACTGATGCCGCCACAAGATCGGCGCGTCGGTAATTTTTGCCGCGCCGGAAGGTTCACGGGATGTATCGGTCGGTGCTGGGGATGCAGTATCGTCGGCCATATCTTGTATTTTAGCCGAGCGGCGCACCGGCACTGACGCGATTGAGATAAAAGTCGTTTAGCCCGGGCTGCCGCCGGCAAATTGCAACGCGGCGAGCCTGGCGTAGAGTCCGCCGTCGGCGACCAGTGAATCGTGGGAGCCAATGCTGACAATTTGTCCGCCCTCCATGACAATGATGCGATTTGCCGACTTGACGGTTGCCAGACGATGCGCAATGATCAGCGTGGTGCGGCCCACCATGAGGCGTTCCATGGCCATCTGCACCATGCGTTCCGACTCTGCATCCAGCGCAGAGGTCGCTTCATCAAGCAGCAGAATTGAACGGTCAGCCAGAAACGCCCGTGCAATGGCGATCCGCTGGCGTTGCCCGCCCGACAGTTTCACGCCGCGCTCGCCCAAGTTTGTTGCCAGGCCGTCGGGCAACTTTTCGATGAATTCCAGCGCATAGGCGGCTTCGCATGCCGCACGCACCTCGGCATCAGTCGCGTCCAACCTGCCATAACGCACATTGTCGGCGACACTCGCGGCAAAGATGACGGGATCCTGGCTGACAAGCGCGATACGGGTGCGCACGTCTCGCAACGAAGCAGACTTGATATCAATCCCGTCAATGAGTATTCGTCCGGACGAAGGATCGTAGAACCGCAACAACAGCTGAAATACGGTGGTTTTGCCCGCGCCGCTCGGCCCGACCAGCGCAACCACTTCGCCAGGCTTGATTTCGCAACAAAAACCGGCAACGGCTGCCGTGTCCGGCCGTGACGGGTAGTAAAACGTCAGTTGATCAATCACAATTTGCCCCGCCCTGGCATCGCAGACCGGGAATCTCACCGGCGCAACCGGGTTGGCAACGTCCGGTTGTGTTTCCAGCAATTCGCTCAGGCGTTCCGATGATCCTGCCGCCCGCATCAACTCGCCATACATTTCCGAAACAGCGGCACTGGCATTCGCGACAATGATGGCATAGAACACAAATGCCGACAACGCACCGGGTGTGATCGCGCCGGCAATAACATCACGACCCCCAACCCACAAAATAACGCCAATGGCGCCAAATGCGAGCACAATGACCGCGGCAATCAGTCCACCCTGAATACGCGCCTTGGTTGCACCAACCTGAAAGATGGCTTCGGCAAACCGTCCAAACACTTCCCTGTCGACCGGCTCATGCGCATACGCTTGTACGGTACGAACCTCATGCAGTGTTTCGTCAATATGTGCACTTGCATCGGCGACGCGATCTGTTGCTTGTCGTGACAGCTTGCGCACCCTGCGTCCCAATATCACAATCGGCGCCATTGCCAGCGGAATCACACAGACCACCAACAAAGACAGTTTGATGCTGGTGACAAACATCATCACCAAACCGCCGATCAATAACACGAGGTTTCTAAGCGCAAACGAAAAAACGCCGCCGACCACGTTTTCGACTGCGGCGGTATCGTTTGTCAAACGCGAGATGACTTCCCCGGTACGGGTTTTTTCATAAAAACTCGGCGAAAGGGTCAGGATGTGGTCAAACACCGCACGCCGGATATCTGCCACAAATCGCTGGCCGATCCATGTCATCAAATAATAACGAATGTAGGTTGACACCCCCAATACCAGCAACATGCCGAGCAGGGCAAAAAGAGTCGCGTCAAGGGTCGCCGCGTTTTGTGCAGAAAACCCCTGATCAATGACGTGTTTCAAACCCTGGCCGATGACCAGCACCGTCGAGGCCGCAGTCGCAAGCGCCAACATGGCGACGGCAAAACGCCATTTATACGGCGCAATAAAACGCAACAGCGACGCCAGCTTTTTCAAACTGCGTTTTTTTATCGCAGCGGGGTCGGTAATGGTTTCATCAGTCGGGGGTACGTGCGGCTCGCCCGCAGATTCCGGCGTCGTTGCAGGGGATTGGGTACTGTTCACAAACCTATTGTATGGGCTAAATCCTTGAATTCAACCAGCAAAGGAGAAAAGCACAAACAATAAAAGTCAGTGACTGCCCGTTTAGTCGCCACAATTTACAGCAGACTCGGGGCGCTGATAAAAGCAATCTAATTGCGCTTCAACCCCGGGCGCGCAACGGATCCGCTGATCACAAATGCGGCACGATCTTGGACAACTTTTGATCGAATCTCAGCATTCACATTGCCGGAAATGGTTCCTTTGCCAAAGGCGACGTTGACACTGCCGTTGGCGAGAAGTACACCACCCACCATTCGCATCGAGTCGTAACGCACCACACCGTCACTCACACGCACCTTGCCCGCGAGCTCGCTGAATTTTGTCTGACCGCCAACGCTTCCCGGTGTCCGCATCGCCTGCACCAGATCGACGTTCGACATGGTGCCCTCGCGCAAAGTGAACGTGCCATTGATGGCCGGTGAATCGAGCAGCGTCGCGACCGTTGGCGCCGACGCCGCAACCGCAAGGCTTGCCTCAGCGCGTCCGGTAATTGAAATATCACGTGTGAACGATCCGATCAGCTCATCGGTCTTGATGCGTTCAAATATGAACTCCGACTGGAGAACGATGCCATTACGCAGATTGACCCGCACGTCGCCCTTCCCTGAACCCTCAAGCAGCTTGGCCTCGGTGCCAATAAAGATAATATCGTCGCCTACCCAAGACCCCTTTGCAGTCAACGAGGCCAGAGGAATCTGTGCGCCGATCGGCGGCATCCAGTTCCGTGCCGAAAAATCAACCGTCCAGGGCAATGGCGCCCCCTCGGCCGGTGGGTTTGCTTTGTCAGGCGACAAATCCAACGTCCATTTCCCGTCACGCGTTCTTGCGCTGCCACGAATAATTTCACCCTTGCGGTTGAAAACAATCTCGCTGTCAAACACCTCCAACGCAACGCCCTTGATTTCAAGTTTGACGTTGCGCAAAATAATTTTCTCAATCTCGATGGACGTTCCGCGTCGCGCCGGGTCGGCCCATTTGAGGGCTCGCGGCAATGCTTCGGCAGCAATGGTGATGTCATTCAATTCCATCGATTCGATGACAAATTTGTCGCCGAAAATGGCGGTGATATCCATGTACACCTTGCCGCTGGTGGCCTTGGCGTCGAGCACCTTGCCAAGCGCCAGTTGGTCGATTTTCACATGCGGCTTGGGAAACAATGACAATCGCAGGCCGGCCGACGACACATCGTCGTGCAGCCATTCAGAAAGTGCTTTTTCCATGCGCGCATTGACCGCATTCAACGGAACCACATGCAACGCGAGCAGTCCGCCTGCGATCAGGGCAAAAATACCAAACGCAATCCAGCGGCCAACGTGGGCCGGCTTGCGATTTTTGGGCCGCTGGCGTTTGCCGTCAACCGTCTCAACCTCCTCGGACCGTGACTGTGCCGCCTGTTCGGCCAGTTCGCGCAACCGCGCCACCTGCGCCTGACGTTGCGCCTCCTCGGCGCGTTCATCGGCATAGGCTTTCGCTTCCGCACGTTCACGCCCTTCACGTTCTTCCGCAATTCTTTGCTCCGCGAGCTCAACCAACTTCTCTTTTTCCGCCACCTGCCGCGCAACGGCCTGCGACGCAATTTCGCGTGCCTTGGTTTCGCGCCGCGCTTTTTCCTCCGCTTCCTCGCGGCCGCGCCGGGCCGACTCCAGCTCGACGTTTGATTCGCGTTGCGCTTTTTCACGCATGTCAGCTTCGAGCAACGCTTTCGCCTGCGCCTCGATGCGCGCCTGCTTTTCAAGCATCAACTTATCCTGCATTTCGGCTTCTGCTTTTTGGCGCGCCTCGGCCTCTTCAGCCGCGCGTTTTTCCATTCGTGCAGTGCGCAATGCGTCTGCCTGGCGACGCTCTTCGGCGGCTGCTTCTGCTTGCGCGCGCGCCTCGGCCTCAACCCGCAGCCGCTCGCTCATCGCCTCCGCCGCCGCCGCCGCCGCTTTGGCTTCCGCATCGGCTCTCGCCCTGGCAACGGCTTCGTCGCGGGCGATGGCCTCCAGACGTTGACGCTCCGCTTCATCGCGCTGCCGCTGTGCCTGCGCCTGTTCTTCCGCGACCCGTCTTGCCTCTTCTTCGCGCTTCAGACGTGAAACCAACTCGGCTGCAGACCGTGACGCGGCTTCCGCCTGCGCTTCGGCCATCTTGCGCGCCTCAATTTCGACCTTCGCTTTTTCGGCAACAATCTCCTCAAGTCTCGATTCCATCTCTGCGCGCAGCCGTGTTTCCTGTTCGGCCAGCATTTTTTTTGCGTCGACCTCGGCACCCTTCCTGGCCTCCGACTCGACCTTCGCCAACGATATGCGTTCGTCGGCCAATTGCTCTTCCAACTGACGGCGCGCTTCATCGCGCGCCTCGGCTCTGATTGCCGCCTCCACCTCGGGACGCGCGCTTTCCTCGATATCGGATTTCAACAGCTCATCCATTTCGGCGCGAACTTTTGCTTCAATCTCGGCTTTGAGCTGGGTGCGCAATTCGCGCTGTGCGATGGCGAGCTCCTCCTCTTGACGCTTGGAAGCGGCTTCGGCTTGTGCTCGCGCCTCTGCAAGTGCCTTGGTCTCAATTTCAATTTTTGCGCGTGCAGCCGCAAACGCCCGCGCCTCTGTTTCGGCCTTTGCCCGCGCTTCACCCAGCGCGCGTTGTGCCGCCGCACCCTGCGCTTGTTGCTCCTGCGTCAAACGCTCGTGCGACGCCGCCAGTTCGGAACGTTTTTTTGTCTCTTCGGCAATTTTTTGCTCGAGTGCTGCGCGCGATTGCGCCGCAGCGGCCTCCGCACGTTTTGCCTCTTCGATGGCGCGTGCCTCGGCGTCTTTGCGCGCCTTCGCCTCGACGTCCAGCCTTGCCCGAATCTGTGCCTCGCGTTCGGCGCGTGCACGCGCCGCAAGTTGCGCCTGATGTGCCGCCAGTTTTGCGGCTGCGAGAGCCTCTGCTGCGATACGGGTATCTTCTTCTTGTTTTTTGCGGGCGGCGATCTGTGCGGCAATCTGCGCAGCCTCGTCAACAACCGGCTTTGGCGCGGCACTCTCAACCTGATCGTTCAGGCCGGTGCGGTATTTGGAGGGGCCAAACGCGGCGACAGGTTGATTGAGCGCGGCGGCCATTTTTGCCGGGGCGGTAAAGTCAAAATCGTCCTCATCACCACCAAACTCTGAAATCGGCTCTTCTTGGCGGATTTCGAAGACCTTGATATATCCATCTTTTTTGAGTTGGACAAGCTCTTTCTCAAGCGCCGGAATGGCAAGGTCAACCTTATCCGCCAAAACGGCGATGGATGACTTTCCGTCAATCGCCTTCAACACCTTGGTTGGCAAACGCGACAACGACTGGGTCTTTTGATTGACCTGGGTTACACCCTTCGCAGTTTTGGTAAAGACAGTCTTGGCGTCCATGCGCTTTCCGGAAATTACTTGAGAAACTAATTTACGAAGACGTGCGGTTGATCAGTCAATTGAACAATCAAAAACGGTTTTCTTGAGAAAAGCCGGCGGAAAAACAGCACCATCCCCGTCGTCACAAAGCGACAGCGGTGCCCCGCCGATCATATCTGGCAGCCCTGGAAAATGCAGCCGTAATATTCGCACGAAACGTAACCGATGCCTACTAAAGAATGATGCGCCGGGCAAGCTACCAAGATGACCAAGCGTAACAAAAAGGTGTTGCCGGCGGGGCGATTTTTCGCCTTCTGTCAACAGAAATTGTAAACAATCGTTTCTTGTACTGTTAATTATCCCCGTCACGCCACCAAGGCAAATATGCGCGCAAATCGCTTAGATAGACCATTAGATCTTATGCCTCGCCTCGTTTGTTGCGCCGCAGTAATTCTGCTTGCCAACCTACTGCCGGTATCACCGGTGTTCGCGGATCCGCCGGCGCGGGTCGGCCGGATCAGCTATTTTGAGGGCGATGTGTCATTTTTTGCCGAGCGGAACGAGGGTTGGCGTCCGGCGCGGCTGAACTTTCCAGTCACCGGCAAAAATTCCATCTGGACCAATGGGCCCGGTCGGGCCGAGGTGCGGATTGGCGCAACGGCGATCCGGATCGATGGCAATACTGTCCTTGATTTTGCCGCCGTTGACGACAATGCCACGCGACTTTTCCTGCAACGTGGCACCACAAACATTCGATTTAGATCAGCCATCGTCAGCCCCGATCAGGGTGACAACGGTAGTGACACAATTATTGTTGAAACCAATCAAGGTCCGCTTTTGTTGCAAACGAATGGCCGCTACCGAATCGACGCAATGCCCGACGGTAACGAAACACGCATATTGGTTTTTTCGGGCGCAGCGCGGTTTGACCGTCGCGGGGCGGGACTTGATATTGACAACGGTAAGTCACTCAGCATTCGCGTTGAGAATGACGCCGCGTCCTATGTATTCGGCAACGCCAGCGAATCGTCACTTGACCGCTGGGCGGAATCACGTGATACCGGTTGGGATGACACCCACCAGCGTTACGCGCGTGATCGCCGGATATCGCCGCAAATGACGGGCTACGAGGATCTTGACACGTCCGGCAACTGGATCGACGATCGTGAATACGGCCGTCTTTGGACGCCGCGGGTGGTGGTGGCGGGGTGGGCGCCCTACCGTTATGGATCGTGGGCCTATGTACAACCCTGGGGATGGACATGGATTGACGACGCGCCGTGGGGCTTTGCGCCTTTCCACTATGGTCGCTGGGTTCAACGACACGCTCGCTGGTATTGGTGGCCCGGTGCTTACCGCCACCGCCCGGTCTATGCGCCGGCGTTGGTCGGGTGGCACGGCAACGGCAATTGGAATGTTTCCATTTCGATCGGCGGCGGTCTGGTCGGCTGGTTTCCCCTCGCGCCACGCGAACACTACGTCCCGCAGTACACCAGCAATGCCACTTACATTCGTAACATCAACAACATCACCAACAACGTCACGATCGTGAATCCGCCGGCGCGGTTTGCCAATCAAGGGCGCGGAAGTACTGTTGTTGGCAACAACGTGATAGTCAGCGGCGAGTCGGTTTGGCGCACGGCACGTATTGATAACGGGCAGGGCCGCATGACCAAACCGGCGTTGGATCAAGCAGGCGCCGATATCAGCCTGTCGACAGCAACACTCGTTCCACCCGCCGCGCCGGTGATTACCCGTCCGGTTCAACACAAACCGGCGCAGTTGCCGATGCCACAACCGGGGTCAATTGGCAGCGATCGTTTACGGCCGGTTGCCAACTCTGATTCAACCGCAGGCATCGGCAATACGGTTGGTGTTACCACACAAGAAAGTCGTCGCCCAATGGCCGTTTCTGGCGAAGCACCACGCCAGCGGGCTGCCAACGTGAAGCCGGCAGAAATAGCACCGAACGATGCGATGCGACAGGAAACAAGTACCACAATGCCGTCGGTGCGACCTGTCAAACCGCGGCCGGTTGCCGCCCCGGCCCTGCCCTTTTCCGGTGGCGCGACAATTCCGACGGGCAATACGCCTGCCTCGGCAGGTAACACCAATGCGGGCAGACCGCAAAATGAACGCACGACCGAGCAGCGTGTTGATGGTCCGGTACGGTTGAAAGAACAGGGTGATCGCGGAGCGCGTCCGGCACATGCGCCAATCCAATCACCCGACAACAAAGAACAGCGGGCCAAACAACCCGTTGCAGAGGCGACACAGAAGCGACATTCGGGCGCAAAGGATGCACACACGGCTGACAAGGCAGTCGGCGGCGAATCGATAAACAAGAACATGCGCCAATAAAAAACCGGGTGAAGCCCGCCGCATTCAATTGTCCCGCCAACTCATGGGCGGTTTACCTGAAACTTGATCCGGCTAAAACAAATCCCCGCACCGGCGTTGCGCTACCCGGCCGGGATGAAATATGCGGACTTACCGTTTTGCTGTTTCCCAGTAAGGCGGGTCGCCGAACGTACGCTTGAGAAAATCAATAAACAATTTGACCTTGGCGGGCAGGAATTTTCGTTCCGGATAAACCGCATAGATGTCGTTGCCAGGCGCCGAAAATTTTGGCAACACTTCAACCAATCGTTGATTGGTAATTTCCTCCGCCACCTCCCACGCACTGCGCCACGCAAGACCCTGCCCTGCAATCGCCCATTTGGTCAGCACGGCTCCGTCATTGCAATGCAAGTTACCCGTGACCTTAACATGCTGGGCAACGCCTTTGTCCTGAAAATGCCACGTGTCGGTTAATCCCTCCTCGGACGAGATGACCAAACAATTGTGCCGCGCCAGGTCGGATAACAACAATGGCTTGCCGGCGCGTTTGATATAGCCGGGCGCGCCAACAACAACGCGATGGTTTTGCGCAAGCCGTACGGCAATCAGATCCGCATTCTTAAGGTCGGCGATACGAATGGCCAAATCAAACCGCTCGTTTTTGAGATCGACAATTCGCTCGGATAAGTGCAGCGTGATCGACAGGTTCGGGTTCTCATTTACAAACTGCGGGATATGCGGCGCGACATGCTTGCGGCCAAAGGCAGTCGGCGCCGAAATAATCAAACGCCCGGTTGCATTTTTTGAACCGACTGTTATGGTCTCTTCGGCGGCGGCGAGGTCGTCCAAAATAGACCGAATCGTTTCAAAAAAAGCCGATCCCTCAGGTGTCAGGGTAATCTTGCGGGTTGAGCGTTTGAACAGTTTGACGCCAAGCCGCTCCTCAAGCTGGTCGATGCGCCTGCCAACCATGGCCGGCGTTACCCCCTCTTCACGCGCAACCGCCGATAAACTCTCGGTCTTGGCAACATCCAAAAAAGTCTGCAGTGCCTTAAATCGGTCCACGCTCTACCCCCAAAAGTAATAAATGCTTATGTTTTCTTAGTTATTATCATACTTTAAGTAACGTAATACAATTTCCTCAAGCATGCAAAATTGGCGAAATTGTCGGTTCACCGAGGAAACCAGAATGTCCATCACCCACCCATTACCGACCGGTCTTGCGATCAATGCGCCGGTTAACACTGAGTTTGCAACCATCCTGACGCCAGCGGCGCTGGATTTTTTTGTCAAACTTGCACGGACTTTCGAACCACGCCGCCAAGTGTTGCTTGCCCAACGTATTGTGCGCCAAAAAGCGTTTGACGCGGGCATGCTGCCGGATTTTCTGCCGGAAACGAAACACATTCGCGATGGTGCGTGGGTGATTGCACCGCTGCCGGCTGATTTGCTTGACCGGCGGGTGGAGATTACCGGCCCGACCGACCGCAAGATGGTGATCAACGCATTGAACTGCGGGGCCTCGACGTTCATGGCCGATTTTGAAGATGCAAATTGTCCGACCTGGCACAACATGATCGAGGGCCAGATCAATATGCGCGATGCCAACCGACGCACCATTACGCTCGAAGCCAAAGGCAAGACATACCAACTAAACGAAAAGACCGCGGTGCTGATTCCGCGTCCGCGTGGCTGGCATCTCGACGAGAAACACGTCACCCTCGACGGCAAAATTGTATCCGGCAGCATTTTTGATTTCGCGCTGTACTTTTTTCACAACGTGAAAGAACTGCAGGCGCGCGGCTCGAACCCGTATTTCTACCTGCCAAAAATGGAATCGCATTTGGAAGCACGATTGTGGAATGATATTTTTATCATGGCACAAAACGAACTTGGTGTACCGCTTGGCGGCATCAAGGCCACGGTGCTGATTGAGACCATTGTCGCCGCCTTCGAGATGGACGAAATCCTTTATGAGCTGCGCGATCATTCCGCCGGACTCAACATCGGCCGTTGGGATTACATTTTCTCGGCGATCAAGAAATTCCGCTTGAACAAGGACTTTTGCCTGGCTGATCGTGCGCAGGTCAGCATGACCGCGCCGTTCTTGCGCGCCTATGCGCTGACGCTGGTAAAGACCTGTCACAAGCGCAACGCCAGCGCGATGGGCGGCATGGCTGCACAGATTCCGATCAAGAACGACGAGGCGGCAAACAACGCGGCAATGGAAAAAGTGCGCGCCGACAAATTGCGCGAAGTGACTGACGGCTGCGATGGAACGTGGGTCGCGCACCCGGGCCTGGTGCCGATCGCCAAAGCGGTTTTTGACGAGCATATGCCGACACCGAATCAGATCCACCGGCAGCGCGACGATGTCCAATACACGGCGGGCGACCTGCTCGATTTTCGTCCCGAGGCGCCAATCACCGAAGCCGGCGTCCGCAACAACATACAGGTTGGCATTCAGTATGTCGGCTCGTGGCTGGCCGGCAACGGTTGTGTGCCGATCTTCAATTTGATGGAAGACGCGGCAACGGCTGAAATTTCCCGTTCGCAAATATGGCAGTGGATCCGTTCACCCAAGGGTGTCCTCGACGATGGCCGAAAGGTCACCCAACAGTTGGTATCAGCGCTCACCGCCGACGAATTGACCAAGACGCCAGCGATTGTCGGCGCCGACGCCTATGCCGCCGGGAAATACGTTGAGGGGGCAAAGCTGTTTGAACAGTTGGTACTCGACGACAATTACGAAGAGTTCCTCACCCTGCCCGCCTATCGCGCAATCGCATAAATGCGCGACCCGCCAACAAAAAGCCCGCAGATGCGGGCTTTTTGTTTTAAGAAACGCGCCTATTAACGGGTATTTCCAGCCATTATTGCTTCAAACTGGTCGTCGATCGGCGGGTTTGCTATTTGATTCTGCGCTTCTTGTAATCTTCTTCAATTGTGTCTTTGAAGAAGCTCAACATCGACCCCGAGGTTGAGAATCGACGCCAGACTTCTGCGGATACATTTGCATATTCAAACGTACCGCTCGATTGCTCGACGAGCAACACCTGCCGGGCACCATCGTAGCTGATACTGCGCAAATTGCCGACCGATACCTTCTTCGTCTCCATGCGCTAATCCACAAGCCCTGCCGTTATCCCGTCAATTGCCGCCATGACCTCGCTCGTTAACTTCGGTAGCAGGTCCAGCGCTTTCATGTTTTCCTGCAGTTGCGAAATGCGCGAGGCGCCGGTGATGACAGTCGACACATGCGTGTTTTTTGCGCACCAGGCGATTGCAAGTTGTGCGGTGGTGCCGCCAAGCTGCCGCGCAATGTCGGCCAGTTTTGCAACTGCCGCGTTGCGCGTCGTGTCTGTCAGCGTGTCGCGCATCCATGCAAAGCGCTCCAGACTGCCGCGCGAATCGGCGGGAATACCCTGCCCATATTTGCCGGTCAGCAGCCCGGAGGCAAGCGGGCTCCAGGTGGTGAGGCCCGTGCCGATTTCGCTGTAGAGACGCGCAAACTCGGTTTCAACTTTGCTGCGATGAAACAGGTTGTATTCAGGCTGCTCCACAACCGGCTTGTGAAGATGGTGCTTTTCAGCAATTTGCCAGGCGCCCATGACATCGGCCGCGCTCCACTCCGACGTTCCCCAATAGATCGCCTTACCCTGGCGGATGATGTCGTGCATGGCAAATACGGTCTCTTCGAGCGGCGTATTCGGATCCGGCCGGTGGCAGTAAACAATATCGACAAAATCCAATTGCAGCCGGCGCAATGAATTGTCGATTGCCTGCATCAGATATTTTCGGTTAAGCGTATTGTGCTCGTTGATACCTTCGCCGAATTTGGTCGGCAATCCCCAGAAGAATTTGGTCGATACCATATAGGTCAGCCGGTCCCACCCGAGCTTCTTGAGTGACGCCCCCATCAGCTCCTCGCTTTTGCCGGCGGCATACACTTCGGCATTGTCAAAAAAATTGACGCCATGGTCACGAGCGGCGGCCATCAATTCAACCGATGCGTTTTCATCCAGCTGATTGCCGTAGGTAATCCACGAGCCAAACGACAACAATGAAACCTTTGCGCCGGCGCGACCTAATTGTCGGTACTCCACTTATTCATCCTTTGGGTTGTCAATGTCATCGTACGGGTTTATCACCACCACGCGGGTGCGTTTTCGGTCTGCGGCAAACTGCTCCAGTTTGACCAGAACGGGAAATAATTGCGCCAATTTTTCGCGCGCCTCCAGCTCGCTTTTGAATACCAACGGGAGTCCCTCTGCGGTCGTCACATCGCGCCAGTGTTCCGGCCGTTCGTCATCATCCTGTACTTGAAGCTTGAATGCGGTCATTTAGAAACGCTCCTTAAACTGCGATGCTAACATCGGATGTGCCAGCAGGAAACCCTGCGCCTCCTTACATCCCGCCTCCATCAAAAAATCGAGCTGGGCCTGATGCTCGACACCCTCGGCAACCACCCGCAAACCAAGACTGTTGGCGAGACTGATGATGGCGCGCACAATCGCCGCATCTTCAGGATCAGTCGAAATGTTGCGGACAAATGACTGGTCAATTTTCAACTTGGTGATAAAAAAACGTTTCAGGTACGCCAGATTCGAATAGCCGGTGCCGAAGTCATCAATGACCAGGCGAAACCCGGCCGCACCAACACGCTCAAGCAGCGCCCGGGTATGGTCCCCCTCACTTACCAGCGCGGTTTCGGTCAACTCGAGCTCGATGTCAGCCGGTGTCAAGCCGTGCGTCATCAGCGTGGCTTGCAGGGTATCCAACAGCCGGGGGTTTTTCCATTGGACTCCGGACACATTGATGGTGATCGGAAAATTACCCGTTTCGCCGGCCTTGCCGGCGCGCCAGCGTGCGAGTTGACCACATGCTTCCGCAACCACCCATTCTCCGATCGGCATGATGAGGCCACTGTCCTCGGCAACACTGATAAATCTTGACGGCGGCACGTCACCCAGACTCTCGCTACGCCACCGCAACAGCGCCTCGACGCCGATCACCCGTCGATCAGGAATTGAAAACATCGGTTGGTACGCCAGCGACAACTCGTTTCGGTCAATTGCCCGGCGCAGCGCATTTTCAATAGTCAGCCGCTCGATGACGCGCTGGTTCATATCCTCGCGAAAAAAACTGTACTGGCTGCGGCCCTGGGCCTTGGCGTGATACATCGCAACGTCGGCGTGTTCGATCAGCGTCGACAGGTCGGCGCCATCAGCCGGCCAGACGGTGATTCCGATTGATGGCGTAATGGTCAATTCCCGGCCGTCAACATGATTTGGCTGGGACAATGCGTGCACCAGCGTATCCGCCACGTTGGCAATGTGAGTTTCGGTTGTCACGCCGGAAAGCATGACCGCAAATTCGTCGCCTCCCAGCCGTGACACGGTATCAGTCGACCGGGTGGCACGGATCAGGCGCGCCGCACTTTCAGCCAGAATCTTGTCACCCACAGGATGGCCGAGTGAATCGTTGATATTTTTGAAGCGATCCAGATCGATGAACAACAATGCAATTTTCTCGCCACTGCGCGTTGCCTGCCGGACGGCATAGTCGAAGCGGCTGCTTAACAGCATGCGGTTGGGTAAACCGGTCAGGAAATCATATTCCGCAAGCTGCCGGACTTGCGCCTCGGCACGCTTCTTGTCGGTGATGTCCGCGCCAACACCACGATAACCGGTGAATTTTCCATCCGCGTCAAAAATCGATTCGCCCGAAACAGTCGACCAACAAATCTCACCGGACGGTTTGGTATAGGCATACTGAAAATCGCGAAATGATTCATGTGCCTCAACACGTTTCCGGTGCTCGTCCATCTGTTCCTGGGATATGCCCAAAAAAGCGAGATCCCAGCGTGTCTTGCCGTAGCGCTCATTGGGATCAACACCAACGGCGCGGTGCATGCCGCCGGAAATATGGATGAACCGGAACTGATCATCCTGCTCCCAAAACCAGTCGGAAGACATTGCCGACAGACTCTTGAAGCGCAGTTCACTTTCGGCCAACGCATGTTCGGCGTTCTTCCGCGCGGTGATATCGAGGCGCAGCCCGATCACGCCACCATCGAGGGTCTTGCGATCCGACACCAGCAGCCAAGTGTCTTTACCATGCAGGAATTCATAATCGCGACCGTCGGGCGTGTGGTGATAGTCGAGTCGCAATTTGACATATTCGTCCTCGGCCAATTCGGTGCGCGCTTCAAATCCCCGCTGATAGTAGGCCCGCGCAATGTCGGCGTAATGGGTGCCAGCGACCAGCAGGTCGGCGACCTCGGCATAGATCTCACGAAAGCGCCGGTTACTGAAAACAATCCGGTCGTCCGGCCCATAGATCACAACGCCCGAATCAAGATGGTCAAACGCCTCGAAAATTTGCCCAAGCTTGCCCTCCGCATTCTGCAGCGCTTGCTCGAGCGATCGAATCAGCGTGGGGTCGGAGGGCATGGTCATCGTCTGCGCAAATTACGGTCAGCGCTTATGATACTCGCTGACCTCTTCCTTCAAGGCGATCCACCATACTTTGCCCTTTTCGGAGTGTTTTCCACACGGCGTCTGGGTTACGAAGCCCGGATAGTCCTTGCCAAGATTGTTTGGATCATCCCGCCGCGTGCGTGGCGGCGCAATCAAACCCTTTTCATCACTTTCCAATGGAAACAGCCAGCAACCCATTGGCTTGTACTTCCACTTGTGGACACCCAACTTGACGGCAAGCGTCTGGAATGAACATTTGCCGTCATCCTCGGCAAATACACACTTCGTATGTATGAAGTGGGCCGGCTTGTTCTTGTACCGGTAACGCCGCACCTGCGTCTTCATGCCGACGCCGTGGGCCCACTCTTCCTCGATGATGTAGTCCAACGGCAGATGGGCGAAATGCTCGGGGTGTTTTTCCACCAGTTTGTGCGTTTTTCGAACCTCGTCGGGACGCAGGAACGCGCCGTCGCTGCAACAAATTCCCTGACAATCGCCGAGGTCGCAATAGTGAAGCTTGGTGTGTTTTTTCGCTGTTGTTGCGGTGGTGGTTGGTTTTACAGAGGTGGATCTAGGCATGTTTGAGTTCGCGTATGTCGTAATTGCCGCCATTCAGGAGTTGCTCCTGTCCGGCCGGAGGATGAATAAGTGAAATGATATCCCGCGCGACCGAGGTTGCATCGCGCAATGCACCACTTTCTTTGAGGTCGCGGAAGCGTGCAACCTCCGGGAATGCGTCTTCAGTGGTATCGCGGATGGTTGCCTGCATGGCAGTGTCGACCACCCCGGGTGCCAATGTACAAATTGACAATGTCGGATCGCTGAGGCGCGCTTCCTCTGCCATTACGCGCGTTGCCATTTCCAGGGCACATTTGGCGGCGCAATAGGCGGTCCAGCCGCGCACGGCGCGGCGTGCAGCGCCGGAAGAAATTGCCACCACCAGCCGGCGCGCTGCGATGGCACGCGTGATGTTCGCAAACGCCTTGGTCGCCAAAATGGGGGCAGTAACGTTGACGGCGAAATTGGTTTCCAATGCTGCAGCATCAATCGCGTCAAACCGGGCAACCGGTAACACCACGCCGGCATTATTGATCAGCACGGCAAATTCGAATTGGCGGCCGGACACCAATGTTGCCAACGATGCAAATGCGTCTTCAACCGAACGCGCGCTGGCAAAGTCAGCCATGATCAAGCTGTTCCGGGCATTTCTGGCTGACGCCGCCCGCCCTATCTCGACCACCATGTTTTGCGGGTTGGCGGCCAATTCGTCTGCCAATGCGCGCCCCAATCCGCGGCTGGTGCCTGTCACAATAAAAATGTTCATGGTCGGGCCCTAGTCAAGGCTCGCCGCAATGACGGCGGCGAGCCCGGTCAGCAATAGATCGGTGATGTCCGACCCATCGAACGAATCATTTTTTTTCTGCCAATCGACAGGTAGTGTGCGGGACGGATCTTGCCGCGGCGAATAAGTCTGGCTCGCGGGTCGGTCAATTGCCGCGACCGGCCGCCTCACTTTTGCATCGAGTTCGGCCAATGCTGCGGCAACCGCATTCTCATCCAGCACTGATACCGGTGCGCCACAGTGTGTGCACGCGGTATCGTGCGCAATATCAACGCCCGCACCACAACTTGAACAGCGAATTTGCCGGACTTTTGCGCTCAGCGCAGTTAATTCCACCGGACTAAGCGTGCGGACAAAATTTTTCTCGCGCAAAAACTGCACAAAACTGATCAAGCGGCCGTGTCCCTGCGGGCAACGGAAATAGGAAAACCGGCCGGTACGCGTGACATCGTTGGTCTGGCGCAATGCATCATGACAAGCCGGGCATCTGCCGGTGAGTGACACGATGTTGCGACTGTCAGCGCGTCTTTCATGAATCAGCCGGAAAAAGTCCATCACCGATTGTGCCGACAACGAGGTGCTTTCCAGATGATCAAACCAGATCAAATGGCACGACCAACAAACGTCAATCTCGACCGGCGTACCGATGTGCGACGCCAGCGATGTCGCCGTCATCGAGGCGCTGCAGCTCGGACAATTGACCGCCATTGATGTATTGACTAGAGGCCGAGCGCGGCAATGCCGGCCGACGCGATCGCCGCGTCATCCGAGGACTTCACCCCGGATACACCGACCGCACCGACGGTCTCACCATTGTGCAAAATCGGCACACCGCCCTCGAGAAAGGTGATGCCGGGCATCGACAGCGCCGCAACCCGGCCGTTGGCAATAACATCTTCATCGAGCTTGGTGGCGCGGCGGCGCACTGCCGCGCTATAGGCCTTGCCCTGTGAAATTTTGATGCTGGCCTGCGCGCAGCCGTCGAGTCGCAAAAAACCGAGCAGATGGCCGCCGTCGTCCACCACGCTGATACATACAGCCCAATTGTTTTGCGTGGCGTGCGCTTCGGCGGCGGCAAGAATCTTTTTTGCGTCGTCACAGGTCAGATAACTTTTTGTTTTCATATCGGCAGGGTCGGCTTGGGTAGTGTTAAGACGACATTCTACGAGTCAAACCGGTACATTCACACGCTTTTTGCACGCTGTTTACATACGACCGAGTAAATAGCGTTTTCGCTTGGCCGCGCTGAAGTGTTCGATGGCGTAACGCAGTGTTGTACGCGGCATTTGTTGGTAGTATCGTTGCAGGAAAGCTTCCAGTGGTGCCGGACCGACCCGTTTACCGACTTCCCGCAGCATCCATCCGACCGCCTTTTGCACCAGCGGCTGATCGTCTTTGAGCAGCAGTCTGGCAATACGCAGGGTCTCCTCGAATTCGCCGCGTTTGATCGCGTGAAAAGTTGCGAGGATGGCGATCCGTCGCTCCCAAAGGGATGCCGACTTTGCCAGCCTGGATAAAACGGTCTTGCGCTCGATGGGCTTGTCGGCGAGCCATCCGCCGACAATATGTTCGGCAGACATATCCACCAAGTCCCAGTTGTTGATAAACCGTGTGTTGCCAAGATAGAGACGAAATATCAATGCCTGCGTGGCCGGATCGCTTTTCTGAAAACGCCGCACCAGCAGAATCAGCGCCAGTGAGCGCGCTTCGTGCCACCCCGACTTCAACAATGGCAGAGCGACTTCAACACCCACCTCGCCGATGTCGTTGACGATGTCGCGCGCAATCTTTCGCAACATGGGCATTCTGAGGCCTAGAAACCGGTCACCGACACCATACCCGTCAGGATCCGTCTTGAAAAAGCGCTGCGCCTGTATGGCGATTTGTTTACCGGCAGTGGTCTGACTGAGAATGATCAGGCGCTTCAATACCGACCCCGCCGTCTGTGTTGCCGCCGGCGGCCGGGCGCGCTGCGCTAAGGTGCGGCGACGGGTTTTTACCGTTGCCATGCATGCTCCAACTCTGCACCTGTTTTATAGTGCGGCACTCTTTACACCAGCCGTTTGTCGCGCTGAATGACGGCGTTACCACCCTTGATTTCAACCGACCAGTAGCGTTTGGCAAGTGCAAGATTGGCTTTTTCATTCATCAAAAAATACTTCTTCGATGCCTGCCCGCCAAAAATAAAAAGTTTTCCGGCGATGATTTGCAAGGTGTCACCGTCGCCGCCCCACGGGATGCCATAAACGGTACCGTTGGCACAAAAGCCGCCAAACTGCGGCGCGTAGCGAGCCGGCGTCTGCAGAAATATCACCTTGTTTGCTTCGATTTCAAACCGGTAAGTCACACCGTCATGGTCGGCCTTGATATCAGGTCTCCCGCGCAAATGTTTACCTGCGGCATGGTACGCAACCGGATCAAAGCCGTTGAGTATCAGCCTGCTGTCATCGCCATTGCTGCTGATGTTGTACGGTCCAAACTCGCCGGTGCCGGTGGCGGCACAGCTTGCCAATACGACCACCAACGCAACGGCAAACAGAGTCCGGACGAATTTACCCAAGAACTTCATATTCATGGCATTGGGCTATTTTGGCGGCGCATTCGCCGGTAACGATGCACCCTTGTTGTCCGCCACCGATGCGTCAGGCAATGCAGCCGGTACGGCCGGCGGGGATGCCACCGCGGCGCTCTTCTCGGCCAGTGCCTTTAGCTGGGACAGGCTGACATCGAAGTCTTTGCCAACTCTGTCGTCCATGAGCAGTCCAACATATCGATGGATCGGGTTCCAACCAAGTTCACCGTCGGTTGACCAAACGACTTTTGTCGTCGCATCACCCGCGTCCGTAAGCGTCAGTGCGCCGTTCGACACCATCGGCGAATCGGCTAGCTTCAATCGGTAGACAACTTTACGCATCGGCACATCGTCGATGATTTCCATTTCGCCGTTACCTTCCTGCTTCGATATCCATGCCCATTTGGCACCCTTGCCCAAACCCACACCGCTGTAGGTCATCAGCATGGATTGGTCGCGGCGTGCCCAGACGCTCCATTGTTGCCAATTGGCCGGAGCGGCAATCAATGGGTAGATAGTCAACGCGGTCGCGTTGATCGCAACGGTGCGCTCAACCTTGAATTGTCTTGGCAACACAAAGCCGACCAGTATCAGCACAATCAACACCGCCAACAGTCCAAACATCAATTTCTTGATTGTCGACACTCTCTCTCCGGTCTCACTTAAATTGGTTTTTTGCCGCATTTGCTGCATTTTACGCACATGTCTGAACAGGCAAATGCGTCAACAGTTCGTCAGCGCTTTTTGCCCGGTTGCTTGACCTCACGTCTCCATGGCGCGTCCGAAAACGTCTCAACCAAAAAATTGACAAACGCTGCAACGCGCGGGCTCTTGTGCCGGCCATGCGGATAAACCGCGGAAAGAGGCAACGCTTCAACGTGATGGCTGTCGACCAGCAGCGGAACCAGCCAGCCGGCACGGATACCGTCGCCGACGATGACGTCGGTCAATCGAATAATGCCGACACCGGTTGCGGCGAGTTGCAACAGTGCCTCGGCATTGTTGGCGGAAACGTTTCCCTTTACATCGATATGTTCAACCGCACTTGCCCCGCCCTTGCCGGCGCTGATATCAAACGGCCAACGGCGCAGCTGCGGCGCACCGGAAATTGAAATGCAGTTATGCTGTAACAAGTCGGCTGCGCGTCTGGGTATGCCGTGTTTCTTGAGATACGCAGGCGAAGCACATATGACGCGGTGCAGGTCACATATCTTTTTTGCGATAAGTGATGAATCACGCAACACGCCGTATCGAATCGCGACATCGGCACCCTCGTCAACAAGATCGACCAGGCGATCGGTTACTGTGATATCGAGCTCGATTTGGGGATAACGGTCAAGAAACTTGGGCAGCGACGGTGCCAGCTGGTGCAAACCGAATGCCGAACCAACGTTTACCCGTAACAAACCCTTCGGTTGAGCCGAGAATCTTGTCACCTCGGCCTCGGCATCGGAAATCTCCGACAGGATACGTTTGGCACTTGCAAAATAAGCCTCGCCCTCGGCTGTCAATGCCAATCGGCGCGTGGTCCTATTCATCAGCCTGACGCCGAGACGGTCCTCCAGACGCGTCGTCAGTTTCGACAGCGCCGACGGGGTCAGGTCAAGATCCCGCGCGGCAGCTGAAAACCCGCCCAATTCAACGGCACGTACAAATGCCTTCATCTCGCCCGGTGTATCCATCTTTCCCCTTTAAGCACCGCCAGCCACGGGCTGTCGATCGCGCAGCTTGTGAATATATTTCAAGAATATCATGCCATTGAGATGCATTGTTGTTTCATCAGATGGTAATCATAATGTCTGTATCGGCACTGCCGTGCATCCTAGCACCGGCAAAAGCCGTTAACGGAGAACATCATGGACACAGCAAAATTGAACATTCGGGAGAACGCCCGCGCATTGCGCCGCCGTGAAATCGCAAGAATTGGTGGATCATTGTTCCGCGCAATCTCCGAATCAATGCGTATCGACCACGAAATGCGGCTGCGCCGCAGTGCAGGCATCGTTCCGCGTTTGCCCAGCGTCAACGGCACACCCGCATAGACGGGGCGGCGGCATAACTCGTATCTGACGACAGTTCGACACGGACGATATAATGTCGGGTGAGCCTTTCGCCGCTGCCGACAAGAATCGTCCGACATGAAACAGACAAAACAACCATCTGGCGCCGGCCCCAAAAACGGAAAATCCAAAATACGTCTGTCCAAAGATGCGACGCGGCTGGTGAGCCTGTGTGATTCCGCAGTTGACGCCGGCAGTCGCACCGAACAACAGTTCTGGGCGGATAAGATTGAGGTGCTGGCCACCGAATTGATAGACCGCGGCAACGACGACGCGCTCGAGGCCGCACTTGAACACACCCACCAGCACAATACGCCGGCACATGAAATTCTGGTGTCTTCGTGTGAAGCGGTCGCCGAAACCTGTCGGTTCGATGTGAACGGCGAAATTCGCCAGGCGTTGTTGATCTCCATCCCGCTTGTTGTCTGGTCAAAATATTTGATTCCCGCCGGCCAGATTTCCGACGCCGCCATCGCACCGATCCGCACGCATTTGTTTGGCCACATTCTGGGTCACGATGTGGCGCTTTGTATCAATCCATTTCTTTACGCGATCGACCACCTGCCGCGTGGCTTTTCCGACACCCGCAAACTGCTCAAGCTGATGGCGGACGCAGCAAGCACCGGTGGTACCGCCGCAATCGACTATTTCAAACTGGGTGGCGCGGCAGAGCTGCCGGCCGACGTCCGGTTCATTCTTGCAGTTGTTGTCGCCAAGCGCGGCGATCCGTTTTTCCAATGGCAGGAAGTCGAAGATGATGCGGGGAAAAACTCCCGCGCGGATTGTCTCGACCGGTGGAACAAACAATCGCGGGCGCATTTGGCCGCTCTTGTGCCGGGTTGCGAATTTGACGCGGGCCTGCCGAATGCTTTTTTTGCCAACTGTCGCGAATCCGACCTGCGAGTGCGCCCGCACTCACTTGGCAGCGTTGTTTCGGGCATGGCGACACTGCTGGACACACCTGCCGCAGGGATGGCCGCCGTTGTTGCCGGCGTTGGCGAGGGCCAAATAGACGAATACCGCGTAAGCATTACCCGCAAAGGCCAAAACGACGTGTTGAACGGCGTGGTCTGGCCGCTCTATGGCGAGGAAGACGACGACACCAATCCAAGCCCGCGCCATGCCATTGAGGCATTGCTCAAGGACCACAAACTGGGCGAAGTCACATTACTCGACGGCGTTTTACCGCCCGAGTATTGTGACGATTGCGGCGCGCCGCTGTTCTACAACCATGACGGCGAAGCGGTACATGCCGAAATGCCCGAAGACGTCGATCATCCGACCACGCACTTCCATTGACGCCCGGCAGCAACCAGCCAAACACCGCCACCGCGCTATAACATACCCAGCTTGCCGGCAATCGCGCCCATGATGCTTGACGCGCCAAAAAGCAGTGTCATCGAGACCGCCACAAAAACCGACGCATTCTGCTCGTCGACTTGCATTACCTTTTGCACGCCAATCCAAAACAGGATGAAGCTGTGGATCATCGCCGCCATTGAAATCACGACGTTCATCGGGATGAACAACAGGATGCCGGAAAGCATTAGCGGGATCGAACCGTAAACCGCCACATTCATCGCCTGAACAAAATTCCGCCGCGGCCGGTTGGCTGTCATGAGCAGGAAAAAAATAAACCCGATCAGCATGACCGTGACGATTTCAAACGCAAAATTTGCAACACCAACATTAAAGATCTTGACCTTCGCGACGCGATAGCCATGGTTGCTGTCCCATGCCAGATCAAATTGATTCATGCCGACCATCGTCGCCAATGGCGTCAACAATGCCAGCGGAATCAGATAGCGGAGCACCAACTCGTTAATTGATGACGGCCGTGCGGCAATCGCCTCGAACTCCAAGCTTGGGGACAACAACATTCCTTTGATACGTGCAAACATGCATGCTCACTTCAGGGAAGAAAATACCGAATTCACAGGGCTCTTGCGGATGAATCTGTTTACGCCTGACACCGCATTGACCAACACAATCCGATGCAGCAAGTCAATACGATATGAACAACGCAATGGATGTATGTCAATTGGCTGGTTGGGCGTAACCATTGCGGCAGCTGCAGCAAAGACGGCATCAACTATTTCGGCGGCGGCGTTTTTGGTGTCTTGAATTGATCGAGCCAAGGCTTCCAATCAACCGGGCCGTCGTCAAAGCGTTTTTTCAGATTCTTCAACACGTTTGGCCAGGCATTCTTGAAATACTCAAACGCCTTGTCCCATTCATCGCCGTCACCCCAGCCGACATGATGAAGCGACACATCGGTGAGCTGATCACCGCGCGGGCTGAATCGCACGATCACAACGGTGCGCTGTTTGCGGGCATTGGGCAGTGAAGGCGGCGCATTCCAGGTGAAGGAAATCATCTTTTTTTCCTGGATGGCCAAAAACCGCATGTCGTCTGCGCCACGCAGACCAACCGGCGCGGACGGCAGGATATAAATCTCAAAAGCGCCGTCAACCTTTGCCTCAATTTTTGCGTCGGGCGCAAAAAATGTCTTGATTCCCGCGGATGTTGTCCACGCATTCCAGACCTCATCGAGCCCCGCCTTGACGGTGATCTTTTCGTTGATTGCGCGCTCTTGTGCGAAGGCCGGCAAACAACCAAAAACTATTCCCAACAGCAACGGAAAGAATCTTTTCATGACGCGCTTCCGATCATTTTTTTCAGCCTGTCGACAGCCTGTTGCAGTCGGTCAATCGGCCGGGTGTAAGCAATACGGATATGTCTCTCCGGGTGGTTGTTACCGAAGTCGCGCCCGGGGGTGATGGCGACGTGTGTCTCCTGCAATATACGCCGCGACAACAAGAAACTGTCTGCGGCAATCGCGGAAGAATCGACGTAGAGATAAAACGCCCCCTGCGGCACGACCGGGATCTTGAAGCCAAGCCCGGTTAGAGCTGGAATCAGGAAATCACGCCGCCGGTGCAACTCTTCGCGGCGTGACTCGAGAATGGCCAGTGTGTCGTCGTCGAATGCCGCGTGTGCGGCGTATTGCGCCGGCGCCGACGGCGAAATAAACAGGTTCTGCGCAAGGGTCTCGACGTGTCGAAGATATGGCTCTGGTACAACCATCCAGCCCAATCGCCAACCGGTCATCTGAAAATATTTCGAAAAACTGTTGATCACAAAAATGTTTTCGGCACCGTCAAGTGCTAGCGCCGTCGAGGCGTCAACATCGTAGGTCAAACCCTGATAAATCTCATCAACGATCAGCGTCCCGCCACGCCGCGTTGTCGCGTCAAGAATCAATTGCATCTCCGTGCGGCCAACCGTGGTTCCGGTCGGATTTGACGGCGACGCCACCAGCGTTGCCACACTTTGCGCCGACCAATTGGAATCAACGTGGTGGCCGGTCAATTGGTAATCCGAGTCGGCACCAACCGGAATGGTCAGCGGCACACCGTCCATGGCACGCACAAAATGGCGGTTGCATGGATAGCCGGGATCCGCCATCAAGACCTCGTCCCCCTGATTCAGCAATACCCCAAACGCCAGCATCAGCGCGGCACTTGATCCCGCTGTGACGATGATGCGGCGCGGGTCAATTTTGATTCCGTACCTTTTGTCGTAAAACGCGGCGATTTTTTCACGCAAGCTCCACATGCCGCACGCCGACGTGTAATTCATCGGGCCCAGCGCAAGCGCCTGGCGGGCGGCGTCGACAATTGTCCGGGGCGTGGGGAAATCCGGCTCGCCAATTTCCATATGAATCACATCGTGGCCGGCGGCTTCAAGCCGCCGCGCCTCGGATTGAATTTCCATCACCTCAAACGGGGCGATATACGACATGCGGTTGGCCAGGCGGAATTTATTTGTCATGTTGTTGGTTGTTTGGAGTCGTGACTATCGCTGTTTATCCAACGCTTCCCACATTTTGCCAACACGCTTTACACTCACGGGAACCGGCGTCCGCAATTCCTGTGCAAACAAACCAACACGCAACTCTTCGATCGCCCAACGATATTCTTGTACGGCCGGTTCGAGGGATGACGCCACCGATAGATAATGTTGCCACAGCGGGCGGACCTGTTTGAAATTTTCAAGGTCCCGCTCCATCGCGCCCTGACGCGCCTTGTTCAGGCGCATCAAGATTGCCTTCAAATAGCGTGGGTAATGCAGCAATTGCGCTGATGGCGTCTGTCGTAAAAAGCCCGGCCCGAATAGATGCCCGATTTGATCGGCGACATCCGGGCCGATATGCTCCCAGCCCTTCACATAGCGTTCGTCACACAGCTTCCGCACCTCGGCGACCAGCATCAACGACTCGTCAATGGCGCCCGTAATTGCCGCGGTGCGTACCGCCAACAGCGCCTTGCCATCTGCCAACCGCTGCTGGAAACGTTTCGCATCACGCACCCCGGCGTCATCGACATCAACAAAGGCGGCGCGTAGCCCGGCGAACAGCAATTCCTGCCGCAGCGCTTCTTGCGCGTGATTTTTTGCCTCGGGAAAAAAGCTCGAAAATTGAAACGCGGCCACCGGCGAGACCTTGATACCGCGCTCACACGACTTCACATGGTCCGTTAGTGACAATCCGAAAAGCCTTGTCAGACCTTGTGTTTGAGCCATTTTTGCCTGAAGAAGCTCGTCAAATATGGCGATTGACACCGTGGCGCCCTTGTCCACAAACGCCGGGAAGCCATCATAACGAATCGCATTGCGCTCAAAGTTGATGGTCTCCGGCAGTTCTGCCAAATCCTGCGGCCAGCTGACCAGGCCGTCCCGCTCCATCCGGTTGCGGTGCAGCGTCGAGAAGACGATTTTGGAGGCATCGGCAAATTGTGCGCGTAACCCGGCAAAGTCACGCGACATCGCCAGCTCTTTGCCATCGGCATCGGCGACCCTGAAATTCATGTAAAGGTGGGTCGCCACCCGCCCGGCTTCGGGCGCTACGTCCCACGCATCCCGCGGCACATCGATTCCCTTTTCGCGCAGCAAAAAGCGGGTCATGACGTCAATCAGTGATTCGTCGGCCGTGGACAAATCATTCATGCCGGGTTTGTTTGCCGCATAGGTGATGAAGTCGCTGACGGTATCGGGTACCGGCACCAGCGCGCTGCGGATGCGTTGCGGCAGCGACTTGAAATACGCCTGCGCCTTTTCACGCAGCATGCCCATCGTCAACCATTCAAAACGCGCGGCATTAACCTGGTTGATGACCGAGACCGGTAACGTGACGGTCACGCCATCCATTGGATGGGTCGGCTCAAACCGATACTGCAACGGATATGCGGCACCCTTGTGCTTGAGCGTCTTTGGAAAAAGATCGAAGGTAATATCATCCGCGCCGCGCCGCATCAGCTGTTCGCGGGTGAATTCGAGCGTGTCCGGCTTGATTTTTTCAACGTCCTTGCGCCAACGCTCGAACGCAACCATGGTGATGACGTCTGGCGGAATCACGCTGTCGTAGAGTTGGAACATATCCTCGTCATCGACCAACACATCCTGCCGGCGCGCCTTGGCTTCGATGTCCTCGATTTCGTCTATCAGACGAAGATTCATCCGCAAAAACTTTCCGTGGGTATCAACCTCGCCGGCCACCAAGCCCTGCCTGATAAAAATTTCGCGCGCCTCTTTGGGGTTGATTGCGCCGTAATGAATGCGGCGGCGCGCGTTGATGACCAATCCGTAAAGCGAAACCGTCTCGAACGCCACCACCTGCCCCGACTTGCGCTCCCAGTGCGGGTCGTAATGGGAACGTGTCACCAAATGCCCGGCGAGTTGTTCAATCCATTCAGGCTCGATGGTGGCGATGGTGCGGGCATAGATGCGCGTCGTCTCGGTCAGTTCGGCCGCCATCAACCATTTCATCCGCTCTTTCTTTTGGGTGGCATGGTCGCGGGTACGCTTCGGCAAATGAAATTTCACGCCGCGTGGCGCGACGTAATCATTGCCGTCAATTGATTTGGTACCGAC
>JANMNT010000353.1:0-8905 GCA_031368465.1 Burkholderiales bacterium
CCGTTGATCACCGTAAAGATGCCTTGGTTGGTCATACCTGCGCTGCCACCGAAGCCGCCGTAGGCTGATGCAACGCCAAGGGTGATTGGCGATACAAATGGTGGGATTGGTGGCGGAGGTACCAATAGAGGTTGCGTCCTAAACGTCCAAACGTAGTTGTTTGCCATCGCGTTGCCGGCCGTATCGCGGACACCGGTCGTGATGGTGGCGGTGCAAAGCGTATCAGCAGGCATATTGGCTGCCGGCGTGAAGGTCACCGTATTGGCGGCCACTGAGTAGCTAACGGTGCCAGCCAGGTTATTGGTCGGGCATGCCAATCTGAACGTTGCCGGCGTCATCGTGAGCGGGTCCATCGGCTCGCTGAAAATTGCTCTGCTGGGGATATCCGGACCGACACCCGTCGCACCATTCCCCGGACTAGTCGAAATCACCGTTGGCGCGACAATATCTGTCGATGCGCCTGTGGTGAATGTCCACACAAAAGGCAGTGCCATTGTGTTGCCCGCTACGTCAGCAACACCAGTGGTCACAGTCGCCGTACAGATGGTATTAAACGGCAGCGGCGCAGTCGGTGTAAAGGTTGCAATATTACCCAGCACAGCATATCCCACGGTACCCAGAACTGGCGCTGTTGTTGGACATGCAAGTGTCATTGTCGCCGACGTAATCGTGAGCGGGTTCATCGGCTCGCTAAAACTTGCCGTCACCAACGTATTCGTCGCAACATTCACCGCAAACGCCCTTGGTACGACTGCAGTCACTGTTGGCCGGGTGGTATCTGGCGCGACACCGGTGGTGAAGGACCAGACAAAGTCGGCGACCATGGCATTGCCCGCCACATCTCTCACGCCGGTTGATATTGTTGCGGTACAAACCGAACTCGCCGGGAGCGGTGCCAACGGCAGAAATGTCATTACGCTACCATTGACGGCATACCCGACGGTACCAATGACCGGCACGGTTCCCGGGCAAACTAATTTTACGTTTGCCGTGGTAATGGTCAACGGATTCATTGCCTCGCTAAATGTTGCGGTGACAATTGAGTTGACGGGAACAGCCGTGGCATTTGCCAACGGGAATGTCGCAATCACGGTAGGAGCCGTTGTATCGGGCGCAGCGCCAGTGGTGAATGTCCAGACAAACGGTAGCAACATCGCGTTGCCGGCCACGTCTCTGACACCCGTTGTTACCGTGCCCGTACAGGTGGTATTTGCCGGAAGGTTGCCAGCCGGGGTGAGTGTCGCGACATTACCCAACACGGTGTAACCGACGGTGGCGGTAATCGGCGCTGTCGCAGGACATGCCAGCCGAATATTTGAAGCCGTGATACTCAACGCATCCATTGGCTCGCTGAAAGCGACCGTTACCACAACATTTACCGCCACATTGGTGGCATTCAGTACCGGAAACGTCGAGCTGACCGTCGGTGCAGTGGTATCCGGCGCAACACCCGTTGTAAAGGTCCAGACAAACGGCGCGGCAAGCGGGTTACCGGCGACATCTTTTGCGCCCGTCGAAACCGTACCAGTGCACACGGTGCTTGCGGGAAGATTGTTGGTCAATGTCAGGGTGGCAACGTTGCCAATGGCCGAATAGGCAACCGTGCCGACCGCCGGCGTCCCCGCCGGACACGCCAGCGAAAGATTTGTTGTATTCATCGTCGAAACGTCCATCGGCTTACTAAATGCCGCCGAAATCACGCGAGTATTGACGGGCACACCAACCGAATTCTGGATCGGCACCACAGCCGTTACGGTCGGCGCGAGCGCAGCAACACCGCCGCCGCCAAGGATTGGGTCGCGACCATTGTCGCCACCGCCACCGCCACCACCGCAACCTGCAACGAATGCGCCAATCACAACCGTGGTCAGCCATACCATCGACTTCGTCGGCTGCCACGCTTTGCGCGCGGTTTGAGTAATTGTGTTCATATGTATCTCCGTTTGGACGTCTCGGCAAAGCCGCAATCATTCACAAGCGCCCAGGCAGACGCGTGCGCATACTGCTCAACCATCCGCTTTGGAACGAATGAGCTGTGATGAGCGAGTATTTCGAATTCAGTCGGGGTCGTCTGTGCGGTTGGGTACATAGTCGCCAACAGAAATGACTGAATTGGGGAAATTGCCGGCTGGAAGGCCACAGGTGAGATTTGGCGCCTGATCAGCTGGCCGGGCAACCGAATCTGACCATTCGATTCAAGTGAATCAACAGACGTACCTGGGTTAGCTGAGAAATTCAAGAAAATGCCGGCGCACCAAGATTGATGCCGCACGTCAGACAGCGCCGCCAGCATGATCTTTGCGATTTACACGATAGCAAACGCTGCGGACGCTACCGTACAGACCTGCGTCCGGTGATTAGCGCAACCTTGCGACCTCCAAATCAATCGTCGTGGCGTGCCGTTGACCATACCAATTATTTGCAAGGGTCGCGCTTGGCCGGTCGTATCCGCGAACCTGCAATCTTGTTGCCAATTGCCCGACGCAACCAACCCAAACAAAAAGGCATTAAATGAAACCTCGCAACTCGATCTTGAATCTGGCCGTCCTCAGTGTACTCGCCGCGACATCAACGCTGGCTGCAGCGCAATCCAACAATGCCACCAGTTGGGCCGACAGTTATTACTATCTGGGTATCGCGGGTGGCGAGTCGCGCTCACAATTTGATGAGCAGAGAATGGTGTCGAGCCAGCTATCGAACCGCGCAATCGGTAGCGGCATTACCGGCCACGACACACGTGATGCTGCCTGGCGGTTGTTCGGCGGGTACCAATTCAATCGTCATTGGGCCCTTGAACTGGGTTATTTTGACCTTGGCCGCTTTGGTTTTAAATCGTCGATTTTCCCAACCGGCTTCGTTAACGGTGAACTAAAGGTGCGTGGTGATAGCCTTGATTTGGTCGGTAGCCTGCCGGTCACGGACAATTTTTCGATAATTGGCCGTATCGGCGCGCACTACAGTCGTACTCAGGCCGCGTTTAATGGAACCGGGTCGGCGAGTTTTGTCAGCAGCAACCCGAGTACGCGCAAGACCAACGTAAAAGCAGGCCTCGGTCTTCAGTACGCCTTTACGCCAAACGTTATGTTGCGCGTTGAAGGTGAGCGTTACCAACTTGACAGCCCGGTTGGCGGTAAAGGCTACGTGAACACCGCCATGGTTAGCCTTGTGTTTCCATTGAATCGTCAGGGAATTGCGCCGCAACGTGTTGCTGTTGAGCCGACATATGTGGCACCTGCGCCGGAGCCGGTTGTTGTTGTACAAGCACCAGTTGTTGTGGTCACACCACCACCCCCGCCGCCAGTGCAGACCCGCAGTCGGGTGACATTCTCGGCTGAGTCGTTGTTTGGGTTTGACAAATCGGCAATGCGCCCCGAAGGGACGGCGGCACTGGATACATTCATTCGTGATGTGCAATCCAGCCGGTACGATGTGATTACCGTGGAAGGTCATACCGACCGACTGGGTACGACCGCCTATAACCAGCGCCTTTCAGCGCAACGGGCGACTGCAGTAAAGAGTTATCTGGTCGACACGGGCAGGCTTGACGCATCAAAGATAAACGTTGTCGGTAAAGGCGAAAGCGTGCCTGTGACGAAAGATGGTGACTGTGTTGGTAAAACGCCGACGAAAAAGCTGATTGCCTGCCTCCAGCCAGATCGTCGGGTCGATGTTGAAGTCACCGGGACACGCTAAAAATGAAAAAATCCGCATCTGTGACCAAACTCAGCGGTAAACAACGGCAAAAAGCGCCGCTACGCACGCCGACCGATCTAAAGGCGGCGGCGACCGTCGATATCGCCGCCGCCCTTAACGGCATCCTTGCGGATGTTTTCGGCCTCTATCTTAAAACCAAGAATTTTCATTGGCACATGAGCGGGCCTCACTTCCGTGACTACCACGTGATGCTCGACGAGCAGGCCAGCCAGCTGTATGCCATGACAGATCCGATCGCCGAACGTATTCGCAAGGTCGGCGGGATGACGTTGCGCTCAATCGGCCATATCGCCCGGACACAGCGGGTTTTGGACAACGACGCAGACTACGTTGAGCCGTCCGACATGCTTGCAGAGTTGTGCGACGACAACAAGGTGCTTGCCACCCGTCTGCGCGAAGCCCATGGCGTGTGTGCGGAACACCAAGACATCGCTTCAACCAGCATGATGGAAGTATGGATTGACGAAACCGAGCGTCGCACGTGGTTCTTGTTTGAAACGACCCGCAAACATGATTCATCCGGCCACTGACCGGCGGCAGAAGCAGAGTAAGTTTATGAAAAAGCGGACGGCATAATGACCAAAATTATCCGGCCCGCTGTTTTGTGTTGATGTGATTGCAAATCAACACGCATTTTCCGGAGAACACAATGAATGGTGTCAAAACAATGTTGAGCGTGACTGCTGCCGGCCTTGGGGCCTGGCTTTTGGTGGATACCACCCGGCGGGTTTTACAACATAAGCGCAAGCTGCGGCAGGTCACCCAGGCACGCCTGGCAGCGCAAAGTTGGGAAAATGAAGGCGGCGCGCCGCTCAAACCAGCCGCAAGATCATGACCTGCCCCGGTTACATGTGCCCGCTGAACACGGGCCTTACACGATAGTGGTCACCATGGCTGTCGTCATTGTCAGTACGAACCATCGATGTTGATGGTGGCAATACGATTTGACCCCGGGTGGCCCGATCAAGGCACGCCCGGTCACCGAGCCTAGCCCTTGCCAAAACAAATATTGATCATCCTTGGTCACCCTGCGCTGGCCCGAATCAGCTTTTGTGAAGCGCTGGCAAAAATTTACCAATCGCGTGCGGAGAGCGCCGGCCATGAGGTGCGCATGATCCACGTGGCCAAACTTGTTTTTGATCCGATCTTGCATGAGGGAAATGAACGACCACAGGAACTTGAGCCGGACCTTATCGCCGCCCAGGAAAAAATTCGCTGGGCGAACCATCTTGTCATTGTCTACCCGCTTTGGGCGTTCATGATGCCGGCACTGTTAAAGGGGTTTTTTGAGCGAACATTTACCGTTGGTTTTGCGTATTCCTATGAAATCGAAACCACCTTTAATTCCGGATTGCTCGGCGGCAAGTCAGCGCGCGTCCTTCAGACGTCGGGTATGCCGGGCTTTGCTTACCGTTGGTTCTACCGGGCACACGGTGCAAAAGCGCTCGGCAGCATGCTCAAAATTTGTGGTGTCAAGCCGCTGCGCTTTACCTACATTGGTGCGTTCGAATCAAATGACGCAAAACGCGCCGCGGCGTTAGATAAGGCTGCTGCATTGGGGTCGGCTGGGGAATAGACGGGAGCGCCATCGCTCTCCATTAAATCGCTGTCAATCGGTGAATCGCCAAAAGGGCCGAACCGGCAAAATCGCATCACAAGCATGATGTGTCGTCACGGATTCACAAAACGTTGCCGGGCGGCAAATCGTGCGACGCCTGCGAAAAGTCTGAATGGCGTGAATCGATTGCGCAGGTCAGTGATGGCGACCTGTACGGCGGTTTTGCATCGATCCGCCGTCGCAATTCGAAACTGAAATCGTACGGACTGGCACCACCTGTCGCGATTCAAAGCCTGGAAGCGTCACTTGTTGCCCAGCCGCAACCGCAGGCCGTTACAGTATTAGGTTAAAGTCGGGCCCATCCCGTTCGTCTGCCATCGTGCCGATGAGCGCGGTGCCAATCTTTATCTGTACGCCGCCGAACAGACCCATCGCCCGCACCGACGTAACGTCTGGGTATTGACGGATTCACCATCGCAGAGGGCGGGGGCATGTACCTATTCACCACGACACTCACTGGCATCAAGGTCAATCAAGCGTGCGCGTACACCCACTGGACTGGTAACGCGGCAACCGCCGGGGCGGTTTAATGCCGCCACTGCTGCTCGCCTCCAGCGCGCTGGCGCTAGGATGGGTGCTGCTGCCCTTTTATGGTGCAATCTTGTGGGCGATAATCATCGCCATACTATTCACGCCAATCTACCGGCGGCTGCTGCCGAGGCTAAATCAGCGCCGCAATCTCGCTGCGACATTAGTGATGCTGCTGGTGCTGGTGGTTGTTGTACTGCCGTTCGCACTCTTGACGGCGTCGTTGGCGCGCGAAGCATCACTCGTCTACCAGCACATCGATTCCGGCGACTGGAAGCCAGCGATCTATCTTCGCGGATTGTTCGACGCACTGCCGGCTTGGCTAACGGCGCTGCTGGCGCAGGCAGGCGTCGCCAACTTCGACATCCTACAACGCCAAGTTTCGACCGGCGTTGCACAAGGTAGCAAGTTCATCGCCACGCAGGCGTTCAGCATCGGGCTTGACACCTTCACCTTTGTCGCAAGTCTTGGCGTAACGTTGTACCTCGCCTTCTTCCTCGTTCGCGACGGGCGCGAGTTGGCTCGCATGGCCGAAGAGGCACTGCCGATTCCGGCGAGGTACAAACGGGAACTGGTGGACAAGTTCAGAACAGTGATCCGTGCCACGGTGAAAGGCAGCTTGGTCGTCGCCGCGATCCAAGGCGCGCTCGGGGGTGTTGCGTTTTGGTTCCTGGGCGTCAAAGGCGCTCTGTTATGGGCTGTCTTGATGGCCTTTTTGTCACTTCTGCCTGCGATCGGCGCCGCCATCGTTTGGCTGCCGGTCGCCGCATTCTTCTTCCTTACAGGCGATTATTGGCAGTGCATGGCGCTGGTTGCCTACGGTATGTTTGTGATCGGACTCGCTGACAACCTACTGCGGCCGATGCTGGTCGGCAAGGACGCACGTATGCCGGATTACGTGGTGATGATCACCACAATCGGTGGAATGGCGGTATTTGGCATCAACGGATTCATCATCGGTCCGACCATTGCGGCGATGTTTATCGCGGTCTGGCATCTCACCATTCCTTCAACGCCACGCTAGGTGCCCGTGCAGGCAGGGGCAAACGAACCTGGGGATAACTTGAAACGCGCGGCTGATATCAGCTGGCCTGGCCAGTCCGCCGGGGGCGCACCACACCGCGCGCCCGGTTCGTACTGTTTGACACCGCACGGACGAATGTATCAAAACGAACCATTGTGTATGGCTGCTGCGGAAGGTTGCTTCCGACGTAACGTACTCAACGACTTGAACCCGCTAACGCAACCTTGAAGCGCACCCCATGACCTATTGCGTCGGCGTAAAACTTGAGAATGGCCTTGTATTTGCCTCGGATTCGCGGACCAACGCGGGCTTGGACAATATCTCCAAATTCTGCAAGATGAATGTGTTTGAAAAAGCCGGTGATCGCGTTATCGTGTTGCTGAGTTCGGGAACGCTCGCCGGCACCCAAGCGGTGATTGGCGTACTGACCCAGCGCTGTGCGGCGGGCAATGGAACGCCGAATCTCTGGAACGCTGCGACGATGTTTGATGTGGCGATGTTGGTGGCAGACGGCATGCGCGACATTGAGCGGCGCGACGGCGAGTACCTTGCGCGCGCCGAGCTTGCGTTTAATGCCTCTTTCATCGTCGGCGGGCAAATTCGAGGCGAGCCGATGCGCCTGTTTCGTATCTACGCCGAAGGTAATTTTATTGAAGCCGGTAACGACACGCCATTCCTGCAGACGGGCGAAACCAAATACGGTAAGCCCATCATTGATCGCGTGATTTCACTTTCAACGCCGCTGGCCGACGTCATCAAGTGTGTGCTGGTGTCGTTTGATTCAACCATGCGCAGCAATCTCTCCGTCGGCATGCCGATTGATCTCATCTGCTACGAGGTAGATTCGTTTGAGGTGCAAAAGCGCCGCCGCTTTGATCACGGCGATAGCTATTTTGCGGACCTCAGCAGCGAATGGGGTGCCGGCATACGCCAGGTATTTCGCGAGTTGCCGGAATTACCTTGGTCGTGAAATCGATCGCTTCGCTGAGTCTCTATTTTGATATTGGAACCTAGTCATGCAAATTCGCGTTGGCTTTGAAATGATTTACGAATGTCCGCAACCGACGCCGATGATATTCACCTTACACGTGCATTCGTCGCGCGTGTCTGACCTGGTCGGTCGTGACGAGTTGAAATTCGATCCGCCGGTGCCGCGCAGTGCGTATCGCGACGGCTTTGGCAATTGGTGTACTCGTATCGTCGCACCCGCGGGACGCACCACCGTCTCGGCCGATGCCCTCGTCAACGATACCGGCCAACCTGATGTGCTGTCACCCGGCGCACAGCAAGTTGCCGTGCAGGATTTGCCAGAGGAGACGCTTGTCTATCTGCTCGGCAGTCGCTACTGTGAGACGGATCGCCTTGCCGACATCGCGTGGAATCTTTTCGGCCAAACGCCGACAGGCTGGGATCGCGTGCAAGCGGTGTGCGATTACGTCCATCGACACATCAAGTTCGGCTACGAGAACGCGCGTATGACGCGCTCAGCCCTTGAGGCCTATTACGACAAGACCGGCGTCTGCCGCGACTACGCGCATCTCGCGGTCGCGTTTTGCCGCTGCCTGAATATTCCGACGCGCTACTGCACCGGCTATCTCGGCGATATCGGCACGCCGAAACCATGGGGCACGATGGACTTCGCGGCGTGGTTTGAGGTATTCCTCGATGGTCGCTGGCACACCTTTGATGCCCGTAACAACACGCCGCGTATTGGACGTGTGTTGATCGCGCGCGGGCGCGACGCGAGTGATGTTGCACTCTCGACCACCTTTGGGCCGAATACCCTGACAAGCTTCAACGTTTGGACGGACGAGGTGGGTGGCGACTGAGCAGTTTAGACTTACTTAACGCAGACTCTAAAACTCGCCGTAAAGCTTGGGCTGGGCGCGGAGACGCTGCCGACAAAGATTCCCTTTGGATTGATGCGGACGTTTGTCACCAACGGATCGCAGCCTGCCGTACCGGGCACTGGCACATAGTTCCAACTGACACCACCATCGCTTGAGAAATCAACATCATCG
>JANMNT010000407.1:0-9028 GCA_031368465.1 Burkholderiales bacterium
GCTGACGCGCTCCGAGCGGCGCAAGATTTGTTTCAACGATGCCGATACCGACGTCGAACCGGCGGGAGATGCCGATACCTTGCCGATATCCCGCTCAACGGCATCAATATCCAGCTGGACCTTGCGTAAATCGATATTCAATTCTTTGGCACGATCACGGCCGCGCCGGAGCATTTCCAGGGCGGTCTCTTCTCGCTGAATATCCATTTGCGACGATTTTTTGTCGAGCAGCGTCACCAACGCCTTTTGTTGCTTCAGTAACGGCGAAATAAACAACGCGTCGGTGATCGCACCCAGGACGCCGATCACACAAATGAACAGCAGGAAACGCTCGCGCAGCGTCATCGCATCAATCCGGGCGGTCAATGGCGTGAGCATATTCGTCACTGGCGCGCCCCTTCGTCTGCATACGCCGACGACAACGCCGCCGTGACGCTGAATGAAAAGACCGCAACCGTACGCGCAGGTGGCGGTGCGTCAACCCGCTCGAGACGCACCGCAGGCGGCGGCTTGGCCGCAAAATACCCGGTGGCCTGCAGCCGCTCAACCAGCAGATTTACCGCCAGCGGATCGAGCGTCTTGCCGGCCACATCGATCCGGCTGCCGACCACACGAACCTCGGTGAGCCAAACTTGCTTTGGGACATTTTTTGAGAACTGGCGCATCAGGGCGCTGGGTCCGCCGTTATCTGCCGTGGTACCCAGATTTAATGTCCGCCACGCCGCACGCCGCTTTTCGAGCAGCTCCTGTTGCGCACGCAATTGCTGTTCGAGTGCGGCAACCTGCTGCGGTGTCGGCAGCGCCTCGCCATCGGTTGCCAACGGCACAGCCCTGGCCCGTTCGGTCGCCTGACGGCCCGCTTGAATGGCCACTTCGCGGCTGATGCTGCGCGTTTCAATCAATGCCCAGCGCCCGACTGCAGCCATCAATAGAATTGAAATGACCAGCCACCAAAGAATCAAACGCGCTGAAAACAATTCCCGCTTCGGGATCAGCGCCGGATTGTACAGGTTGATTTGACGCAACCCGGTCATGGCCATTTCACGCTTCATGATTTAGTCGAAGGCCGCAACAGTGCCCCCAATAATGGCAGGAACGCCATGTCAAGCCACGGCGCCGGGAGGGTTGATTCGGTCGTCTTAAAAATGCCCCCAAGCGAAATCGGGCTGGTATCCAGGCGCGTCTCAACTTTTAACAGTTCAACGATGGCACCTGTCATGCTGCCGGCGTCAACCCGTAGTGTTTCCAGCGGCGTTTGTGGAAAAAGATCATCCCACAAGTCGAGACTGCGATGCAATTGCGTCAACGAACGCGCCAACGCCTCGGCACCGGTATTGGTGCCAATCAGCGCCGATTGCACACTATCGACCGCGGCAGCCAATATATCGGTATCAAATTCGAAACGCCGAAAAAACGCTAATTCACCGTTTACGGCGACCACCATCAACGCGCGCTCGGGTTCTGCGACAAGAAAAGCGGCAACGCGCGGCGCGGCCGGCTCGGCAAGCAGCACGGCGTGCAGCAAATTGCGCTGGGAGGTTTCGGCGACATCAATCACCGACAACGGGTGGCCGAGATCCTGACACTCCAGCATCCGCGAACGGACAACATCGTTATGCACGATCACGGCAACAACGTTTTCGCTGCGCCCGGGTTCGACCGGTACCGATAAAACGTCCAGCGTGTAATCTGACGGCGACCCCTCGACAAACTCCATTGCGCGCCAACGGACTGCACTCACCAGTTCATCGGCCGGCACATTCGGCGACTCCAACTGCAGTATTTGATAATCGCGCGGTTCGAGAATGGCGATGGTGCGCTCGGCTGCCGGCAACAAGGCCTTAATTCGTTTGCTGAACGCCTCGCGTGTTTGACTGCCGCGCACTTCATAACCCCACGCAGCAATGGTTGCACCACGTTCACTGGCATCAGACGCAAGTACATATCTCACGGATTTGTCGGTCAGCGTCAACGCAAGGGAATATCCCTTGACCCGTGCACGCCATGGCAACTTTGACAAAAATCCCTGTATCAATCTTCTCTCCGCGACGGGTCGGACAACACACAAACCGCCTTGTGGTAAATGCCCTGCCAAGACCAGATTGTACACGCTGGAAACAGGCGTCCCTCAGACAGAAATTGATGCCAGGGCGCGTCCCTGCCTGCACCACCGATCACGTCGTCCAAAAATGCCAAATTCATTTGAACTCTTCGCGCCAAATACGGTTGGTTGCGTTGTTCACCGTACCAGATTTGAAGGCGTTTACTGTCACGGTCAGGTTGAAATCGGCAAACGCACCGGTGGCGTCGGTGACACGCACCACAAATACGCTGGACGTCGCGGCAGCAGGCGTGGCGGAATAAACAACACTAAACGCGCCGTCAAATGCCACCGGCATTTGTGAGGCAACGTCGGGCGAAGTGAACGTAACCGGATTGACGCCACTGGCGGCCCAGGTCTCGACGGCGTTGACCGCCGACAAATTGACCAAAGAGTAGGCGTCATTACCATAAACCCAGCCTGCCGGTGCGGTAATGGCGACGCTATTGACGGCAGCACAACCGGCATTTGTGATATCAAACGCCAGTTCGACATTGGTGCTGCCGGCGTTAGTCGAGGTCGGGCTTACCGTCGCGGCAAAGTCGCCACGGGTCACCGCCGCCGACACTGCCGTTGGCGTTGTCAAACTGGCGCCACTGGTTCCGGTTGCGGAACCGCTGAAGGTAAACGGATTGGTGACACCTGCACTATTGACCGTATACACCCACACCACATTGGCGGTTGTGAGATTGGCCATACTTGCAACCGACGCGGGCGCAGGTCCGGACACAAACGTTACCGGCGCAGCGGCGATCGGCGTAAGGGCACCGGTGACGGAGGTAATGACGCCACCGGTATTGTTGGCAATCGTCATGGTCACGGTCAGACTTGCTCCGGAATAAAGACAACTTGCCGATGTCGCAACACTGGCGGTAAATCTGCTGATGGCGAGCGTGGTCGAGATCGCGTTTGCCGATGTCACCGTGGCGGCGCGTTGTGCACGCGCACTGAAACTAATGGTGCCACTTGCCGCCGCGACTGAACTACAGCTGAAGATAATCGTACCGGATGCGCCTGCTGCGAGTGACAACGAGCCGCCTGCAGCGCAGGTCGGCGATGCACCGGTGCCAATCCAGGTGGCGGCGGGCGAATTTGCGGTCGATGCCACCGGATTTTGCGTCGTGTTGGAATTGTTGACCACTGTCATCCGCAGCTGAAAATTGTTGCCCGCTGTTTGCGCAGTGATCGGAACACCAGAGGTATCGGTGATCTGGAATGACGTGATGGATAACGAACGGATTGTCCAGGATCCCGGCGTATTGGTTGTGATGCTTGACAGAAGGGTAAACGGCGGCCCGGTTGTGGTTGAGGTAAAACGTGATCGAATATCACGCAGGGTTTCATTTGCGTCGGCGGTCGTCGATCGCATCACCACCGCGAGCGTAAAACCCACCGACCCGCCGCCGACTATGATTGCGTTGGCCCACGAATTCGCCTGAAACGTGACGGATGTTGTGCTGAATGCGGTCCGTGTCCATCCGGCGGGCGCGGCGGTGGTCGATGAAAACAATGAGCCCGAACTGATGCGAAAACGAACCTGATAAATGCGTTCGGCATTGTTTGGTGCCGTGGCCGTATTGGTGATCTGGTAGGTCAGCATTTGGGTGCTTCCCATCGCAAATTCCGAACCTGCGGCCGGACTCTGCACATTCGTATACGTTCTTCCGGCGTGCGCAATTTCAGCCCGCACCAGTGCGAAAAGTAATAGGCCAAGTAGTAGATAGTGCCGTCTTAACATGGGTTATCGCTCAATGATGCGTCGGGCATAACGAATATTGTTACCTTGTGTTCCGGCGGCAACTGCTTCAACCTGATAGTCTGCCGAATCACCGCCAATCTGCACGGGCGTGACCGGCTGTCCGACTGCATGCGCAACCGACGTCACCAGCCCCAGACAGCGCGTCACCCCGGCCAGCGTGGTGGTGCCGCCGCTGGTTGATGAACTGCCATAACTGATTTCCTCACCCTCTATATCTAGTGTGCCGGCAGACAAAAATTTGCTGTTGGCATCAATCTGGATGGACGCCAGCGGGTTACAGTTGGCCGCCAATGCGGTGCGCAGAATCGTCACCGGGTAAACAACGTCACTGCGCGCATGCACACCGGCTGTGCTTGTTACTGTTCCGACTGTTTGCCCCCTGGTCAGTCCGGTAAACGTCGTGCCGCTGACGCCAGTGTAGCGGACAAATTCGCCGCCCGCGGTCAGGTCTGTATCAATTTGCAAAATGCCGCTGGCTGGAAAACGGTTGGTGGTGTAGACATTAAGTGTTGCTCCCGCCACCGTCAGACGGCTCTTGACCAATGTCGCCGGTAAATTGGTATTCACTAAAAAGGATCCGCTCCCCAGCGCCTGTGCAACCGCAGGGTTGGGGTTCGGGTCGGTTGCGCTCCGGTACCAGTCAAGGTTTTGCGCCCACCGCCGTTGTTCAAACTCAAGACCGCTTTCGGCCTGAAACAGCGCCTGCATTGAACCGACGTGAACACCACTGGCAAGCGTGCTGTTGCCAATCAAATTGCCGAGCGCGATGGCAAGTGCCACCACCACCACAATCAGCAGCAGCACCACAATCAACAGATATCCCTGCTGGCGTTTCCCGGCCGTCACGGAAAATTCCTTGGACTGACGGTGGCGGTGAATACCTTGCTCACCGTGTTTTGTGTAACAGTGAAGCCGGTGACGATGTAAAACACCTGCGCCGCCACGCCGGTTGCCACGCCCGTTCTGGTCAGGTATGACAGCGTCAAGCCGCTAACGCCGGTCGCAAGCGACTGGCTGTTACGCATCAGATTGCCCGCTGTTCCCGGACAGGTGCCCACGGCCCCGAGGCAATAACGGATGACATTGCCGTCGATATCCGTAAATGAAAGATCGCCGGCGGCGGTGATGATCAGATCGGCTGGCGCGCGTACGGTACGCAGTTCGCGTGACATGCGCTCTAGTGCCGCTCTTGCCTGCCAGTCGGTTTCGGCGATATCCATACCGGTGAAATATGCTCTGAATGCATTTGCCAATATCGGCGCGGCAACGGCGGCAATGATGCCCAACACAACGATGACCATGATCATCTCGATCAAGCTGAAGCCATTGCGGCGCGGGAAACCTACACTTTTGCGGATGGTGGCCATCAGTAGTTTGCGACCAGCGCGGTCGCCGTGATGGCCGCAGTGCCCGTTACGTTGACGGTCACAGTCTTGTAATTGGTCGGGTCGCCACCAAATCCCGTGACAATGGTCGACGCCACGGCATAACCGGCCGGCGGCGTGCAGATTGAGGGTCCGGGACCGGGGCTGCACGGATCGGCAAACGCGGCAAATCCCGCCACCCGGCGCTGCCCAAGAATCAACTCCATGCGCTGTTGCGCAAGTTCGGCAGCCGCATCAAGTCCACCCGCCTGTGGTGAATTGCGCAGGGGCGAGGTCATTGCCGCGACAATGCTGGCCAATAACACGCCCAGCACAACGATAAAAATGATCATTTCCAGCAGCGAAAATGCCGCCGCGCGACGGATGGAAAGATCGGAGATCATTTGACGCCGCCGGTTTCGGCGGCAATGGTCACCGTGGCGGTTTCGGTACCGGATGTGAGCGTGATGACGACGCTTGCCGCAAGCGCGGTGGCTGCGCTGATATACGGCACACCGCGGCTGTCAAAAGCAACATAATTGTTGGTTAATGGCGGATTAAAGCCGCTCAATACGACAGGCGACACCGAAATTGCCGCCGTGCTTGCCGTGACAGGTTGAACGATCGGTACACCGCTCATATCAGTAATTTGATAGTTACTGGCGGTAATGTTCATCCGGTAGCGCTGTCCCCTGCTCATCGACAGGCTTTGAGCGTAACGAATATTCGCGGACATTTGGGCGGCAACCGCGGGCAGCGTAATGGCTTGGGTTGCAAACATACGCGGCACCACAAACACCGCCAGCACGCCGATTAACACCAGCACGATAACCAATTCAATAACGGAAAACCCGCAACTACGGTGGCGTCGGGTGCATTGGCAAGGGTCAAGCGCCGCCATCGATAGTGGTCGATCAAGCGATGCCAAGTGCCGTAAACGTTGCCGTCACGGCGGCACCGCCGGTCGGCGTGAACGTCAGTGTACAAACCGCCGTCGCGTTCACGGCGACAGCCAATGCAGTGATTGCATATACACCTCCCGCAGTCGGCAACCCGCCCTGCAACACCGTTGAGCCAGCCGAGCAATTGGCAACCGGGACACCCTTGGCTGAATTGACCGTACGCCCGACAAAATTGACCGACATCGCAGACGAAATATTACCGGCGACACCATTAACTGCCGCCTGAGCCGCATCTTGTTTCAAATCGATGTATTTAGGCACCGCCACGGCGGCGAGTATTCCCAAAATGACAATCACGATGATTAATTCAATCAGCGTAAATCCGCGTTGAACGGTGTTCATCTTTTCTCCAATGCCGGCCTACAAACTCTGAATCAGGCCGCACCCGATAAGGAACCAAAAACGACAAACGGTCCACGTTTCAGCAACGTGGACCGTTTGGATTCGGACAATTACAAAATACCGGTTAGGCAATACCGAGCGCTGTAAACGTCGACGTGACGGCGGTGCCACCAGTCGGCGTAAACGTCAGCGTACACGAGACCGCTGCATTGACAGCAACCACAGCCGCGGTAATGGCATAAGCACCGCCGGCCGTTGGCAAGCCGCCCTGCATCACGTTGACACCGTCACTGCAATTTGCGACGGCAACACCCTTGGCAACGTTTGCCGAGCGCGCGGCAAAATTCACCGCCATGGCCGATGAAATGCCACCCGCCACGCCGTTCACGGCAGCCTGTGCGGCATCCGCCTTCAAATCAATGTATTTTGGAACGGCGACCGCGGCAAGAATGCCCAGAATAACGATCACAATAATCAATTCAATCAATGTAAAACCACTTTGTACCTTGTTCATATGTATCTCCCGAAAAAAAATCAACACCTGTGAATAAATTCGTTGCGCCGGCGAAAGCCTTTGTCTGGTGAAAGTAGTTTGACCCAATCGTCCGGCAAAGTCACGCGGAATGACACGAGAAGACATGACCCACACAAAGTTTAACAATAATTGCCGTTTTGCGTGCGGTATGACACATAGGGCGGTTAGATCTGCAGGCGCCGATGTCAGTTAACGGTCTCATCACGCCAGGTGTATGTTTCGCGCGCAGTCAACAAATCTGCTTTAGATAGTGCAAAGACCATTAACGGCCGGCCAGATGCAGCGTGAAAGTACCGGGTATCTTGAACCCGGTACCCGACCAATCGCGCCCCGGGATCAAAAAACCACAGGCCGGGCTCAACGCCGCCGATAGCAGCGTCGCCAAGCGCAACCTCACCCGCATAATTGGCGGGCGGACGTTTTAATAACAAGAATGGGTTTTGAACAATAACCCCGGCCGGCGTGGAAGGTGTCGTCACGCGGCGCATTTGTTCAATCACCAGCGCAACCCTTAACGCACCAAGATTGGCGCGGACCGCACTGAGTTCGGCGGCGCTGCGGGTTTCGCGCGCTTTATCGAGCAGTGCCCAGACGACAAAAACCAGTAATAGAATCAGCAGCGCCTGTTCGAACAGACGCCGCAGGGCATTGTGTGCGGTCGTCGCTGTTCGTGCCGTCGCGGTCACCCGCCGCGTCCCATCGATGCCTCGCCGAGCGACCACATCGGCAGGAATATCCCAAGCGCCAGTACCAATACCAGGCCGGCCATCATCAACAACAGGATTGGTTCAATCTTGACTGACAATTCCTTGATCGCATAGGCCGTCTCTCGCTCATACATATCGGCAATATCGACCAGCAACGAATCGATCTCGCCGGTTTCCTCACCCACGGCAATCATTTGCAAAACAACCGGCGTAAACACACCAGACGCGGTGGCACAACGATGAAGACTGTCGCCACGTTCGATGCCGTCCCGCATTGCTTCAATTTCGCGGGCGAAATACGCATTGTCAGCGGTACGGGCCACCAGCGCCAATGCATCGAGGACTGGAATACCGCTTTGTGAAGCGAGCGCAAAACTGCGCGCAAAACGTGCCAACGTTCCTTTGAGAATGATCTCGCCGATGATCGGCAGCTTTAGCTTGATACGATCCCACCAATAGCGTCCTTGCGTGGTTTGCAGCATGGTTCTAACCCCGTACCAGCCAGCCGCGGCGATGACGGCAAGCAGCGGCCACCATCGCACCATGAAACCGGAAAAACCAATCAGCAGGCGCGTCACCAACGGCAGTTTGGCGTTGAGCCCGGCGAAGACGCCAACAAATACCGGGATCACAAAAATATTGAGCACCACGATCGCGATGGCACCGGCGATCATGACAAACATGGGGTAACGCAACGCGGCGCGAATTTGCCCGCGCATTTCCTTTTCAAATTCAAGATGCTGGGTCAGACGACTAAACACCTCAGTGAGGCGTCCGCTCAACTCACCGACGTGGATCATCGCGACGTAAAAAACCGAGAAGATTTTTGGGTGGCGCGCCATGGCGACCGACAATTCACGGCCTTGATCCAGACTTGAGCGTAGATCGGCCAGCACCTCGGCAAAGCTGCGACTGCCGGTTGACTCCTGCAAACCGGACAGCGCGCGAAACACCGGTACGGCGGTACGTTGTAACGTATGCATCTGGCGGGAAAATAGGATGACATCGTCATCCGTCACCGACTTTGCGCCCATGGTTTCCCACCAAGACGGTCCGGTGTTTGCCTTTACGGCGGCGCGCACCGCGCTAAGATCAATAACGACAATGCCTCTTGCCACCAATTGTTGCACCCCGGCCGACGGGGATTCAGCCTCAATGGTCCCGCTGACGCTGGTGCGCTCGCCGTCCCGTCCCCGGTAATTATAGGTGGGCACGCGCGTTAATCCTCACCCGCGCTGGCGACACGCATTGCTTCGGC
>JANMNT010000338.1:0-3095 GCA_031368465.1 Burkholderiales bacterium
CGCGGTTGGCGCAGGTGTGGCAGTTGTGGCAGCTCCGCCGGCAACACTTTGACGACGTGTTGCTGCCGGACCCTCGTTACAGTCTGCGCAATATCAGATTGGCCAGATTTGTATTGGCGGGCCGGCCGAATACACGCATTGTCGGGTTTGAAGAGACTGAGCACGGTGTTGCCACCGGCTTGGACGTGGTCATTTCCAAGACGGATACCGACCACCTTCATCAAGCGCAGTTCATGTTTCTTGCGTTGAAGGCGTTCGGTATCGATGCAGTACCGGCGCACACCCCGCCGTGCGTTGTATTCGCCCGGAAGAGGTCGGTCGCCACCGCCAACCAATCGGCCCCAAGCGCGGTTCCCATTTCGATAGGCCTGCATATCAGCGCGCGCAAACCCTCGCAGCGCTGGCCGGCAGCGTCATTTGTTGAACTTGCAAAGCTGATTCAAGCCCACGATGGCGCATGCCTCAAGTTATTTTGGTCACCCGGTACAACCGATGATTTGCTGCACCCTGGCGACGATACCAAAGCAGCGCAAATCCTGACCGCATTGGCACCATCAGCGCAATCGGCGCATCCACACCCTGGCGATCCGCAGGCGATTGCATCGGTGCCGACCGCCAGCCTTCGCGAATTGATTGATGGTTTGAGCGAGATTGATATGCTGGTCTGTGCCGACGGTGGCGCGCTGCATATTGCTGCCGGGTTGGGTAAGCCAATTGTGGCCTTGTTCGGCGACTCCGAGATCAAGCGTTGGCACCCCTGGGGCGTGCCATTTCGAACACTGCAAAAGCCAAGCCTGGACGTCGCTGATATCCCGGTCGAAGAGGTGTTTGCGGCAGTCATGTCGTTAAGGGCGGAATGTCATGCATAGTGTGACAAATGGTGAAATGTTGTTACCGTCATTGACGGTAATTCGAACCGGTCTTTCGGGTATAGTTGCGCGTCGTTTTTGACCGTGCGCTGCGTACCACCGCCACCCGCCAAAACTGGTTTTGAGAGGCAATCATGTATCTGCATCCGGCTCCACGTTCGCGTCCAATTCTGTGCCGACAATTCGTCGTTGCGGCCGGATTGGTTGCCGCCATTTTCATCACTGCGAGCATTGCCCAGGCAGCGACGCCGGTCGCTTACACGCCGGACAAAAATAAAGTTCTGCGGTACGCGTTTGAAGTCGCCGAAACCGGCATGGACCCGCACAAGGTCTCGGACGTGTACTCGACCATCGTACACAGCGCGATTTTTGACACACCACTGCGTTTTGACTATCTCGCGCGCCCGCTGAGAGTGGTGCCGAACACGTTAGTGTCAATGCCGGAAGTGACGGACAATTTTCGCACCTATACCTTTCGCGTCAAGCCGGGCATCTACTTTGCCGATCATCCGGTGTTTGGCGGCAAAAAGCGCGAGTTGGTCGCGGAAGACTACGTGTACTCAATCAAACGGCTGTTTGATCCTGCTTTATCCGCGCCACTGCTGGCCGAAGTGGAAGGTTATGTCGTTGGCTCGACGGAACTCTTGACGAAGGTGCGCAAAGCTAACAAGATGGATTTTGATACGCCGCTGGAGGGCCTGCGCGCGCTGGATCGGTATACGTTCCAGATTAAGCTTACCGACCCTAAGCCGACGTTTATTTTTATAATGGCGGATTGCCGCGCTGCCTGCGCCGTCGCGCGCGAAGTTGTTGAGAAATACGGCAGCGATATCGGCTCACACCCCGTCGGTACAGGGGCCTACAAACTGGTCGAGTGGAAGCGCTCGTCGCGTATGGTGTTTGAATACAATCCAAACTTCCGCGAAGCCTATTTTGAAGGTGAGCCAGCGGCTGACGACAAGGCGGGTCAGGCGGTTTTGGCGCAGATGAAAGGAAAACGACTGCCACAGGTGCACCGCATTGAAGTTTCGGTGATCGAAGAGCGGCAACCTCGGCTGCTATCGTTTTTTAACAACGAGTTTGATGTGATGTGGAACTTCCCCGAAGATTTTGCAAACGTCGGCTTTCCCGGCAATGTGTTGGCACCAAACTTAAAAAAACTCGGTGTCGAAATGCGCCAGATTGCCGCGCTTGATATCCACATGGTCTACTTCAACATGGAGGATTCCACTGTCGGCGGTTACACCGCGGATCGTGTCGCTCTGCGCCGAGCCATCGCGCTAGGCTACCGTGTAGCCGATGAAATCAATATTGTGCGGAAGGGCCAGGCGATCCCGTCAAACACGCCCTATCCACCCGGCGCACAGGGATATGATCCAAATTTTCGGACTTCCAACAGCGAGTTCGATCCGCAAAAAGCCAATGCGCTACTCGACCTCTTCGGCTACAAAGACGTGAATGGCGACGGTTATCGAGAAATGCCGGATGGTTCGCCGCTTGTGCTGAAGTACAACTCCACACCTACCGAGCGAGACAAACAGCTTGATGAAATTTGGAAGCGGTCGATGGACGAGATTGGTATCCGGCTTGAGGTTCGTAAGGCAAAGTGGCCGGACCTTTTGAAAGAATCCAATGCGGGTAAGCTGATGATGTGGCAGCTTGGTAACTCCGCGACGTCACCTTCTGCCGACAATTGGTTGCAGACGCTCTACGGCCCCAACGCAGGATTCAAGGGTAATCGCTCGCGTTTTAAACTCAAGGAATACGACGATCTGTTTGCCAAGTCGGAAGTGCTCGACGACTCGCCTGAACGCACCAAACTCTATCAAGACATGGCGCGCATCATCGCGGCCTACACGCCGATGCGAGTAAACGTTCACCGCATCTTGACCGACTTGTGGTATCCCTATGTGATCGGCTTTGTGCGGCCACCGGTGCAATCCCAATCGTGGTGGCGCTTTGTCGATATTGATGTGCCACTAATGAAGCAATACGAGGCGAAACGCTGATGAAACTGCGCATGGTTCTGTCCTTGGTGGCCATGCTGGTCATCGCGCAATTGTCGTTTGTGCATGCACAAACGTCACCCTTACAACAACCCATTCACGCGGACCCAAACAAAGTGCTGCGCTGGGCATTTGAAATTGCTGAAACCGGCTTTGACCCGGCGCAGACGTCCGACTGGTATTCAAGCTATGTGTTCAGCAACATTTTCGACACGCCGCT
>JANMNT010000345.1:0-5566 GCA_031368465.1 Burkholderiales bacterium
TCAAACCGATCAAGACCAACGTGCCGGGCATCGAGGTGTGCGAACATCTGCCCAAGCACGCGAAAATCGCCGACCGTTTTTCGCTGATTCGTTCGGTCAAAAAGTGACTGAGGATGGTGCGTAATCAGGTAAGACAATCTGCCACTTTTGAGAGATTTCGAGATTGTCGGTGTCGTGACGCCAACCGCTTTCGCGGCCTGTCCTGCTGATAATAAGTGTGGGTTTCCCATCCTAAAGCCTCAATATGTCGGAAATAGTTTCAAATGCAATACCGTCATTGTGCATGAGAAAACCGCTTCCGACAAGAAAGCATAGGCAATCGGACACATTCGTTCAGCTCACTCGTGCAGCAGGGCGCGATGTTTTTGCCTTGACCGGAGCAGGGGCCGCTATTTCGTTGGTAGCAGGTGGCTCCGGCTGATATTGCCGGATGGCGCTACCGTCGAAGGCGACTTCTTGCTTCGATGGAACAACGGTTCCGGCCATGTGCAAGCTCGGGCTATCGGACGCGCTCGATACGATGGTCCACAAGCCCTCGTGGTTCCAAACCTCACCGATCAGTGTGTCGGCGTTCTTCTCGGTGCGCTTGGCTTTCGGGATGCGATTGAGCTTGACGCGCAGCGGCTCGGCGTTCGATTGCGGGTGGAAGTGAGCAGGGCGGAGGCCGTCACGGTTGAAGCGATCCTTGAGGTTGGTGTCTGCCGTTATGTGGTGCTACGACATTTCGGGATTGTTGCCTGCAAAAATAGACTCAATCAGCGCGGTCTCGCGCGTCGCAATGGTGGACAAGAAGTGACCGGCGCCCTTCATATGTCTGAACGCGGCAAAGCCCACTTCAAGGAATCGCTGCATTTCGCCCAGCCCCGCCATTTTTGACGGTCGGCGCAGCATTTTGAGCGTCGAGTAGATGAGCGGTTTTTTGACCACCAAATCGAGGCCTTCACCGACCTCCTGCATCAGCGCAACCTGGCGCAGCCGATCCGGCTTGCGGCCGGCGGCGCGAAACGCGTCACAATAACGTTGTGTATTGATTTCGCGACCTTTTAGGCATGTCGCGAGCGCACGGTCAAATTCCTCGGCGAGCACGTCGAGTTCAAGCGCGCACGACACGGTCTCAAACGCATATTTTGGCAACAAACGTTTGATGGTCGGGTACATACGCAGCAAATCACGATCACGAATGGCCGATTCATTTTCACCGTAGAGTTCGTCCAAAAAGAACGCTGTCGCCTTGGCGTAACGCGTGTCAGCGGCAAGATCGGCATAGGTCTTGACCAGGCGCCGGTGCTGCCAGCGTTTGACGCGCAGGACCTCCAATGCAAATGCGGTGTCACGGTGTTGGATACCGCGCAGCAATTCGAGGCGTTGCAGATGGTTGAGCATGGGAAATGATGGCAATAGGGCTATATTGCGCCACGTCGAATTGGAATAAGCAATCTAATCGAGTCTGGCACAATGTCGTCTGGCTGCTATTCTAGCCGCGGCCATCATCTTCCCGGACAGGCTTTCCACGCACAACCTATTTACCTATGGATTCAAGTGATATTCCTGTTGCCGCAAAAACCGACCTGCACGGCGAATTTGCACGCCTGACGACGGCGTTTCAGCAAGACCGGATGCCGGATGCGGCAATACGCCGGGCGAGACTGGCAAAACTTGCCGCCTTGCTGCGCGAAAACATGACTGAGATTGCAGACGAAATCTCTGCCGATTTTTCGCATCGGTCAACGCATGAAACGCAGCTGCTGGAAATTTTCCCGGCATTGTCGGCAATCAACCACGCGCGCGCCCATCTCGGCGGCTGGATGCGGGTAAAACGTTCGCTGGCATCGTTGTGGTTTCTGCCTGCCTACAACGAACTCAGACCACAACCGCTCGGGGTGGTCGGGATTATTGTGCCGTGGAACTACCCGGTATTGCTGGCAGTCGGCCCGTTGGTGGCGGCAATTGCGGCGGGCAACCGGGCATTTGTGAAAATGAGTGAATTCACACCGCGCACCGGGGCGTTGTTTGCCCGTCTCGTGACGCGTTACTTCACCGACAACGAAATTGCCGTCATCAATGGCGAAGCCGATGTCGCACGCGCATTTGCCGCATTGCCGTTCGATCATTTGTTGTTTACCGGTTCAACTGCCGTTGGCAAACACGTGATGCGCAGCGCGGCGGAAAATCTGACACCGGTCACCCTGGAACTCGGTGGTAAATCGCCGGCGATTGTTGGTGCCGATGCCGACGTTGCCGGCGCGGCGTCGCAAATCATGTTTGGAAAATGTCTGAATGCCGGCCAGACCTGCATCGCACCCGACTATGTGCTGCTCCCGCGGGGGGCGGAAAACGAATTTATTGCCGCCGCCAAGGCGGTGGTCGCACACCAATATCCATCAATCGGCACCAATCCGGACTACACGGCCATTGTCAACCCACGCCATGTCGCACGACTCAATGGTTATCTCGAAGACGCAGGTGCACGTGGCGCGACGCTGATACCGCTGGTCGATAACGCCGCGTTGGCCTTGGTCGGCACGCAAAAAATTGCCCCCATCATTGTGACCAATGCGGACAACGACAGCCGGCTGATGCAAGAGGAGATTTTTGGCCCGATCCTGCCATTGGTGACCTACGATACGTTGGACGAAGCTATCCAATACGTCAATTCCCGGCCACGGCCGCTGGCCCTGTATTACTTTGGCCATGACGGCAACGACATCAAACACCTGCTTGACCAAACGATCGCCGGCGGGGTGTCGATCAACGAAACCATCATGCATATTTCGCAGGAGGATTTGCCGTTTGGCGGCGTTGGCCCGTCGGGCATGGGTGCCTATCACGGTAAATTCGGCTTTGATACGTTCTCAAAATTAAAGCCGGTGTTTCATCAATCACGCTTTAACGGATTGTTTCTGTTCAAGCCGCCCTACGGCAAACGCTTCAAGGCGCTGATCAATTTACTCATGAAGTAAAGCCCTTTATTGGCGGGCGTTTCCAGGCACAATTGTCCGGAAAAACCCGCCGGATAATGACTTTCATTTTTTGATTGTGCCGCCGCCGGCTTGGTCGCCCCAAAGTTGCTTGAGTCGCTGGTCGCGCCCACAGCCGTTACGATAGTACTTGTAGCGGATCGGATTCTTCAGGTAATAATCCTGATGGTAGTCCTCTGCGGGGTAGAACGTCGTTGCCGGCGTGATCTCGGTGACAATCTTGCCGCTGAACGGCTTGTTTTTGTCGAGCGCCGCTTTTGAGGCGTCCGCCGCAGCCTTTTGTGCCTCATTGACGTAAAAAATACCGGAACGGTATTGGCTGCCGACGTCGCAAAATTGCTGATCCCTGACCGTTGGATCAATGTTGCGCCAAAACACCTCAAGCAGCCGCTCGTAGCTGACTTTTTTTGGATCGTAGACAATTTCAACCGCCTCGGTATGCCCGGTAATGCCAGCCGATACCTCCTTGTAGGTCGGGTCTTTCTGCTTCCCGCCGATATATCCCGAGATCGTCGACACGACACCGTCGATCGCATCATACGGTGGCTCCATGCACCAGAAACAGCCGCCGGCAAATATCGCTTTTGCGGTGGTGACCGGCTGCGCAGCCGCGACCACTGACTTGGCAGGCGCCTTGCCTTGTGCACCGGCCAGCAATGCGAACGAACCCAACAATACGGCGGTAATAAAGCGAATCAACTTCATGTTTGAGCCTTTCAGGTGAATAGTCGCCGCGTGATAAAAGAACAAAATCGCGGAACAAAACCGCGAAACAAAACCAACGGCGTACTGCAAATACGAATTTGCGATCCTATTGGATTCAGTCGGTAGAATCCGCATTCCATTACGGATCTCAATTGCCTTGAGACGGGCACCGCCCGACTCTATCGCAAAAATTTCCACTTACCAGACAAGCACCACTTCAGACTGCCCAAAATGCGAACTTTTCATTACCGCCTCGTCAACGTTTTTGCCGAATCCATTTTTGGCGGCAATCCGCTTTGTGTTTTTTACGACGCAAGCGGCATGCGTGAAGATGAGATGCCGGCGCTGGCCTTGCAGTTCAATCTTTCCGAAACAACATTTGTGCTGCCCTCGGACCGTGCCACCGCACGCATCCGCATTTTTACGCCGACTTTTGAAATGGCGTTTGCCGGACACCCCACGCTCGGTTCGGCACAGGTGGTGCGTGATATTGCCGGCACCAGCGACCAAATCACGCTCGAAATGCAGGCGGGCATCATCCCAGTCAACGCGACCGGTGATCAATGGACCCTGACTGCTGCCGCCGCAAAGACGCGCCCCTGCGAACAGACCCGCGATGCGCTTGCCGCCATGCTGGGACTAAACACCGATGATGTGTTGGACGGTGCGCGTTGGGTCAACACCGGCACCGAGCAATTGATCGTACCGCTTGCCAGCGCGGATGCAGTTCGACGCGCACAGCCCAATGCAGACCGGCTCGGCAACATTGCGAGCGATATTGGCCGTTCGATGGCTTATCTATTCGCCGCCAACGGTGATGACAAACTGCTGTCGCGATTCTTTTTTATGAAACACGGTGCGATCGTTGAGGACCCCGGCACCGGATCGGCAACCGCCAATCTGGGCGGTTGGATGATTCACCATGGCAAGGCACCCTGCCGGTTTGCCATTTCGCAGGGCGAAATGGCGGGCCGCCCGTGTCACATTGGGCTGGAGGTCGATAGCAAACACGCGATTCAGGTGAGCGGCAAGGTGATCGAAATCGGCCGGGGAACGGTGACACTGCCTGACTAGGGATGCTTGCGCCCACGTTGCCCGTTGCCGCCATGCCGCGACCTGATCAGCAACAAAAGCGTGATGTAAATTGCCGCGGCAAAGCCGTAGTAACTCACAACCGGCCACCGCGAAAGACCGTACGCAAACAGACCATCGCCGGATATCCCGAACAGGCGGCAGATAAGTTGTGCGATTGCAAACGACGCGACCGCCAACCACAGGTTTCGCAACAGCACCGACCGACCCGCGGGTGGTGATTTTCGTTTGACAAAATTCCCTGCGTCTGACCGCGCGTGGTTCATTTTGCGACCGGTGTATCCCGCACAGTCCGACGCAAAACCTTGCCGACGTTGGTTTTCGGCAACTCACTCCAAAATTCAACTTGGCGCGGCATTTTGTATCCTGTCAGGCGTTCTTTACAAAACGCCATGATGATCTCTTTGGTGAGGTTCGGGTCTTTTTTCACCACCACGATCTTGACCGCTTCGCCGGATTTGTCATCCGGCACGCCCACCGAGGCGCATTCGAGCACGCCGGGGCAACCCGCCACCACGCCTTCGATTTCATTCGGGTAGACGTTGAAACCGGACACCAGGATCATGTCTTTTTTGCGGTCGGTGATAAAGACGAAGCCCTTTTCGTCCATGTGGCCGACGTCGCCGGTGAGGAGCCAGCCGTCCGCGAAGACAGCAGCCGTCGCCTCCGGGTTCCGCCAGTAGCCGGCGAAGACATTGGCGCCACGGACGACGAGCTCGCCCTCGGCTTCGCCCTCGAGGAGCTCGCCGCTCTCCGCGTCTCGAAGGGCGACGTCCACATGCGGGTAGGGC
>JANMNT010000181.1:0-5246 GCA_031368465.1 Burkholderiales bacterium
ATCTGCTTCAGTGCCTCACGCGTAAACCGGTACGAAAAATTGACGAGCCGTCCGCCATCCGCGTTATAGCGGGCGGCGACGTTCGACTTTTGAAACCTTGCGCCGCTGGTTGAATACTGAAAACTTGAGTCGAGAGACCAATCGTTGGAAACCTGCCCGCTAACGGCAAACAGCAAATCCGACCGGCTGGCGGTTGCCTGCGAGCCGGCGGCAATCCCGAGAGCCGTTTCAGACAGTGATACCAATTGCGGCCTGAAATAGTAACGCTGGCCGATGGCGGCACGCAGCCGTTCGATGCCGGTCGCATTTTCAATTAATCGGGTGGTCACCGCGGCCGTGAGTTGCTTTGCGTCGGAAATACGGTCGCCGCCGACAAACAGGTTTTCATTGAAAATTTGGGCAAAGTTGAAATCTGTCTCCGATGTTGAGAACTGTGGCAATTTCGATTGTTCGCGAAACGGGACGTAAAGATAAAAGAGCCTTGGTTCAAGCGTTTGTGTGATCGATTGGCCAAAAAGAGTCACCGACCGCTCGAACGCCAGCCCGCTGTCGAGACTGAAAATCGGCAGCGCACGGGTGCCGCCTTCAAAGCCGTTAACATTGCCGGTCAATTCGTAACGGGTGAGGTGGTAACCAATCTTGGGCGTGATGAAGGCATACGGGCGTTTGATCGCATATGCCAATGATGGATAGATCAACAGGCGCCGCCCGTTGACCAGGGTCGGGTGGCGAAAATCGGTATATTCACCGAACGTGTTGAATTCGACACCCTGCAAGCGCGCCGGACGGGCGTTAAACGACAGTTGTGGCGTCAACCGGTAGGGGGTGACAATCGGCGCCAGCGGATCTTGCAACGTCTGAAATGCCAGCGTGCGAAGATTAAAATTACCGAAGTCGGACGCATAGTTCAGCGCGGCATCGCGCGGCAGGTTTGTCTGGGTCGTGTTGGCTATTCGTGTCGACAGGTCGCGAAAGTAGCTGTCATCGGATACCTTTTGTGCGTTCACGGTCGCACTCCAGCCCTTGCCTAAAAAGGCCAGCGGTCGATCGAGATTTTGAAAATGGCGCAACGACAAAAAATACCGGTTGATGTCGGCTTCGCGATCGTTGGGCAGGAACTCCGCGTCAAATTGTCCGACGGCAACCGGCCGCAAATAGCGGAGCTCGGTTCCGAGTTGCAGGCCCCGCCGGGTGAAAAGCTTGGGCGTGATGGTCGCGTCGGTGGCAGGTGCGATATTCCAATAGTATGGGATCGTCAATTCGCCACCGCTGCGAGACGACGAGCCAAACGAAGGCGGCAGAAATCCGGACTTGCGCTCGTTGTTCAGTGGAAATGTGATGAACGGGGCGTACATGATCGGTACGCCCTTGAATTCGACGTAACCGTTGATTGCCGTTCCAACGTTGGTGCCGCGATCAAGTACCAATTGGCTGACTTTCAGCACCCATTCGTTCTCGCCCGGTTTGCAGGTGGTGTATTCGGCGTTGAACAAACGCTCTTTGTTTTCGCCTTCGAAATTCATGCGGGTGGCAGACCCGTGCGCCTCATAGCGCTGTGACGGGCGCAGCGGACTTTTTGAGAAAAAGTAGGTCGGAGAGGTGACAAACCCGATATCGGTATCGAGTTTGAACAACATGTCGACGCCGGTGACAATATCGCCGCTGCGATTGAGCCGGAAATTACCCGAGGCGGTTGCGGTATCGGTCGGCTTGTCGTAATCAACCCTGGCGGCCTCGATCGTCAACGTGTCCTGCTTGACGACAACGTTGCCCTCGGCGGTTACACGTTGCTGTACCACACCACCCAGCTTGTCAGCCTCGATGACGCGTGGTCCGGTACGATTGCGGGGGATGATTGCACCGGGGGTTGGCAGTGTCTTGCTGAATTTTAGGCCGTCGCGAATTGCATCGTCGAGCTCGGTTTGTGACGGCGGCGCCGCTTGTTGGGCGTGCGTCGTGCCAGGATGGGCTGCGGCCATTGCCGTCAACATGACCAATGTGGTCAGTCCCTTCAGGCCCTGCGTTGTTGCCGGCATACGATTCAACCGGACTGGATGATAAAATTTGCGCACTATTGTTGGAATAAAAATGAAATCAATCGAATCCGAAGACACAAGGCTGCGCGAGCTTTCGGCTTGGCTGTTGTCAGATAGCGTTGTTCAGGCAGTCGGGCGCGGTGTGGGTGAAGGTGTATTGTCACCTGCGTCGGCAGATGCGAGTTTTCGGCGCTATTTTCGCATAACCCATCCGGGCGGCACATTCATTGCAATGGACGCGCCCCCACCGCAGGAAAATTGCCGGCCGTTTGTGCGGATTGCCAAAATGATGGCGGACGCGGGACTCAACACACCGGTTGTGCACGCACAGGATCTTGACCGTGGCTTTTTGCTGCTCACGGACTTGGGGTTGCAGACCTACCTTGACGTCGCCAACGAAGCGAATGTTGACAGTCTGATGCGCGATGCGACCGACGCCCTGGTGAAATGGCAACTGGCGTCAAAACCCGGTGAATTGCCGGCCTATGACGAAGCCGTGCTACGACGTGAAATATCGCTCTTCCCCGATTGGTTTATCGCCAAGCATCTGCGCGTGACATTGTCGCCGCAACAGCAGGCGTTGCTGGACGGCGTATTCACCAAAATCATTGCTTCGAATCTGGCACAGCGGCAAGTCTTTGTACACCGTGATTTTATGCCGCGTAACCTGATGGTATCGATGCCCAACCCGGGCGTATTGGATTTTCAAGATGCGCTGTACGGGCCGGTTGGCTACGATATTGCCTGCTTGTGGCGCGACGCGTTTATTTCCTGGGACGAGGAGCGTGTTCTCGATGGCACCGTTCGTTATTGGGAAAAAGCCAAAATGGCCGGCTTGCCGGTGCCGGACGACTTTGGGACGTTTTATCGCGATGTTGAATGGATGGGTCTGCAGCGTCACTTGAAGGTTATGGGTATATTTGCGCGAATTAATTACCGTGATGGCAAGCCGCGTTATCTGGCTGACACGCCGCGTTTTGCCCGCTATGTACGAAAGTGCTGTGAGCGCTATAGCGAATTGTTCCCGCTGGCGCGCTTGTTTGATCAACTCAACATCGACGACGGATTGATCCGCACAACGGGCGTATCGTTTTTGTGATCGCCCGTCTAAAGTCAAAAGTGACCGATTGGCGGCGACTTTCAGGCGTTTTTGCCTCAAAAAGCCCGCCAATGCTGGCGTTTCAAAAATGAAATATCGCGCGATGATATTTGCCGCCGGTCGCGGGCATCGTATGCGGCCGCTTACTGATCACACGCCAAAGCCGCTGTTAATGTTGGCGGGAAAACCAATTATCGTCCGCCAGATTGAAGCGCTTCAGCGCGCCGGTTTTTGTGATCTCGTGATCAACACGGCCTGGTTGGGCGAACAACTTGAACAAGTGTTGGGCGGTGGTGAGCGCTGGGACGTTGCGATTCAATACTCACGCGAAGGCCGCGGGGAGCACGATGCCCTTGAAACACGCGGCGGTATTGTCAACGCACTGTCATTGCTTGCGCCGTATCCGTTTGTCACAGTCAGTGGCGACATTGTGACCGACTACGACTATTCCCGCCTCGCCGCACCACTGGAAGCCATCGAGCGCGGCGAAATTGACGCGCATTTTGTGCTTGCCGACAACCCGGCGTTTCATCCCGAGGGTGACTTCGCCATTTGTGACGGTTTTGCCACCCGCGAAGGCGAGCGACTCAATTACGCCAACATCGCGTGTTGGCACCCGAAAATATTTGCCGGGCTACCGGCGCGTGAAAAGGCGCGTCTGTTTCCATGGGCCGATCCATTGGTGGCGGCGAAACGCGTTCGGGCAGAACATTTTGGCGGACTTTGGGAAAATATCGGCACCCCCGCGCATTTGGCGGCACTTGAATCCCGGCTCGGCGCTAAAATGTCCGTTTCCCCGTAATGAATGGGCGTCCAGCCGGCAATTTTTGCGCGGATGGATTTATTTCGACAGCATGAAAGGTTCCAAATGAAACGAGAAACACTGCCATTGCCCGTTGTCGTACCGTCAATTGCGCCGCACCTGAAGCGTCGCCAACGGTTGGCAAAGTCGCTGGGCGAGGGGCTGATGCTGCTGCCGACCGCGCAAGAGGCGACCCGCAATGCCGATGCCCATTACGACTTTCGCTGGGACAGTTATTTTTATTACCTGACCGGGTTTCGCGAACCCGAGGCGGTGCTGGCGATTACGCTTGGAAAAAAACCACGACATATCCTGTTTTGCCGTGAGAAAAATATCGAACGCGAAATTTGGGATGGATTCCGTTTCGGCCCGGCTATGGCGAAGGAAATTTTCAGGGTCGATGAGGCGTATTCGATTGCGGATCTGGACAAGATGATTCCAGACTTAATGAGCAATCAGGCGGTGATCCACACCGCGGTTGGTGTCGATGCCGGGTGGGACGCCAACATCTCAAAATGGCTTAACGCCGTCCGCGCCAAGATTCGCACCGGTGTCAGCGCGCCGGCGGAAATCCATGACGTGCGCCGGGAGATCGACTGTTTGCGGCTGATCAAAGACGATACCGAAATCGATATCATGCGTCGTGCCGGTCAAATTTCATCCGCCGCACACGCCCGCGCCATGCACACGGCGACGGTTGGCATGTATGAGTATCAGGTGGAGGCAGAAGTCCTGCACGAGTTTGTCAAGAACGGTGCGCGCCAACCTGCCTATGGTTCGATTGTCGCCACCGGCGGAAACGCGTGTGTGTTGCATTACCGCGAAAATACGGCGCCGATTAAAAAAGGCGACTTGATGCTGATTGATGCCGGTTGTGAGCTTGAAAGTTATGCCGCCGACATCACCCGAACGTTTCCGGTCGCCGGGAAATTCTCCGCAGCCCAGCGCGATGTTTATGAGTTGGTGCTTGAATCCCAGCTGGCGTGCATCAAGGCGGTCAAACCCGGCAACCCGTTTGGCAAATACCATGATGTGGCCATCAACGTGCTGGCGCAAGGCTTGATTGATTTGAAGCTCTGTAAAGGTTCACTTGCCAGCGTGATTGAAACCGAGGCTTACAAACAGTTTTATATGCACCGCGCAGGCCATTGGCTCGGCCTTGATGTGCACGACGCCGGCAGCTACAAAAAGGCCGATGGGAAATGGGTGGCAATGGAGCCCGGCATGGTGCTGACTGTCGAGCGGGGGCTCTACAGTCGCCCCGCAGACTCTGGGCGAAAGGCCGTGTGGGATAGCGGCGTCCGGGTTG
>JANMNT010000223.1:0-2730 GCA_031368465.1 Burkholderiales bacterium
GCGGCATCGCCGAAGCGGTGACGCGTATTCCCGGTTCCTCGGCGTGGTTTGACCGCGGTTTTGTGACCTATTCATACGAATCCAAGGCCGACCTATTGGGCGTGCGGCGGGAAGACCTGCTCGACTTCGGCGCCGTATCCGAAGAGATCGCGAAACAAATGGTCGAGGGCGCCATTGCCCGTTCACGCGCGCAGGTGGCGGTTGCCGTGACCGGCATTGCCGGGCCCGATGGCGGCCAGCCGGACAAACCGGTCGGCACCGTTTGGTTTGCCTGGAAATTCCCAAAAAAATCAATTATTTCAGAGGTTTGCCACTTCAACGGTGATCGTGAGGCGGTGCGAAAACAATCCGTTTCGCACGCGTTATCGCGGCTCCTGCATAATCTCATCTAGCGTCCACCTGGACCCCAAAAAACCGGTTTTTCCGGTTTTCTTTTCAAAACCCCTTGCATTTGGCTGGTCAGTCCGGTACTGTACGGAAATACAGACTGTATTTTCATACAACCCTTATTGAAAACCAATAATTGACTGGAGACTAGCCATGAACATGAAAGAACCCTTTATGGACGAAAACAAATCAAAAGCGCTTGCCGCGGCGCTTTCACAAATCGAAAAGCAGTTTGGCAAGGGCTCCATCATGAAGATGGGCGAGGGCAATATTGGCAATGACATCATCCCGGTCTCGACCGGCTCGCTCGGGCTTGATATCGCCCTGGGTATCGGTGGTTTGCCGCGTGGTCGGGTGGTCGAGATTTATGGTCCGGAATCATCCGGTAAAACAACCCTGACCCTGCAAGTCATCGCTGAAATGCAAAAAACCGGCGGCACCGCCGCGTTTATCGATGCCGAACACGCACTCGACCCGCAATACGCACAAAAGCTTGGCGTCAACATCAACGATTTGCTGATTTCACAACCGGACAACGGCGAACAGGCGCTTGAAATCGCCGACATGCTGGTGCGTTCGGGTGGTGTCGATATTGTGGTGGTGGACTCGGTCGCCGCGCTCACGCCCAAGGCTGAAATTGAAGGCGAAATGGGTGATTCACACATGGGCCTGCAGGCACGACTGATGTCGCAAGCGCTGCGCAAATTGACCGCCAATATCAAACGCTCAAACACGCTGGTGATTTTTATCAACCAGATCCGCATGAAAATCGGCGTCATGTTCGGCAGCCCCGAAACCACCACCGGTGGCAATGCGCTCAAGTTTTACGCCTCGGTACGGATTGATATCCGTCGTATCGGCGCCATCAAAAACGGCGATGAAGTGATCGGCTCCGAAACCCGCGTCAAGGTGGTCAAAAATAAAGTCGCGCCGCCGTTCCGCACGGCCGAATTCGATATTTTGTATGGCGAAGGCATCTCCCGCGAAGGCGAGATCATCGAGCTTGGCGTGGTGCACAAGATTGTTGATAAATCCGGTGCCTGGTACGCCTACAAAGGCGAAAAAATCGGTCAGGGTAAAGACAATACCCGCAAGTTCCTCAAAGAAAACCCGGCCATGGCGCAGGAAATTGAAGCCAAGATCCGTGCCGCCGTTGGTGTCAGTGGTGTGGTCGGTGGCGGCTCTGACGACAGCGAGGATGTTGAAGAGTAATTCTGTTTTGCGCAGCACGGCACGGCGGGCGGTTTGCACTTCGGTGCGCACTTTGGTGCACCGCCTCCGCAATCAGATACGCCGCCCGTGTTACTGCGCCAAAAAAGTTCGATGGTTGGGCCGGATGAGTGTGCATCCTCCAGTGCACATGATCGTTCGGCCTTTTTTTATGGTTTAGCCCAATTGAAAACACCCAAGCCAGAAAACCGCGAGCTGGTATCGGCCTCACTCAGGCTGCTGGCGATGCGCGACATGAGCCGCATCCAATTTGAGCAAAAGCTCGCCAAAAAAGAATTCACGCCGGAAGAGATTGCCGAAGCGGTGGTGTGGTGTGAAGCCGAAGGTTGGCTCAATGAATCCCGATACGCCGAGGTCATGGCGCGTCGGCTCGGCCAGAAATATGGTGGGTCACGCATTGCGCAAACGCTCAAACAAAAGGGTGTGGGCGACGACATCGTCAACGACACCATGGCGGCGATCAAGGACGGTGAATTTGCCCGCGCGCACGCCGTCTGGTCACGCAAATTCGACGCGATCCCCGATTCGGCCGAACAACGCGCCAAACAGACCCGCTACCTGCAGTCGCGTGGCTTCGGTTTTGCCGTGATCAAGAAGGTGCTGGCCGGCGAAATTGCCGAAGACGCCGAATTTAGCGACGATGCTGCTTAGGAACAGTGGGCGGACGACGAGCTTGTCGCAGCACCGCATTTGACCTTCCCCGGCTTCTGGCCGGGGTCCAAGTTGTGTTGGGCGTTTGTGAATGCGTGAACAAACTTGGGCACCGGACGTGCGCGAAACGACAAACCTGTTTCGCTTCTCCGGTGAAGGGGAGTTGTTGACCTTCCCCGGCTTCTGGCCGGGGTCCAAGTTGCATTGGGCATTGGTGAAAGCGTGAACAAACTTGGGCACCGGACGTGCACGAAACGATAAACCTGTTTCGCTTCTCCGGTGAAGCGGAGTTGTTGACCTTCCCCGGCTTCTGGCCGGGGTCCAAGTTGATTTTCGCGTCGGTGAATATGCCACCAAAACTTGGGCACCGGACGTGCGCGAAACAATAAACCTGTTTCGCTTCTCCGGTGAAGCGGAGTTGTTGACCTTCCCCGGCTTCTGGCCGGGGTCCAAGTTGCATTT
>JANMNT010000228.1:0-7571 GCA_031368465.1 Burkholderiales bacterium
GTCTAGCCTGATATTGGAAAAGCAAGCGCCGCAACGGGTGGCGATGACCGCCACCCATCGCATTACGCGGTGGTTATTGCAGCGGCGTGGCGGTGTAACCGGCAGGCACGGCGCCGACATTGGTGAGAACCGTCGGCACACCACCGTTACGAGCCAAGAACCAAACCGCCAGATTGCCGTCGGGCTTGAGCCAAATGATGTCGAGAATGCCGTCACCATTCAGATCGATCGCATTAAAAAACAGCCAGGTGGCGTCAGACGCAAAATATGATCGCACCGTATTGACCACCGAAAGATTGGTCGGCGTACACGATGCATTTGGATCATCCGGATTTGCCGTCGGTGGCGGCAGTGTCAGCGAGTTGCCATCCAGCACCACGATGCGATTCTGCCCGGTTGCCAGATCGCGGACAAATATTTCACCAAGTCTGTTGCCAGTAAATTCGCCGATCTTCATGACGGTGTAGCCGGTCGGGATGCTGCCGCCGAGCACATTCGCACAGGTGCGATTGGCGGTTGCCATCAACACGCGGATTTCATTGGTTGGGCTCAAATACAACATGTCGGTGGCGAAATCGCGGTTGACGTCAATTGCACCCAACAGCCGCCAGTTGAGCGGGGCGCCGCCGCGTTTTCGGACCTGCGTCACAGCCGAGCCATTCGTGAACCAAATATACGAAACGCCGGTGTCGTCGATATTGGGCGACTGTCCGGTGAAGCGCCAGACCAGATCGCCGCGGCCGTCGCCATCAAGATCGCCGACGGCTTGCAATTCCCATGTACGCTTCAGCGGTCGCAACAGGAAATCGTTGGCCGCCAGATAGTCAGGCCAACTACGCACATCGCCAAACTCACCCTGCACAATACTTTGGTAAACAAAGTCTGGTGAGCCGTTGCCATTCAAATCGGCACTGCCCACCACGCGAAACGCAACACCCGGGTCGGCGGTTGGTGTGAATTGAATGACATTGCCAACGAGGTCACCACGCATTGATTGACCGGCGGCATTGCGTAACATCAATGGCCGCGGCCCACCGGTCGTCGAAACATTTTGGTTCGACGTCACATTCGAAGCGGGAAGGTAATTCGCGTTGCCGGCCTGGCTGGCCACAACCGTGCAAACACCGAGCGCGATATAACTCAACGTATTGCCGGTCAACCGGCAGGTCAGCGCCGTGGATACCTGGTAAGTCACCGGCAGGCCGGAACTGGCGGTTGCCGCGAGCACCACCGAGCTGTTGACGATGGCGGTGGTCGGCAGCGTAAAGGTGATGGTTTGTGAACTTTGCGTGATGGTGATTGCATAGGTGCGAAAGCCGGTCGCGCCGTTCGAGTCGGTGACCCTGACGGTCACATTAAAAATGCCAATCGCTGTCGGCGTTCCCGACAAAACACCGCCCGACGACAACGCCAGCCCGCCCGGCAGCGCGCCTGCCGTGATCGCAAAACTGTAGGGCGCAACACCACTTGACGAGGTCAAGGTGGTGGTCGGATAAGGCGTACCAACGCCGCCATTCGGCACCACACTCGGGTCCAGCACCAACCCAACCAGCTGTCCGCCGGTCAGTGTACCCGTACTGGGGAAGTTGCTGCCGCTGTAGTCTGCAGTGATGGTGCGCAAGCCGATGGTGGCGAAGCTGGCGTTACAGATTGCCGAACCCGACGTCAGTGTTACGGCACCGCATCCGGTGATGGTGACGCCATTTGCACGGAAATCAACGGCGCCGGTGAAGATGTTGGGGATGACAAACGTTGAAAGATCGGTCGCACTTGATGACGCGAGAACCGACGTGTTTGCACCTTGCGAAGAAAACGCTGTTCCGTGCTGCGAATAAGTGATGGTCTGGGCCGATCCGGCGCCGGCGGTGACCCCGCCTAAAAATAAATTCAGGGTGTCAGCCTGGGCAATGCCCGGCCCACCTGCGGTGAGGGAAAAAATGACGAAATTGTCGCCGATGTTTCCGCCTTGGGCGACAACCACAGATTGAAAACCTGCCGGGGTTGTTTGGTTGGTAAAGTCAGTCGCCAAAACCGCTGTCTGGAATGTCGCGCCGCCACCTAGCGCATAACGAAAATAACGCACTTGGGTAGCGGCCGTACTGAACTGCGACATGAACGTCACGTTGTACTGCAACGCCGGCGTTACCGTCGCCGAAAACGTCACCTGGTCGCCCGGTGTGCTGGGATTCAGGCTGGAAGTCACCGTCGTTGTTGTTGTGACCTGCGCGGTTGCCGAAAATACAAGCGCCGAAATTCCACCAACAACCAGCCTTGCAGCACGCGCAAAAAATGCACTTCTATTTGCGCAACCTGTCACGGCAGGGGTAATTTGTCCGATGTTCATTTTTTACCTTGTATGAAGTTGGGGCGACGACGTTCAAAAATCGCATTGCGCGGGCAACCGAACATAAACGCCTCTCAGGCAGAGCCAAGTCCCAAAACGGAATAAATTGTAGTCCAAATGCGCGCTATAAGCGACACACGCCGTCAAACGGCAAAATTTCGCCAACTTACGGTTACGCAAATACCTTCAGCCGTGCAGTCGATTGCCGCGCATATCGCCGTTGCAACAAATCAAAGCCGGTCAGACCTGGGGCAGTGCGATCCCGCGAATGGCAATGTTCTGGGCCTTGATGGTCGCCGCCAATAATTTTGACGCAGCGTAAATCGCGCTGATGGTCGGGGTCGGAACGCCCGCACGTATGCCAAGCTCGACCACCGCGCCAACAAGAGCATCGATCTCGATTTCGCGGCCGGCTTCAACATCCTGCAGCATTGACGTTTTGTGTTTGCCAACCTTCGCCGCGCCGTCGATGCGTTTTTCAAGCGGCACCCGAAAACTTGCGCCCAGCTTTTCGGCCACGGCTTGCGCCTCCTGCATCATGCTCACCGCCAGTGCTTTGCCGTGCGGGTTTTCGCAGATATCGACGAGGGTCGCGTGGGTGAGTGCGGAAATCGGATTGAAGGTGAGGTTGCCCCACAATTTGAGCCAGATCTCGTTGCGAATATTGTCGAGCACCGGCGCCTTCAGTCCGGACTTCGCAAAAATGTCAGAGAGATCCTTGACCCGATTACTCGCGCTGCCATCGAGCTCGCCCAACGGAAAACGATCGCCTTCAATATGCCGCACCACACCGGGCGCGACCAGCTCGGTGGCCGGATACACCACGCAGCCGATGATGCGTTCATGCGGAATACCGTCGAGGCACACACCGCGCGGATCAACCGTCTCCACGCGTGTGTTGGCCATGGCCCCGCCATGATTCACAAAATACCAAAACGGAATGCCGTTTTGCATTGTGATCACCGTAGTCTTGGGGCCGTAAAGCGGGCCGAGTTGATTGACGACCGACTCGACCTGATGTGACTTCAGCGCCAGAATAATGCAATCGACATGACCAACCGCGGCAAAACTATCAGTGGCGTGCACCGACTTCGCCTCGAGGATTGTCCCATCAGGGTATTTCACCGTCATCCCGCGCTGGCGGATCGCATCGAGATTTTTCCAGCGCGCGATAAAGGTGACATCTTCACCGGCCGCGGCAAGTTTTGCGCCGACAAATCCGCCGATCGCCCCTGCACCCACAATACAAAATTTCATGCCACGTTCCGGTTGCCTGTTTCAGCAATTATGGCCAACAAATGGTGCGGCGCACCAAATTTATTTCTGGCGGGAAGATCGCCAAAGAAAGAACACACCCGCCAGCACCATCGGGATACATAGCTGACCGCAGCGTTCGCGGCGCAGCCGCATGTTCGCGGTCATCCCTGCGCAGGCCGGGACCCAAGTTTGTTTGGACGGCGCGAACGCCAAAGAAAGAACGCCCCCGCAAGCACCATCGGAATGCATAACTGACCGCATCGTTCGCGGCGCAGCCGCACATCAGCGGTCATCCCGGCGCAGGCAGGGACCCAAGTTTGTTCGGACGGGAAGAACGCCAAAGAAAGAACACCCCCGCAAGCACCATCGGAATGCACAACTGACCGCATCGTTCGCGGCGCAGCCGCACGCCAGCGGTCATCCCGGCGCAGGCCGGGACCCAAGTTTGTTCGGACGCCGAGAACGCCACAAAAAGAACGCCCCCGCCAATACCATAGGGATGCACAACCACTGCCCTCTTGAAAGCCCCAACGCCCCCAGCCCGAGAAAACTATCCGGCTCGCGCGCGAACTCCGCAAAGAATCGAAACCCGCCGTAACCGAGCAAAAACACCGCCGACACCGCACCAACGGCGCGCGGTTTTTTGCTGAACCACCACAGCAGCAAAAACAAAAACACGCCCTCGCCGAGAATGTTGTAGATCTGCGAAGGGTGACGTGCGATTGGTGTGGCATCAATCTGCGGATACCACATGGCCCATGGCCAGGTCGCGGCATCGGTCACACGCCCGGGCAATTCGCCGTTGATGAAGTTGCCAATGCGCCCGGCGGCCAGCCCGGTCGGCACCAGCGGCGCGATGAAGTCCGTCACCTGAAAAAAAGACCGATCGTGTTTGCGGCCCCACCACCACATCGCCACCAACACACCCAAAAAGCCGCCATGAAAACTCATGCCGCCCTGCCAGACGTAAAAGATCTCAATCGGGTGCGCGAGAAACCGTTCAAATTGGTAAAACAAAATGTAGCCCATGCGGCCACCCAGCACCACGCCGAGAATGCCGTAGAACATGATGTCCTCAACCGCATCTTTGCTGTAGCCCAAATCGGGGCGACGCTTGACGTGCATGCGGCCCAGCACCACAAAACAGATAAACGCCGCGACGTAGGTCAGGCCATACCAATGAATCTTGAGCGGCCCGAGGGCGAGCGCAACCGGGTCAAACTGCGGGTGGATCAACATTAGTGGTAGCCCCAAAGGAAAGTGGTTGTCTTCGAGAGGCTGTCCGACAGCAGAACGTATCCATCTTGATTGTATCCAGAGTACCAGAATATGAACTCCGGACGACCATTCCCGTCGAAGTCCCCTTGTTCGAGCGGGAGCAAGTTATCCAGCGTTAGGTTTGAAACAAGAGGCGAAAGCAAAACCAGTCTAGGTTTACCGACTGTTGGCCTCGCTGCCCAGATGCCGGTTCCGTTGTTATCCATGCCAAGACAGCGTTTTCGATACTCATTTGAGAACAAAAGCTCCACAAGTTCACCGTCTTTGGGTGAAACAAATCGACTGCCTACCCGCAGGTCACGCGCACGCAACTTCGTTCCGTAAGCCGGCCCTTCTGTGCCATCGCGCCCCATCGAGCAATTCTTTTCACGGAGCCAGCGTTCCTCAAGAATTTTCCGCGCCCATTCCGGCACGCCACTATTTTTCGTTACCCTTTGCCAAGTGTCGCGTCGAGTTGTCGGTAAAACGCTGCTTGGCACGACCACGCGCGGCTTTGCCTTTGGAATACCCCCCCAACCGGAGAAGGCGAAAAGCTTCTCGGCGCTTGATGAGAACGGTGTGGAATTGGCTACGCGAAGCAATCCGACGTCGCTGCAACATGTCTCGCGCGGTCGAATACCATCGGTCTCCACAACGACTGCTGATGAAGGTATGAATAGAAACCAACTCGTTAACTGGGTCAATTCAGGCGGGGTACACTCTGCGGATACCGTGTGAAATGGCTTACTTGGACATGCACTGCGCCATGTGCCATTTTCGGAAACAAAGGCAACGCGTACTGCGGGTTGGTAAGCGTCGTATTGCTCGAGCGTTTTATCGTTCCGACCCGTGTGATGAAGATCTTCTAGCATCGCAACGAGTCGTGAGCTGTCACTGGCCGCACCGCATGTCAAGGGCCAAACGAAGGCCAAAGTCGCGAAGAGTCGCCTGAGAGGCACGCTAATCCGCCTTAATCTTCGCCTTGGTCACCACTTCCGCCCAACGTGTTTTTTCGAGCGCAATAAACGCCGCAAACTCCTTCGGCGTGTTGGTAATCGGCTCGGCGGCTTCGGCCGCTAAACGTTCGGCGATGGCCGGGGTTTTGCCGGCGGCAACGGCCGCTTCATTGAGTTTTTTGATAATCGCCTCGGGTGTGCCGGCCGGCGCCTAGATGCCGTACCACTGTGACGTTTCAAAGCCGGCGTAGCCTTGCTCGGCCACAGTCGGCACATCCGGCAACGCCGGAATGCGTTTGGCCGAACCAACCGCCAATGCACGCAATTTGCCCGCCTTGATTTGCGGCAGCAGCGGTGGTGCGCCGGTAAAGGTGCTTTCGGTCAGGCCTGCCATCAAATCCACCAACATCGGCCCGGTGCCTTTATATGGCACGTGCTGCATTTCCACCCCCGCCACCTGCGCCAGATACGCCATCGCCAAATGCCCCGAGCTGCCATTGCCCGCCGAACCATAGTTGAGCGCACCCGGCTTGGTCTTGGCCAATGCAATAAATTCTTTCAGGTTCTTGGCAGGCACCTTGTCCGGATTGACCACCACAATATTCGGCACTTTCGACAGCAACGTGATCGGAACAAAATCTTTTTGTGCATCGTACGGCAGCTTGGCAAACATGGCCGGGTTCACCGCCAATGTACCAACGTGGCCAAGAATCAAGGTGTAACCATCCGCCGGCTGGCTCTTGGCATCAACCATCGCGATATTGCCCGCGCCGCCCGGCTTGTTTTCCACAATCACGTTCTGGCCGAGAATCTTGGACATTTCCGACGCATACGCCCGCGACACAATTTCCGAGCTGCCGCCGGGTGCGAATGGCACCAGCAATCGAATCGGCTTGGTCGGGTAGGTCTGTGCGAAAGCAGTCGCTGTACAAAACACGACGGACAGGACCGCCAAACAAACGTTTGTTGATTTTTTCATCTTATTTTCCATCCCTATCCGAGGTTTAAAGATAACCCGTCTGAGTCATCCGGTACAATCTTTGTCTATTCAATCATTTTTTGATTCATAAGTGCAATGGCCAATATGACCACACCCAAATACCGCTCATTCACCATCACCCAGGGCAACGAACGCGCCCCCAACCGCTCCATGCTGCGGGGTATTGGTTATCAGGACAACGATTTTTATAAGCCCTTTATCGGCCTTGCCAACGGCCACAGCACCATGAACCCGTGCAACGCCGGCATCCAGCCGCTGGCCGATGCAGCCGACAAAGCCATCCGTGAAGCCGGCGGCATGCCGCAGATGTTTGGCACCATCACCGTCACCGACGGCATCTCGATGGGTACCGAGGGCATGAAATATTCATTGGTCTCGCGTGAAGTGATCGCGGATTCGATTGAGACCGCATGCCAATCCCAATTTATGGATGGTGTACTCGCTATCGGCGGCTGCGACAAAAACATGCCCGGTGCCATGATCGGCATTTGCCGTATGAATATCCCGGCCATCTTTGTTTATGGCGGCACCATTAAGCCCGGCCACTACAAAGGCAAAGACCTGCAAGTGGTGAGTGTGTTTGAAGCGGTGGGTTCGTTTAACGCCGGCAAGATGAATGAAGAAGATTTTGGTTGTATCGAGCGCCATGCCATCCCCGGTGTGGGTGCTTGTGGTGGCATGTACACCGCCAACACCATGTCGTCGTCATTCGAAGCGCTCGGCATGTCGCTGCCGTATTCATCGACCATGGCCGCCG
>JANMNT010000351.1:0-2623 GCA_031368465.1 Burkholderiales bacterium
GGCCGATATTGAGCAGACCATTGTGATTGGTGCGCATGGCCCTTATCGGGTTCACGTGTTGATTGTTCCGTAGCCATCCTTTTGTCCACCATCCAGCCGGGGCTGGGAGCCAAAGGAAGTGTCATGATTTTGTGCCTGCGCCGTTGCATGATATTTGCCCTGTCGCTATTGCCGGTGCTGTCGGCCGCCGCTGAACCAATTGGCACCCCCCAACTGGTCATGGTCGGTGCCATTCCACTCGATTTCATTTTGTTTGCCCTGACGCTGCTGGGCATTGCGCTGTTTCACAACTACACCCTGCAGGTTGCGCTCACAGGTCTTGTCGTTACGTTGATCTACAAGATTGGATTTACCGGTTTCAAAACCGGCGCAGGTTTTGGTGGTTTTATTGCGCACATGGGGCACGAATGGGTGATGCTGGCCAATTTGTTCGGGCTGCTGCTGGGCTTTGCGCTGCTGTCGAAACACTTTGAAGACAGCCGCGTACCGGATGTATTGCCGCGCATCCTGCCGGATGACTGGAAAGGCGGGTTTGTGTTGCTGCTGATGGTATTTGTATTGTCGTCATTCCTGGACAACATCGCCGCTGCGTTGATCGGCGGCACCATGGCGCACGCCGTATTCCGCGGCAAGGTTCATATCGGCTATTTGGCGGCCATTGTTGCCGCGTCCAACGCCGGCGGTTCGGGCAGTGTGGTGGGTGACACCACCACCACCATGATGTGGATCGACGGCGTGGCGCCGATTGATGTGCTGAACGCCTATGTAGCGGCCGCGGTTGCGGTGGTTGTGTGTGGTATTCCCGCATCGCTACAGCAGCAAAAATATTCACCGATTTACAAAGTCGGCAAACGGCACATTGTGATCGACTACACCAGGGTTGGTGTGGTGGCATTTATTCTGGTCACCGCAATTGTGGTCAACGTGGTGAGCAACACGTCCTTTGCACACCTCACCGACCATATTCCGTTTATCGGGTTGGCGGTTTGGGCGGCGATACTGTTATGTGTGCCGATCCGAAAACCAGATTGGTCGTTGTTACCCGGCGCGTTTCGCGGCACCGTATTTTTGTTATCGCTGGTATTGGCCGCGTCGATGATGCCGGTCGATCAATTGCCCGCCGCCTCGGCCATCACCACGCTGGGTCTGGGCTTCTTGTCGGCGGTGTTTGACAACATCCCGCTTACCGAACTGGCGTTGAAGCAGGGTGGCTACGATTGGGGCTTTCTCGCCTATGCGGTTGGATTTGGCGGCTCCATGCTCTGGTTCGGCTCCTCCGCAGGCGTTGCCTTGACCAATAACTTCCCGGAGGCGCGTTCTGTTTGGTTGTGGGCAAAACACGGCTGGCACGTCGCACTTGCCTATGTGGTCGGATTCGCCGTGATGTCAGCAGTGCTCGGTTGGCATCCAACGCCAAAACAAAAAGGCGCAGTCGCCGCGCTGGCTGTTGTGGTACAGCCAAATGTTGTTGCGCCGCCGCAGATTCCCGTGAGGTGAGTCCCCCGAGTCGATGTTGCGTTGCAGCAATGACGCGCAACGCGCATTTTGAGAGTAACGAAGGGTAATAACTGCCCAGACTTTTTGTCACAACAGGCCGTATGGTTTTACTTGCGATTCGCCTTGTTGCGCATTAGCATCATGGGTTCGGTTGTCAGTAATTTCGCAGCAAGTTGCAATACCGATGCAGTCTCTCAATGTAGTACGATAATTCCAAAACGAGGATAAACATGACACAACAATCACAGCCAACACGCCGCAAGTTCTTGGCCGGGACTGCCGCCGCAGGTGGTGCCGCCATTACCGGTTTCCCGATGATCGCCAAAGCGCAGACAGTCAGCCTGCGCTTTCAATCAACATGGCCATCCAAAGACATTTTCCACGAGTACGCCAATGACTTCGCCAAGAAGGTCAACGACATGGCCGGTGGTCGTCTCAAGATCGAAGTGCTGCCCGCGGGTTCCGTCGTCAAGGCATTTGATTTGCTTGATGCCGTTTCAAAGGGCACACTCGACGGCGGCCACGGTGTGGTTGCGTATTGGTACGGTAAACAACAGGCGTTGGCGCTGTGGGGCTCGGGTCCTGCCTGGGGCATGGATGCCAATATGGTGTTGGCATGGCATAACTACGGTGGCGGCAAACAACTGCTCGACGAAATCTACAAAGGGTTGAATCTTGACGTGCAATCGTTTGTTTACGGCCCAATGCCGACACAACCATTCGGCTGGTTCAAGAAGCCGGTGACCAAGGCGGAAGACCTCAAGGGCGTCAAATTCCGCACGGTTGGTTTGGCGGTTGATATCTACAACGACATGGGTGCGGCGGTCAATCCGTTGCCGGGCGCCGAGATCGTATCCGCGCTTGATCGTGGTCTGCTCGATGCGGCGGAATTCAACAATGCCAGTTCGGATCGTAATCTGGGCTTCCCGGACGTTGCCAAAAACTGCATGTTGCAGAGTTTCCATCAGGCATCAGAGCAATTTGAGATCCTGTTCAACAAGAAGAAATATGATGGCCTGTCGACCGAGTTGAAGTCGATCATCGATTACGCGGTCCAGGCATCGTCCGCTGATATGTCTTGGAAGGCAATTGACCGTTACTCGACCGATTACGCCGAGATGAAGGC
>JANMNT010000243.1:0-5051 GCA_031368465.1 Burkholderiales bacterium
CGTGGCATCTCAATCCATTTACAAACCGAAGATGATGTGCGGGCCGGCTTTGAGTCCGCCAAGGAGCATTCGCGGTCGGTGATTGTGGAATCATTTGTCACCGGCGACGACCACCGGTTGCTGGTGGTCAACGGCGAATTGGTGGCCGCCACCAAACGCACGCCCGGCCATGTGGTTGGCGACGGCAAACACAATATTCGGGCGCTGATCGAAACCGTCAATCTTGATCCGCGTCGCGGCGTGGGCCACGAAAAGGCGCTGACCCGGCTCGAGCTTGATTCACAGGCTGAGATGATGATGGTGCGGCAGAACGTCACAGCCGATATCGTACCGGCTGCCGGAACCATCGTTTATTTGCGTTCAACGGCCAACCTGTCCACTGGCGGCACCGCCACCGACGTTACGGATGTCATTCATCCAGACAACCGCGACATGGCGGTGCGCGCGATTCGCGCCGTCGGGCTCGATGTCGGCGGTGTGGACTTTTTGTCGACCAACATTGCCGAAAGCTATAAGACAATCGGCGGCGGCATTTGCGAGGTGAATGCCGCCCCCGGTTTTCGTATGCACGTGGCACCATCCGAAGGCACGCCGCGTGATGTGGCCGGGCCTGTGATTGATATGTTGTTTCCGGCGGGAACCCCGTCACGCGTGCCGATTGCCTGTATCACCGGCACCAACGGCAAAACAACGACCTCGCGCATGCTGGCACACATCACCAAAATGGCCGGCTTCACACCCGGACTGACCACCACCGACGGCGTTTACATCGACGGACAGCGCACAGTGGAAGGCGACATGACCGGGCCGGTGGCCACACAAATGGTGTTGTCGGACCCGCAAATCGACATGGCGGTGCTCGAAATTGCCAGGGGCGGCTTGTTACGCGCCGGCATGGGCGTGCCGTGGGTGAATGTCGGCGCGGTATTGAATGTGCAATCCGATCACCTCGGTATGAAAGGCATCGATACCCTCGAACAGCTCGCTGAAGTCAAACGCATTGTGGTGGAAGTGGCGCGCGACTGTGCGGTGCTCAACGCCGATGACGCCAACGTGTTCAAGATGTCGGCGTATACCGAAGCAAAAAATATTTGTTACGTCACCACCAACCAGACGCACCCGCTGGTGCGCGAACATGTGCGCGCCGGTGGGCGCGCCTGCGCGCTCGAAGACGGCGTAAACGGCCAGATGATCACGCTCTACGACAAGGGTGCACACATCCCGCTGATGTGGACACATTTGATTCCGGCCACACTCGAAGGCCGCGCCATGCACAATGTGCAAAATGCCATGTTTGCCGCCGCGATCGCGTTTTCGCTGGGGCTCAAACTTGACGCAATCCGTACCGGGCTGCGCACCTTTGACACCACGTTCTTCCAGGCACCGGGGCGGATGAATGTGTATGACGAGCATCCGTTCAAGGTCATTTTTGACTATGGGCACAACGCCCATGCGGTGGGCGCCATGTGTGACCTTGCGCAGCGGCTCGAGGTACAGGGGCGGCGCATTATTGTGCTTTCGGCACCCGGCGACCGGCGTGATGAAGATATTGCCGCGATTGCCAAAACCGCCGCCGGAAAGTTTGATCTGTACATTTGCCGGCGTGACGACGGTCTGCGCGGTCGTGATGGCGATGAGATCCCCAATATGCTCGCAAAGGTATTGCGGGCAAACGGCGTCACGGAAAACCAAATTGAAATTATTCCCGACGAGCAGGCGGCAATTGATCGCGGGTTGCGCATCAGCCGGCAGGGCGACTTGTTGTTGATCTTTGCCGATGCCCTGACACGCTCATGGAAGCAGGTCATCAAGTTCAAGGCCGAAGGGGTGGCGCCAAAGGCTGCGAAACCGGCGGGCGCGACTGCCATTGAGGCAAAACCGATGAATATCATGGACGAATCCGCAGACGGCGAAAGCCTTGCCGCGAGCGGCATGGTTATCGATGAACGTGGTGTGCGTTTTCAGCGCGAGAGCGACGACTAAATGCGGCGATGGCAAATGCTTGAGGTCGTATGAGTGATGATGAACGGTCGTCGGCGTATTTTGACGACTCGCGCCGCCTGACCGGACCAAACTTCTTTTTCTTCGCCACCGGCGCGGTACTCGAGGCAAGAGGTGTCGCCACGATGGATCCGCACGTGCATGTGCGATGGCGGCAACTTGTCGGGCAAATGTCAACCGCACTTGGTTGGGCGGACGTGCAGATAACGGCCAGACCCCATCGGACCGGCACGACACTGGCACTGTCAGCGCCGATCGATCAGTTGTTCACCGCAACCGAAGTCAACGAATGGGCGTGGGAAACAGCGACGGCAGAGGCGCTTCCGCAACTTGCTGTATCGAATGCGTTTGCCGGTGCGGAAAACGATATTGGTGATTTTGATGCTGCACTTGGGCGATTAAAGAAAAAATCAGTCGCTGAATACAATCCGCGATTGGTGGCGTTGGCGGATGCCGCACGCACACATGATTTGTCGTTGTTGGTTGACGACCAGCAGGTGTCGCTAGGCGGCGGGGCGGGCGCCCGGTCGTTCTCGATCAATGCCTTGCCTGACGTTACTGATTTTGATTGGCCGGGCGTGAACGATATCCCGGTTGCATTGGTGACCGGCTCAAACGGCAAGACCACCACGGTGCGATTGATTGCCGCAATGGTTTCAGCCGGCGGGCTGCCGTCCGGGTATTCGTGCACGGACGGGGTATTTATCAATGGTGAACAGCGTGTGTCCGGCGACTATTCCGGACCGGCGGGTGCGCGTGCGGTGCTGCGCGAACCGGCGGTGAGGTGCGCGGTACTCGAAACGGCACGCGGTGGCATGCTGCGACGCGGGCTGGCGGTGCAGCGCGCAACAATTGCCGTGGTGACCAACATCAGCGCGGACCATTTTGGTGAATATGGTATCGACAACCTCGATGATTTGGCCGACGCAAAGTTGATTGTCGCCAGGGCGTTGCACGGTACCAATAATTGTCTGGTGATCAATGCAGACGATCCAGTACTGGTGGGCCGTTCCAGGCACTTATTGCCGAAAGTGGCCGTCTTTGCTGGTGCTTTGCAACACCCACTTTTGCGGGAAAAACATACCAGTGGCGGTGTTGTCTGCGGCGTTGAGGATGGCTTGCTCATGCTGGCCCATGGTGACGTACAGCATTCGCTCGGGCCCATTTTGGACATGCCGCTGACCATGAATGGAACCGCCATCTACAACATTAGCAATATGGCGGCGGCGGTGTTGGCCGCGTCCCTCATGGGAATTGCGCCGGCCGCGATTGCGGGTGTGTTGAAGACATTTGGGCAAACGCGTTTCGACAATCCGGGAAGGCTGGAGCAGTGGAATGTAAACGGTGTCAGGGTATTACTCGACTACGCCCATAATCCGGCGGGGCTGTCGGGGCTGTTGACTGTCGCCAGAAAGTTGATTGGTGCCGCAAACGGCCGCCTCAGTCTATTGCTCGGCCAGGCTGGCAATCGTGATGATGACGATATTCGTGCGCTGGCCAAAACAGCGGCGGGTTTTTTTCCGGACCGGATCATCATCAAGGAGCTCGACAGCATGTTGCGCGGTCGCACCGCCGGTGAGGTACCACGCATTTTGTACGAGGCGCTGGTGGCGGAAGGTTTTGATCGCGACCGCATCAGCATCGATACCAGCGAGATGTCCGCCGCACAGTCCCTTGTTCGATCGGCGGTCGCCGGCGATGTGGTGGTGCTACCAATGCACGATGTGGTTGATCGGGACTTGATGCGGCATTGGCTCGATGAGCACGTTAAGTAGCCAACACGGCCGTAACTAGTCCGCTTTAGTTGGCGGTTTGCGTGGCATGAGCCGCTTGGCGGCTAGCACCAGCAATAAACAAATGATCCCGGCAAATACGCCAAACAGGCCATCGAGAATGGTTGGCAGCGCGGTATCGAGCAACAGGCCGACCACAGGCAAACCGCTCGACAAAAGCGCAATGCCTCCGATGGCGTGTTGTACCGATGGAATACCGTGAACCAAAATACTGCCGCCCACCAGGAACATGGCAGCCGTTCCGGCAATTGACAAGAATCGCATCAGGCGCGGCGCAAACGCCAGGATTGCTGCGCCAATTTTGCGCTGGAGCGTCGGCCAACCACCCACACGTTGATTGCCCATCAAGTGCAGCCCGGCGTCATCAAGTTTCACAATGCCGGCCACCAGTCCGTAAACACCAACCGTCATCGCCACCGCAATTGCGGACAGCACCGCAACCTGTTTGCCGAATGACACGGCGGCAACCGTTCCCAATGCAATGACGACGATTTCGGCAGACAGGATAAAGTCGGTTCGAATCGCGCCCTTTATTTTTTCCTTTTCAATCGCCGCGATATCGATATCCGGATTGGCAAGCGCCTCACGCAATTGACGGCGGCGCTCGGCATCGTCATCCGGTGAATGCAAGAACTTGTGCGCGAGTTTTTCCACACCCTCAAAACAAAGATATGCTCCACCCAACATCAACAACGGGGTGATTGCCCGCGGTGCCAGCGCGCTGATCAAAAGCGCAGTCGGAACTAAAATCAGTTTGTTGATAAACGAGCCCTTGGCAACCGCCCAGACAACCGGCAGCTCTCGGTCGGCATTCACGCCCGACACCTGCTGCGCGTTCAGTGCAAGGTCATCGCCCAGTACGCCGGCCGTCTTTTTTGCCGCCACCTTGGTCATCAGCGCGACATCGTCGAGCACAGCGGCGATGTCGTCGATCAGTAGAAATAAGCTTGAACCGGCCATGCGTGTTCCAATGAATGGTTAGATGTCATACAAAAAAATGTTGACGCGTCTTGACGGGCAATTATGCAGCCAACGTCAACCCGGATTGGTTACGGCGCGTTTTTTGTCCGTCGGCCTGAACAGCAGGCACACGTCACCCATCAACGTATTTTGGAGATTGTCATGCCCGGTATCGAAGACGCACCCCGTGAAATTGCCAATTCTGTTGCTCAACCGACACGTAACCAAACTGGTGCAGGCATGTTGAAAAAGACCCATCCAATGATTATTGTTGCCGCGGTCGCGGTGACCTTGTTC
>JANMNT010000255.1:0-25715 GCA_031368465.1 Burkholderiales bacterium
AAGCCGTTTACGCGGGTGCTGGATGAATCAAACGCGCCGTTTTACAAATGGTTTGACGACGGCGAGTTAAACGCTTCCTACAATTGTCTCGACAAGCAGGTCGCCGCGGGATTGGGTGACAAGGTCGCCATCACGTTTGAATCCGATGACAAGAGTGTCACCAATATTTCCTATCGTGCGTTGTTGGCACGTGTTTGCAAATTTGCCAATGCGCTAAAAGCCAAGGGAATCAAGACCGGCGACCGCGTCATTATTTATATCCCGATGTCGATTGAGGGCGTGGTTGCGATGCAGGCGTGTGCCCGCATCGGTGCGACCCATTCGGTGGTGTTTGGCGGCTTTTCGGCAAAGAGTCTGCAGGAACGCATCATTGATGCCGGCGCGATTGCCGTCATCACCTCGGACGAACAAATGCGTGGCGGCAAGGCGCTGCCGATCAAGGCGATTGTCGACGAGGCCATCGCGCTGGGTGGCTGTGAGCATATGAAGACGTGCATCGTTTACAAGCGCACCGGACATGCGGTGAATATGGTGGCGGGGCGCGATAGCTGGTGGCACGACGTCGAGGCGGCACAGGCTGATGTTTGTGAGCCGACCTGGGTGAATGCGGAACACCCGTTGTTTATCCTCTACACGTCCGGATCAACCGGCAAGCCAAAGGGCATTCAGCATTCCACCGGTGGCTACCTGCTCTGGGCGGCGCTGACGATGAAATGGACGTTCGACGTCAAGCCGACAGACTTGTTTTGGTGTACCGCCGATATTGGCTGGGTGACCGGCCACTCGTATGTCGCGTACGGCCCGCTTGCGGCGGGCGCAACACAACTGGTGTTTGAAGGTGTGCCGACCTATCCGAACGCCGGACGTTTCTGGGACATGATTCAGCGGCACAAGGTGACAATTTTTTACACCGCGCCGACAGCGATTCGCTCGTTGATCAAGGCGGGCGAGGTCGACCCGACGACACATCCGCGCAACTATGATTTGAAATCACTACGCATCCTCGGCTCAGTCGGTGAACCGATCAACCCTGAAGCGTGGATGTGGTACTACGAAAATATCGGCGGCGGCCGGTGCCCGATTGTCGATACCTTCTGGCAGACCGAAACCGGCGGTCACATGATCACACCATTGCCCGGGGTCACGCCGCTCAAACCCGGTTCGTGCACACTGCCGTTACCGGGTATTCAAGCCGCCATCGTCGACGAGACCGGACACGATTTGCCAAACGGGCAGGGCGGAATTCTCGTGGTAAAACGCCCCTGGCCATCGATGGTCAGAACCATCTGGGGCGATCCGGAGCGTTTCAGGACCACCTATTTCCCGGCCGAACTCGGCGGCAGACTTTATCTGGCCGGCGACGGTGCGGTGCGTGATATCGAGCATGGATACTTCACCATCATGGGACGTATTGACGATGTCTTGAATGTGTCGGGCCATCGGCTGGGAACCATGGAGATCGAGTCGGCACTGGTGTCGAATTCGAAGCTCGTTGCCGAAGCCGCCGTGGTTGGACGGCCGGACGATATGACCGGTGAGGCAATTTGTGCGTTTGTGGTGCTGAAGGGTAAGCGCCCTGAAGGCGATGAGGCACTGCGTATCGCCAAAGAGCTGCGCGACTGGGTTGGCAAGGAAATTGGTCCGATTGCCAAGCCGAAAGACATCCGTTTCGGCGACAACCTGCCCAAGACCCGCAGCGGCAAAATCATGCGGCGTCTGTTGCGGTCAGTTGCAAAAGGCGAGGCGATCACACAGGATATTTCGACGCTGGAAAATCCGGCGATTCTCGAACAACTCAAACAATCGCTTTGATGAAAAACGCCATATTTGACGAGTATTTTCGGGCCGTTATGCCTGGAAATGCCCGCCCTGTATGGTGTTTGATATTGCAGCTTTCTGTCTAGCATGTCGTCATCACCCTCCCCATCGATTGTCGACGCGACCGTCGGCGAGTTGCGGGCACACGCACCGTTTGATCAAATGGATGCGGCCATGCTCAACAAGCTGGCATCGCGGCTGGTGCTGCGCTATTTTGCCAAGGGATCAACCATTCTTTCGCCAGACGACGGCGAGGTTCGCCGGCTGGTGATCATCCAACGTGGATCGGTTACCGGCGACAGTCGCAGCGGGGATGCGGCGGCAAATGAGCGGGCATTGTCGCTCGCGGAGGGGGAGATGTTTCCGATCGGCGCAATCATGTCGCGGCGCGCAACAGTATTGACGTTCACCGCCGCCACCGATGTGTTTTGCTACGAAATGGCGCTGCCGGTGTTCGAAGAGGTGATGGATTTGTCGCGGCCGTTTCGCAACTTTGCCACGCGCCGGCTTGCGCATTTGCTCGATCAATCACGCCGCAACACGCAAACCCACTACAGCGCCAACCTTGCGGCGGCCCAAACACTCGCCAGCCCGCTTAAGGATATTGTGCGACGCGCACCGGTGACGGTACCGCCGCAAACATCGGTGCGCGAGGTGCTGGCGTTGATGAAGCGTGAGCGCATCGGTTCGGTGGTGGTTGTCGATGGGGAAACGGGCGGCGATGCCGGTCAACCCGCCGGGATTTTTACCGAGCGTGATGTGTTGGATCGTGTCGCCGTACCGCAGGTTGATCAATCAATGCCGATCTCGGCGCTGATGACCGCAAATCCTTTTTCGCTGCCGTCACACGCGCCGGTGTTTGACGCCGCCAAGGCGATGGTCGAGCGGCGTTTCTGGCATGTGCTGGTCACCGAGGAAGGCCGCTTCATCGGCGTGGTATCGGAGCGCGACTTGTTCGCCATGCAACGTCTTTCGCTCGGTGAAATTGCCAAGGCGATCGAGCGGGCCGGTGACGTCGCGGCACTTGCAGGGGCGTCGGCCGACGTGCGTCGGATGGCCGCTGCGCTGGTCGGGCAGGGCGTTGCGGCGGAACAGTTGACACAATTTGTCACCACCATGAACGATGCAATTGTCGGTCGCGCGTTGGCGCTGGCGGCGCAAACCAAGGCACCACCTGATGTGGCATGGTGTTGGATGGGCTTGGGCTCCGAGGGCCGTATGGAACAAACCCTGGCCACCGATCAGGACAATGCGATTATTTTTTCCCCGCCTGCGGGTATGGCGGATGATGCAAACATCGACCAAATCAAGGCGGGGTTGCTTGCGTTTGCTGCAGCCACCAACCAGATTTTGGACGCGGTCGGATTTCCACTTTGCCGCGGTGACATCATGGCGAAAAATCCAAAGTGGTGCCTGACCCAAGCGCAATGGCGCGACACGTTTGGCGAATGGATGCGGGCGGTCAATCCAGCCGCACTGCTGAACGCCGCGATTTTTTTTGATTTTCGTGCGCTGCATGGTGATGTGTCGCTTGCCGGCAATCTCAAAACATGGCTTGCCGGGACCGTGGCCAAACAATCGATGTTCATGCGACACATGGCCGCAAATGCCTTGCAGGTAAGGCCGCCGATTGGTATGTTGCGCGACTTTGTTGACGCCGATGCCGAGCACCCCGGAACAATAGACCTCAAGATCTACGCGGCACGGCCCTTCATTGACGCAGCCCGGGTGTTTGCACTTGCCAATCAGGTGATTGCCACCAACACCGCCGACCGCCTGAGAATGGCCAGCGCAAAAATGCGCATGAGTGAAGACGAGGTGAACGCGTATGTCGACGCGTTTCATTTTGTGCAATTGTTGCGTCTTCGCAATCAGGAGGTGGTTGATGTTGCACCGCCGGATGCCAAGCCAGGCCCGAACCGAATCCGACCCGATGACCTTAATGAACTCGACCGGCGGAGTCTGAAAGAGGCGCTGCGTCAGGCGCGCAAGCTGCAATCGCGCCTCGAAATGGATTTTCAGCTGTGAGCCGGCAACAACGCCAACCATGAGTTTGGCAAATCTGCTCGCGCGCTTCACCGGCAAGCCGGTCGTCCTGAGTGACGATCATCACAAACGCCTGCAAGTCGTCGGCCAACTGCCCTCGCCCGATCTGGCCCAATCACCGTACAACATTCGCTGGGTGGTGGCGGACGTTGAAACGTCAGGCCTCAATACCAGAACGGATCGTTTGATCGCGGTTGGCGCGGTGGCAATTATCAACGGTGAGATCCAAATCGCCGACAGCCTTGAAGTTGTATTGCGCCAACCAATCGTTTCGAGCCACGAAAATATCCTGATCCATCGTATCGCCGGTGATGACCAGCGCACGGGTGAGGATCCGCAGGCGGCATTGCTGCAATTTCTGGAATTTGTCGGCGACAGTCCGCTGGTCGGCTTTCACGCAGCATTTGACGAGATCATGTTGGCACGTGCGATTCAGGAATTTCTCTGCATCACGCATCTAAGTCGGTGGCTTGACCTGGCCGCGCTTGCGCCTGCGCTGGTGCCTGAACCGGCGGCAGGGACGGGCCGGGGAAATGCACGGACGCGTGCACATTCACTCGATTGGTGGTTGGAGCGGTACGCGATAAAAGTCACCAAACGCCACAATGCGGCGGCCGACGCATTTTTTACCGCGCAATTGTTTGGCGTTTTACTGAGTCACGCAGCAACCAAGGGGTTGGTCCGCGCGGGCGATATCCTGAAACTGGCGGAAGACTATGCGTGGTTGTCCAGCCGGCAGCAGACGTAGGCCGTTTTGACGCATTTTTTCCAATCCCAAACGTATTTGGCCAAGCTGGTTTTCTGACCACTGTCGGCCCGTATCGATTGATCAAAAACGCGATGCGAATTGATGCCAAATTTGAGGATAAAAAGTGATTCAGATCAATAAGTTAAGGCGCATTGCATTATGTTGCAACGCAGCACAGAAAAACTGCCAAATTAGGTCTTTTTCCTTTGACCGTAGTCCCAGCCAGACACTATACTTGCCGCTGAATGTGAGGTTTTTCACATCTGGCCCGGCACGGTTGATTTCCAGACCTGACGGGTTTGTTTCAGACCTGCAAGCAACATCCAAAAAATACTAGGAGGACTCAATGCAGTTGACTGATATCCATCGGGATTACTGGCGAAAGAACCTGCGTATCACCGCACTATTACTCGCCATCTGGTTTGTCGCGACCTTTGTCGTGATCTATTACGCGCGTGAGTTGGCAACGATCAATTTCTTCGGCTGGCCGTTGTCGTTTTATATGGCCGCACAAGGATCGTTGATTATTTACGTCTTGATCATCGGTTTTTACGCGATGTACATGAACAAACTCGACATCGAGCACGGCGTTGACGAAGGAGCGCAAGAATGAGTGCACCCACCTTTAAACAACAGCTGACCAAGTATTACAGCTTCTACACACTCGGCTTTATCACCTTTGTTGTATTGCTTGGCATTGGTGAGCAGATGGGTATGTCCCGCGTCTATATGGGCTACACCTTCCTGGCGGCGACGATCCTGCTCTATGCGGGTATCGGCATCATGAGCCGCACGCTCGACGTCGCGGAGTATTACGTTGCGGGTCGCAAAGTGCCGGCACTTTTCAACGGTATGGCGACCGGCGCGGACTGGATGTCTGCGGCATCGTTTATCGGCATGGCGGGCGGCCTGTATTTGCAGGGCTTCGACGGGTTGGCCTTTATCATGGGCTGGACCGGCGGTTACTGTCTGGTTGCCTTGCTACTGGCGCCATATTTGCGCAAGTTCGGTCAATTCACAATTCCTGACTTTCTTGGCGCGCGTTATGGTGGCAATGTGGTTCGGTCGATTGGTATCTTGTCGGCAATCATCGTCTCGTTTGTTTACGTGGTTGCGCAAATCTACGGCGTGGGTCTGATCACCAGCCGGTTTACCGGGCTTGCTTTTGAAATCGGTGTGTTTGTCGGTCTCGGCGGCATTCTGGTCTGCTCGTTCCTGGGCGGCATGAAAGCGGTTACCTGGACACAGGTCGCGCAATACATCATCCTGATTGTTGCCTACATGATCCCGGTGGTCTGGTTGTCGGTCAAAGAGACCGGTATTCCGTTGCCACAATTGGTCTACGGTTCGGTACTTGAAAAGGTAACCGATCTGGAGAAAAAATTAACTGCCGACCCGAAGGAACTTGAGGTCCGTAAAATATTTGGCGATCGTGCCAAGGCGGCGGGCGAAAAGCTGAAAGCCGGTGCGGAAACATCCTACAACACCGACAAGGCAGCGTTGGTGGCCAAGGTTGAGGAACTGAAAGCCGCGCCAACGCCAGATGGCGGTGCAATTCAGGCGGCCGAAAAAGCGGTTGATACGTTCCCCAAAGACGTGAAGGCCTATGAAGCACAACTTAAGGGGCAACAGGGGGCGGCGGGTCGTGCTGCGGCGCCATTGCCGCACGGCACACCATTCTTCGGTACTGGCAAGACGGATGAAGAAAAGCAAAAGTCGTCTGATACCAAGCGCAATAACTTCCTCGCACTGGTGTTCAGTCTGATGGTGGGTACGGCTGCGTTGCCGCACATTTTGATGAGGTACTACACGACGCCGTCGGTTCATGAAGCGCGTGTGTCGGTGTTCTGGTCATTGTTCTTCATTTTCCTGCTGTATTTTTCGGCACCTGCGTTGGCCGTGTTGGTGAAATTCGATATTTACACCAATGTGGTTGGCAAGGCGTTTGCGGACCTACCGCAGTGGGTGCAGTCGTGGCAGGCGGTCGATAAAACGCTGCTCAGTATTGTCGACATTAACAAGGATGGCATTGTGCAGTTGGCGGAAATTGCCATCGGCCAGGACATCATTGTGTTGGCGACGCCTGAGATTGCCGGGTTGCCATATGTGATTTCCGGGCTGGTTGCGGCCGGTGGTTTGGCTGCGGCGCTGTCAACGGCCGACGGTCTGCTGCTGACCATCGCCAATGCGCTGTCACACGATCTGTATTACAAGATGATCAACCCTGACGCGACAACGGCACGCCGGATCGGTGTTTCGAAGGTTCTCTTGCTGGTTGTCGCTGTTGTGGCCGCCGGCGTAACCGCCCAAAAACCGGGTGACATCCTGTTCCTGGTCGGTGCGGCGTTCTCGCTTGCGGCATCGGCGTTTTTCCCGGCGCTGGTACTTGGCATCTTCTGGAAGCGGGCAAATAAACCCGGCGCGATCCTGGGAATGCTGGCCGGACTGGGCGTGACCATGTATTACATGATGCGCACCTATCCGTTCTTCACCAATATGGGCATACCGAAAATGGACCTTTGGTTCTTGATTGCACCAATTGGTTCCGGCGTTTTCGGTGTTACGGCCGGTATGACCGTCATGGTTGTTGTCAGTCTGTTGACCAAGGCGCCTGCGCAAGACGTGCAGGATCTGGTGGAACATGTTCGTTACCCAGTCATCAAGGGTGACAAAATGGACACCGCCGGCGCATACAATTAAGTTGTAATGCAGGACATGGCCCGCGCGACCGCAAGGTGGCGCGGGCCTTCTTTTTTAGGGTTTCAAATTTATGGACGTCGTTTTTATTCTCAAAATATTCAAGGCGATTGTTGAGGTCGCCGGCTTCGCTTTGATCGGTCAGGGGATTGTGGCGTTGTTTGCCGGTAACAACCGCGATCAGAATTTTGTTTATGTCATTTTCAAGATTGTGACCAACCCGGTGACAAAATTAGCGCGTTTTGTTTCGCCGCGATTCGTGCCTGATCGGCATATCCCGTTTGTTGCCTTTGGTCTGGTGCTTTGGGCGTGGGTGGTGCTCATTGTCGGTATTGCGTTTGCTCAAGCCAATCCAGGCGCATAACAATAAATCACCGGGCCAAACGGGTTCGAATGCGATAATCCATCGATGAGTATTCTGTTCCGTTACATCGCCAGAGAGATCGCCATTGCAACAGTATTCTTGCTGATGGCGCTGCTGGCCCTGTTTGCGCTGTTTGACTTGATCCGTGAACTTGGCGAGTTGGGCAAGGGTAGTTATGGCTTGGTATCGGTACTATTGTATGTGACCTTGTCCCAGCCGGCGCACGTCGTCGTTATTTTCCCGGTCGCGGCACTGTTGGGAACGCTTTACGCCATTTCGCGAATGTCGGCACAATCTGAACTGACCGTCATGCGCGCCTCCGGCTTGTCAATTTTCAAACTGGCGACGCTCGCCGCGCTGGTCGGCGTTGTTTTCTCCGTGATCATTTTTGCATTCGGGGAATTTATTGCGCCCGCAGCGGATGAGGCGGCAAAAAAAGTCCGACTTTCCGCAACCACCAATGTGATTGCTAGCAAGTTTCGCTCTGGCTTCTGGGTCAAGGACGAGCGGGCGTTTGTCAATATTCAGAGCGTCACGGTCGAGAGCGAGTTGATCAACATGCGCATTTTTGAGTTTGATGAGAAGTTCCGGCTCAAATCGATTCGAATCGCCGAGCGCGGGAAATATTCCGAAAAAAACCGCTGGATACTGAGTAACGTTGAGCTAACCACCTTTGATGGCGGCAAGGACAGCGGCAGGGCGCGAATCGTCAAGTTGCCCACGACTGAGTGGCGCTCTGCAATGACGCCTGACCTGTTGTCGGTGTTGCGGGTCAAACCCGAGGAAATGTCAATTTCCAACCTCAACGCGTTTATCGACCATTTGCGGGAAAACAAACAAAACAGCACACGTTATGAAGTTGCACTCTGGGCAAAGGTTTTTCAGCCGATTGGCGTGATTGTCATGATGCTGCTCGCAATCCCTTTTGCAATTCAATCAACCCGCGCCGGAGGTGTCGGCGCGAAATTGGTGTTGGGGACGATGATTGGCATCGGCGCGTACTTTGTCGACCAACTGATCGGGCATTTGACGGTGTTGAACGATTGGCCGCCATTTGTTGGTGCCCTGCTGCCGCTGCTGGCATTTTTCGCGGTGGCTGGATTATTGCTGGTGCAGAAGGAGTACCCGAAACGTTTGCCCGGGTAACAATCTTCACTGCTTGATTGGTGGCGGTGCATCTCGCAATTGTGTCCCCGCAAGACGGTCGTGTAAAAACTGTTGGTCGCGATCAAACAGCCCGTACAACAAGGTTGCCGCCAGTGGGAAAAAGAACCACATGGTGATGACCGGGCTCATTCTCCCGGGGAAAAACAGCAATAACAGACCGGCGCAGGCCGGCCCAAAAAAAATCGCCGCGCAGCAAAACCGCAATGTCGCTCGCTGCCATGACAAAATTCGGCCCTGTCGATCGACGACGCGAAAACGCCATGTTTTCATCGCCAGTGTTTGTCCGCGTTGTTGCCAATGCCATACGAAGTAGGCGGCCATTACCAGCCCCAGATAGAGTTGGAAAACAATGTGTGCGGTTCCGTCAAGTGCGGCGCCGCGCAGTCCGGCAACTGGAAAACTCGCAATCAGCAGCAACGCAAGTAACAACAAGCCTTCGTACGGAATGGCGGCAAGCCGCCTGCCAACGCTGGGAACCGCGTAATTTTGCGGTTGCGGCAAAGTGATATCGGCGTTTGATTGTTTTGCGCCTTGGTCTGGCGCGAGCGACGGTATTGCCACCGGTTATTTTGGGGCTGTTGCCGGCGGCGGTTCGGCTGCGGCGGGTGTTGGTGCCACGCCCGGACCCTTTTCCTGATTCCAACGGTCCTTCAGCGCCTGTTGTTTTTCAGGCGGCAGCTTGGCCAGAGATTGGTACTTGTCTCGTGCAGACTTGCGTTGATCGGGCGTCAACGAAGACCAGCCTTTTAGCCGTTCACGAAATCGCTCCTGTTCAAGGGGTGCCAGCTTCGGATATTCCTTGGCCGCGCCAAGCAATCTGCGTTGTTGTAATCCGGGTAGTTTTGCCCACTCCGGCTGGAGCGGTGCAAGGACGGTTCTCTCAGCGGCGGGTATCTTTTCCCAATCAACTGTGCGCGCCGGCTTTTCCGCCTTTTTGACATCACTCGCAATCTTTTCCGGGTTGGCCTGCGCGACGCGGCTCTGGCCGACAAATACGCCGGTCAAAAGCAGACTTGCAAACAGCCCAAGCCATGTCGAGCAGATAAGTCGCGCCATGAAATGACCGATACCCGGCAATACCCAGCGCCGAGAGGGGGTGACGACAAGATGCACAGCGGCTGTGCTCAGGGCTGTGGCGTTGCTTCCTTTTCTTTTACCCATGTTGCAAAGTCTTTATCTAGAAAGGCATCGATCGGAAGTTCACCAGTCAATAACTTGGCATCAATTGCACCCGAGGCGTCGTACAGATCATCCTGGGCATTGGTCTGAAACAAAACCGTGGCTGCAATCGCCACAGCCAAGATAGGCAACCAAAACAATGGTTTACGAATGAAATAAGCAGGTTCAAATACCCGGCCGGAAACAGTCACAAGCCCCAGAATGCGCACCGGCTCACGGTGCAACGCGAGCGCCTTTGACCGCGCAGCGTGCAACTTGACCAGATTGCGGTCGGCAATCTGACTCAATCCGCTATCGAGATAGCGGGTCAATTTCTGTGAAAAGTCCTTTTCATTCATGATGTTAGGAAATCTAAATAGTAGCTAGGTTGGTTTTGACAAGGTGTCGAGTGTGATGCCTTTGGCGCGCAGCAATGTTGATAGTGAACTGACGGCGCGTGAACAGTGGGTCTTCACACTGCCTTCCGAGCAACCCATTGCCTCGGCTGTTTCCGCAACGTCAAATTCCTCCCAATAACGCAGCATAAATGCTTCACGTTGACGCCCGGGAAGCTTTTCCACGGCCTCTTCGATGATTTTTAGTACCTGTGCCTGTTCGAGTTGGTCGGCGGGAGACACCGGCACGTTTGTTGTCTGCGGTGTTGCGAGGCTCTCGAGAATATCGTACTCATCATCGTCGTCTTTTGAGCCAAACGATGAAAATAAGGTTGTCCACGTCGATCGAACCTTGCTGCGGCGGAACCAATCCCGAATGTTGTTTTGCAGAATTCGTTGAAACAGCATCGGCAATTCTTCCAACGGGCGGTCGGCATACTTTTCGGCAAGCTTCATCATCGAGTCCTGCACGACATCAAGCGCGGAATCATCGTCCTTGACCGCAAAAACGGCTTGCTTAAAGGCGCGGCGCTCGACGGAGGCCAAAAAGTCGGACAATTGTTGCCGGGAAGCCAGAATTTACCTCGTTGGAAATGTTGCTTGTTTTTATTGCCATGCCGATTTCAGGCCGCCATCGCCGATAAGAAGCGGGCAGGCAATATGCACGAAGTCTAACAAGAAACGCGGCTGGTAGCGTGTCCGACTACTTGACCATGGCAATAAGTATGGTAAGGTATCGTTTTGCAGCGCAACATGACATGGGCGATCCTCGGTCGTATAGCGGCAATCCGGTTCAAACGCAAATTCCCAGCGACGTCACGCGCAGTATTGCTTACCCCTCCGACGTCACGTGAGAGCCACTATTTCCAGTTGAATGTTTGTCAACTACCCCAGATTCTTGTCTGGTCAGGTGGCGCGACACGTCAACAATTCACGATTATCCAGCGGTGAAATAAATGAAACTTTCCGACGCCCCGCAACAAACCAGTGATCAGTCGCAATTGTTATCAGGCGCGGAGATCGTCTGCCATGCCATGAAAGCCGAGGGCGTTGAGTTTGTGTTCGGTTACCCCGGTGGCGCGGTGCTCGTGATTTACGACGAAATTCACAAACAGAAAAATTTCAAGCACGTGTTGGTGCGACACGAACAAGCCGCAGTACATGCAGCGGACGCGTACTCCCGCGCAACGGGTCGTCCCGGCGTGGCATTGGTGACATCCGGACCCGGCGTGACCAATGCGGTCACCGGTATCGCAACAGCGTATATGGATTCGATCCCGATGGTGATCATCACCGGTCAGGTACCAACCTATGCCATCGGCCAGGATGCGTTCCAGGAATGTGACACGGTTGGCATTACACGACCATGCGTAAAACACAATTTTCTGGTCAAGGATGTTGGCGACCTTGCCGAGACCATCAAGAAAGCGTTTTTTATCGCGACCACCGGCCGCCCCGGCCCGGTCGTTGTTGACATACCCAAAGACGTGTCAATGGCCAAGGCACCGTTCCATTATCCGGCGACCGTTGACATGCGCTCGTATCGCCCGACCAACAAGGGTCATAGCGGGCAGATTAAAAAAGCCATGCAGATGTTGCTGGCGGCCGAGCGGCCGATGATCTACGTCGGCGGCGGCGCCATTCTGGGTAACGCCTCAGCGGAGGTTGCCGAGCTGGTGCGTGCGCTGGGCTTCCCCTGCACCAACACGCTGATGGGTCTCGGCGCGTATCCGTCGTCGGACAAACAGTTTGTCGGCATGCTGGGAATGCACGGCACGGTTGAAGCCAACATGGCTATGCAAAACTGCGACGTGTTGATTGCGATTGGCGCGCGATTTGACGATCGCGTGATTGGCAACCCGACGCACTTTAATGCCGGCAACCCGACGCGCAAGATCATCCACATTGATATTGATCCTTCGTCAATATCCAAACGCGTCAAGGTCGATGTGCCGATTGTCGGCAACATCAAGGATGTGTTGATCGACTTGAATGCGCAGATCAAGGCGGCAGAACAAAAGCCGGGGTTGATTGCGGCGTGGTGGAAACAGATCGAGGAATGGCGTTCGAAAGATTGTTTGAAATACAAATTCTCCGACACCATCATCAAACCCCAGTATGTGATTCAAAAACTCTGGGAAGTCACCAAGGGTGATGCGTTTGTCACGTCAGATGTTGGACAACATCAAATGTGGGCAGCGCAATACTACGGCTTTGACAAGCCGCGCCGCTGGATAAACTCTGGCGGGCTCGGTACCATGGGTGTCGGCTTGCCCTATGCGATGGGCTGCAAATTTGCGTTCCCCGATGCCGACGTTGCCTGTGTCACCGGTGAAGGATCGATCCAGATGAATATTCAGGAGTTGTCGACCTGCAAACAGTACGACCTGCCGATCAAGGTGATTTTGCTCAACAACCGTTATCTCGGCATGGTCCGCCAGTGGCAGGAATTTTTCCACGGCAATCGCCACGCGGAAAGTTATATGGACGCGCTGCCGGATTTTGTGAAGCTCGCCGAAGCCTACGGGCATGTGGGAATGAAGATCGAAAAGCCCGGTGATGTTGAGGGCGCGCTGAAGGAGGCGTTTGCAATGAAGAAGCGCCTGGTGTTTATGGACTTCCAGACCGATCAAACTGAGAATGTGTTTCCGATGGTGCCCGGCGGCAAGGGAATTTCGGAAATGATTCTTGCAGAAGACCTGTAGAAAACGATTTGCACTGCGCTGAATCGACCTGCGTTGATCCGGCATAACAATTTGAATTCAGCCTAACAAAAACACGACGAAAACACGATGCGGCACATTCTTTCCCTTTTGCTTGAAAACGAATCAGGGGCGCTGTCACGGGTCGCCGGGCTTTTTTCCGCGCGCGGTTACAACATTGAATCACTCACGGTGGCGCCGACCGAGGACGCGACCCTGTCGCGAATGACCATTGTCACCACCGGCTCGGACGATGTGATCGAACAAATCACCAAGCAGGTCAACAAGCTGGTTGATGTGGTCAAGATTGTTGATCTCAACGAGGGCAAACACGTTGAGCGTGAATTGATGCTGGTAAAAGTTCGCGCCGTTGGCAAGGATCGCGAGGAACTCAAACGCACCGCGGACATTTTTCGCGCCCGGGTGATCGATGTGACCGAGAAAACATTTGTGATTGAACTGACCGGTACCGGCGACAAACTCGATGCCTTTTTGGAGGCGATTGACCGCGCGCTGATTCTTGAGGCGGTGCGGACCGGCGCGTGCGGTTTGGGTCGCGGTGAGTGGATCGTTAAGGCTTGATGTTGCAATTATGTGGACGTGCGAATGATCAGATCACGGCACCACCGTTTGTGGTGATTGCCGGGTTGATTGGCCGCAGGTTGATTTAAGTTCAGGAAAAAAGGAAAACAAAATGAAAGTGTATTACGACAAAGATTGTGATCTGTCACTGATCAAAGGCAAAAAAGTTACCATCGTTGGTTATGGGTCGCAAGGCCACGCCCACGCACAAAACCTGAGTGACTCAGGTGTGAAAGTCACAGTCGGCTTGCGCAAGGGTGGCGCGTCGTGGGACAAGGCAAAAAAAGCCGGTCTGAAGGTTGCTGAAGTCGCTGATGCGGTAAAGACCGCAGATGTGGTGATGATGTTGTTGCCGGATGAAAACATCGGAGATGTCTACAAAAGCGAGATACACGACAACATCAAAAAGGGCGCGGCGCTTGCTTTTGCCCACGGATTTAACGTGCATTACGGCGTCCTTTCGCCGCGCGCGGACCTCGATGTCATCATGATTGCGCCCAAAGGGCCCGGCCATTTGGTGCGTTCAACTTATGTTGCCGGCGGTGGCGTACCGTCACTTATCGCCGTGTGGCGCGATAACTCCGGTAAGGCAAAAAACCTGGCGTTGTCCTACGCCAAAGCCAATGGTGGCTCGCGCGGCGGCGTGATCGAAACCAATTTTCGCGAAGAAACCGAAACCGACTTGTTCGGCGAGCAGGCGGTTTTGTGTGGCGGCATTGTCGAGCTCATCAAGGCTGGTTACGAGACTTTGGTTGAAGCCGGTTACGCGCCTGAAATGGCTTACTTTGAATGCCTGCACGAGACCAAACTCATTGTCGATTTGATCTATGAAGGCGGCATTGCAAACATGAATTACTCCATCTCGAACAACGCCGAATATGGTGAATATGTGAGCGGGCCGCGCGTCATCACCGAGGAAACCAAAAAAATGATGAAGGCGATTCTGCACGACATTCAAACCGGTGAATATGCAAAATCGTTTATTCTCGAAAACAAGGCCGGTGCACCGACCTTGAACGCGCGCCGCCGTTTGTTGCGCGAACACCCGATCGAAGAGGTGGGTGAGAAGCTGCGCAGCATGATGCCGTGGATCAAAAAGAACAAACTGGTTGATCAGTCGCGCAACTAGGCAGACTCACCGCGCCGACTGCATTCGGCTTGGGCTTTTGCCGGCGGGAAGCGTGCTTCCCGAAACCCCTGCAAAAGTACCATGGATCAAAAAGAACAGGCTGGTGGATCAACCCCCGCAACTAGGCAGACTCACCGCGCCGACTGCAGTCGGCTTGGGCTTTTGCCGGCGGGAAGCGCGCTTCCCGAAATCCCCGCAAAAGTACTGTGGATCAAAGAGAACAAACTGGTTGATCAGTCGCGCAACTAGGCAGCAAATTTATGCAATAACGACGACGGGCGCAAGGGCGCCCGTTGTCGTATTTACCGGCCGGCGGTCTTTCGATGCAACGGGTACGTGGGAAACTTGAAAGCCGCCTATCCACGGCATTTTTCAGCCATTTATGCCTGAAAAAGCACGTTGATATTGGACTTTCCTCGCCTGATGTTGGCGCGAATCCAGAAGTTGTCCTTCTCCTCGGTTAAAATGATCATTGCCTAATGACGGGATTAATCGTGTCCGAGCGTGTCAACGTTTTTATTCAATACCTGTTGCCGAAACAAGCGCTGACCTGGCTCGCCGGCAAGATCGCGGGAGCCGAGGGCGGCCAATTGACGACGCGCCTGATACGCTGGTTTGTCGGCCGATATGGCGTCAATATGGCCGAGGCGGCAGACCCTGCGATCGCAAGTTACGCCACCTTCAATGCGTTTTTTACCCGGCCGCTGTGTGCCGGTGCGCGACCGCTCGCAGATGCCGACTTTATATGCCCGGTGGATGGTGCCATCAGTCAGTTTGGCGCAATTGATCGTGACCAAATTTTTCAGGCAAAAGGGCACCTTTACAGCATCACAGCATTGGTTGGTGGCGATGCTGTACTCCCGCGTCAGTTTGAAAACGGTTCATTTGCGACACTTTATTTGAGCCCCAAGGATTACCACCGCATACACATGCCGTGTGATGGCCGGCTTTTGCGCATGATTTATGTGCCTGGTGCGTTGTTCTCGGTAAACCCCGCCACCGCGCGCGGTGTGCCGGGGCTGTTTGCACGCAATGAACGGGTGGTATGCGTATTTGATTCCGCCAATGGCCCGTTTGTAATGGTGTTGGTCGGGGCGACCATTGTGGGTAGCATGGCCACGGTATGGCATGGTGTGGTCAACCCGCCGCGTTTGCCTGCTGTCCGTGAATGGTCATATGCGGACCAGAAAATTCATCTCCAGCGGGGCGATGAGATGGGGCGTTTCCTGCTCGGCTCCACCGTGGTTTTGTTGTTTCCAAAAGCCACAATGACGTTTACGCCCTCATGGCAGCCGAACGCGACGATTGTGATGGGCGAATCCATGGGCCGGTTGATCGCCACAGACAACCGGCGGGACGCCGGTACATCCCCGCCCGAACCGTTACAATAGCCCATGAACTCACCAATCCCACGCATCAAAAAAGGCCTGCTCGATCCGGAGCGCCGGCGCAAGGGTATCTATATCCTGCCGAACCTGTTCACCTCCGCCTCGTTGTTCGCCGGCTTTTATGCCATCGTCCAGGGCATGGATGGCAAGTTTGAAGTTGCGTGCATTGCGATTTTTGTGGCGATGGTGCTAGATGGTCTCGATGGCCGGGTCGCGCGCATGACCAGAACCACCAGTGAATTTGGTGCGCAACTCGACTCACTGTCTGACATGGTGTCGTTTGGCGCGGCACCCGCACTGGTCATGTATGCGTGGGCGCTGCAGCCGCTCGGCAAATGGGGCTGGATCGCAGCATTTATTTATTGTGTTTGTGCGGCGCTGCGACTGGCGCGCTTCAATACCAATTTGGGCGTGGTCGACAAGCGCTATTTCCAGGGGCTCCCCAGTCCGGCTGCGGCATGTCTGATGGCGGGGCTGATCTGGGTACTCAACGAATATCAGGTCAAGGGCCATGATATCGGCTGGTATGCCTGGGCGATGGCTGTTTTTGCCGGCATCACCATGATCTCCACCGTGCCGTATTACAGCGGCAAGGATTTCAACCTGCGCCGCAGTGTGCCGTTCTGGGTAATTCCGGCAATTCTTGTTGGCTACCTGTTGATTTCGATCCAGCCGTCCCACGTCCTGTTTGGATTGTTTGTTTGTTATGCCCTGTCAGGCTATGTGCTGTGGATCATGCGCGCCATGCGCAAACCGGCGGTGTGAATACGGCGCGAATCGGGCGTGACGGCTTGCACGTGACCCGTTGACACGCTATATTTGAATCATGTTGCCAGCCGCCACAAATTTGTGCCTCCTGCCAGCCGCCATGATTGGTGGTCTGTCGCTGCTGCTTGCGCCCCAAGCGCAAAAATAACACCCCCCCTTCCTGTTGGTTTTCCCCACGCTGCTTCCATCCGGTGCACTCAGGCCGCGAAGCGAGATAATTATTGTTTGCTAAACAGATTTCGACACGGAGTTTTCAAATGGATCAATTGATCATTTTCGACACCACCATGCGCGACGGTGAGCAGAGTCCCGGCGCCTCAATGACCAAGGAAGAAAAAGTCCGCATCGGTAAACAGCTGGAAAAAATGCGCGTTGATGTGATTGAGGCGGGCTTTGCCGCCGCCAGTCAGGGCGATTTTGACGCCATCCATGCCGTCGCAACGGCGGTCAAGGATTCCACCATCTGTTCATTGGCGCGTGCGCAGCCGGCTGATATCCAGAAAGCCGGCGACGCCATCAAGCCGGCCGCGCGCGGTCGCATCCATACCTTTATCGCCACCTCGCCCATCCACATGCAGCACAAGCTGCGCATGACGCCGGATCAGGTTTTGCAAGGCGCGATTGATGCGGTGAAATTCGCCAAAACGTTTACGGACGACGTTGAATTTTCCGCCGAGGATGCGGTTCGTAGCGATATCGACTTTCTTTGTCGTGTGTTTGAAGCGGTGATCAACGCCGGTGCCAAGACCATCAACGTGCCGGACACCGTTGGTTACAGCATCCCGGAACTGTGGGCGGAACGTTTCAAGACCTTGCTTGAACGGGTGCCGAACGCCGATAAAGTCGTGTGGTCGACACATTGTCATAACGACCTGGGCATGGCCGTGGCAAATTCCCTGGCCGCGGTGAAAGCCGGTGCACGACAAGTTGAATGCACCATCAACGGACTCGGCGAGCGAGCGGGTAACGCGGCGCTCGAAGAAATTGTCATGGCGCTGCGTACCCGCAAAGACTACTTCGGTGTCGAAACACGAATTGATGCCAGCCAGATCGTGCCGGCGTCAAGATTGGTTTCAACCATCACCGGTTATCCCGTGCAGCCAAACAAAGCGGTGGTTGGTGCCAATGCGTTTGCCCACGAATCCGGCATACATCAGGACGGCGTGCTCAAACACCGCGAGACCTATGAGATCATGCGCGCCCAGGATGTGGGCTGGCACAACAACCGGCTGTCGCTTGGCAAATTGTCCGGCCGCTCGGCATTCCGTGAGCGTTTGAAAGAATTGGGTATCCAGCTTGAGTCAGAAGTGGCGGTAAATGCCGCGTTCAAAAAATTCAAAGAGCTCGCCGACAAAAAGTCAGAGATTTTTGACGAAGACATCCACGCGATTGTTTCCGATGAGGCAGTCACACCGGAAATCGAGCAATATCATCTGATTTCATTGACTGCGCACGTCGAAACCGGTGAAGAACCGTATGCAAAATTGATCATCTCGGATGACGGCCGTGAAATTCACTGTGAGGCCAAAGGTGCGGGGCCGGTGGACGCCACCTTTAAGGCGCTTGAAACGATTGTCAAAAGTGAATCAGAACTGTTGCTGTACTCGGTCAACAACGTCACCGAAGGCACCGACAGTCAGGGTGAGGTGACGGTGCGGTTGAGCAAGGGTGGACGGGTGGTGAATGGTATCGGTGCCGATACCGATATCGTGATTGCCTCGGCCAAAGCCTACCTGAATGCGCTAAACAAGATGACCGCGAAGTTTGCGCGATTGAACCCGCAGGCCGATTCATAGGATCGGCGGTGCGATGTCGTTTCAACCCTGGATTCCTTACAACTTGTTTTTTCGCGAAAGACGGGTGCGACGTTGTAAGTTCTGGGCATTGTGGTCGACCGAATGAGGGTCACTTTCACGTTGTTGCAAAACAACCGGTGTCCCTCATCAAAACTACGGAGATCCACATGAAAACCAGCAAATCAAAACTGATTCTTTCCGCTATTGTTGCCGCTCTTTTGGTCGGCGTTGCGCCGATTGCCTCGGCAGACGGCCTGCCGGGCGACCTTACTCGCTACATTACGTTTTACGACGTCAACAAGGACGGCATGATTTCACGCGTTGAATTCATGAAAATGGCTGCCGAAAAAATGGAAAAAATGAAAATGGCCAACAAAGACGGTATGGTCAATAGCAAGCAAGCCATGCAATTGTTGCTCGATATCACAAAAGGCGATTTCAACGCCGGTGATTTGGTTTCAAACGACGCATTCATGAAAAAAATCGGCGCGATGTTCGACAAGATGGACACCAAAAAAGCCGGCATGCTCGACAAGAAACAATTCGAGCAATTTTTGCTTGATTTGATGAAATCGGCAGGCTAGTTTTGATCACGCGCGGTTGTCGTTGGCTGGCGACCGCGCGCCGGTTTTACCTGCCGCCAATCATTGGTCGTTCGTTCGCGGCACCAGCGCAAGTAATGCATGACCGATCTCGCGCGCAAACTGCACGCCTTCATCTTTGCCCAATACGCTGGTAAAAATTTCCTCGAGTTCGCGTAATTTAATGCGCAATTCGTCAGCCGTACCCGTGCCTTCAATCTCGCCGGCCAAATAGTCTGCACCGTCGCCAAACACGTCGCGAATGCGTCGCACGGCGTTGGCGCGTATTTCGGCGAAAACCAACGGATTGCGCGCCGCGGGCACCATCGATATGCGTTCGCCGTTTTTGGCCAATTCATCCGGCGAAACCGGTTCGATGAGGCTTAGCGCCAGCAAATGCGGAAACACGACCTCGATCTCGCCCGGACGCAGCAACACGGAAATCTCAGCCAGGTCCTTGACGCCATCGATAATAATCAGCGTACGGCGGTATCGTTGGTGCAGCGACCGGCCGCGCGTGGCAACCTCTTCTTTGCCGGCATCAGTTTTGCGAAATACCACCGCGTCGGTTAACACGATTGATTCAAGGGGATCGATTGACATGTGATATCAGGAATCGGCGGGGCGCTGCTTTCACCTATGCGGTGATTGATTGCGCCAACTTAACGGCGTACCCGACGTAACTGGAAGGCGTCATTTTTAGCAATGCGTCCTTTTCATGCTGCGGGATTGCCAGCGTGTTGATAAAGCCGTGCATCGCGTCGCGGTCAATGCCACCCTTGCCGCGCGTCAAATCCTTGAGTTGCTCGTATGCGTCGCTGACACCGTATTTTCGCATCACTGTTTGAACGGGTTCAGCCAGCACGTCCCATTGCCGGTCAAGGTCGGCATTCAGCGCCGCCGGGTTTGCCTCGAGTTTGTGCAGCCCGCGATTCAGCGATTCGTAGGCGAGCAGCGAATATCCCAACGCCACCCCCATATTGCGCAACACAGTTGAATCGGTCAGATCACGTTGCCATCTGGAGATGGGCAATTTTTCAGATAAATGGCGCAGGACGGCATTGGCCAAGCCCAGGTTACCCTCGGAGTTCTCGAAATCAATCGGATTGACCTTGTGCGGCATGGTCGAGGAACCAATTTCGCCAACTTTGGTGCGTTGCCTAAAATAACCCTTGGCAATGTAGCCCCAAATATCGCGGTTCAAGTCGACCAAAATCGTGTTGGTTCTGGCGATTGCGTCAAACAACTCGGCCATGTAGTCGTGAGGCTCGATCTGAATCGTATACGGGTTGAAGGTTACGTCTAAATCGGTGACGAACTTTTTTGCAAACGCGGGCCAGTCGAAATCGGGGTACGCGGCAAGATGTGCGTTGTAATTTCCAACCGCGCCGTTGATCTTGCCGAGGATTGTTACATTTTCGATGGCATGGATTGCACGTTGAAGTCGTGCCGCCACGTTCGCCATCTCTTTACCCAGTGTGGTCGGCGAGGCCGGCTGTCCGTGGGTGTGCGCCAGCATCGGCAACGCCGCGTGTTCGTGCGCCAGGGCGATGATTTTTGCCTCGGTGCCGCGTAAAACCGGTAACAGACACGCCCGTCGCGCGTGGGTAAGCATCAGTGCGTGCGAAAGATTGTTGATGTCCTCCGACGTACAGGCAAAGTGAATAAACGCCCCGGCAGCGGCAACATCCTTGTTATCGGCAAAGGATTCCCGCAGCCAATACTCGACCGCCTTGACATCGTGATTGGTGGTCGCTTCGATGGTCTTTACCCGTTCGGCATCGGCAACCGAAAACGCCGCGGCACGCGCACGCAATGCGTCGATCGTGGTGGCGGAAAAAGGCCCGACTTCGACAAGCCCATCGGCCAGGCTGAGTGCAATCAGCCATTCAATCTCGACATGGATGCGATATTTGATAAGTGCAAACTCGCTGAAAAATTCGCGTAAATGCGCGACTTTTTTTTCGTAGCGGCCATCCAGCGGCGAAAGTGCGGTGATGGCGGAAAGTGGCAGCGACATGGGGAAAAACGCCTCAAACGGGAATAAAAAAGTTTAACACGGCGCGATGAATTACATGTCCCGCCCCGTCACGGATGCCGACGGCGCCCCGGATCGAGGGTGCCGGCGCTGTTATAATTTGAAAAATAATCGAAATGATCCTCATGAAATTAATCGCATCAAAAACCAGCCCTTACGCCCGTAAAGTTCGCATTGTTCTCGCCGAACGTCATCTTGATGCTGATTATCTTGACGAAAACGTCTGGTCGGCTGACACCAAAATCCAGTTGTACAACCCGCTGGGCAAAATCCCGGCCTTGGTGCTTGATGACGGCACCGTCCTCTACGACTCACGCGTGATCGTTGAATATCTCGACGGGGTGTCACCCGGCTCGCGGCTGATTCCTGAAAACAATCGCGAGAGGGCAATGGTAAAACGCTGGGAAGCGCTCGGTGACGGCATTGCCGACGCCGGCATCGCGATTTTCCTCGAGCGCAAGCGCCCGCCTGCACAGCAGGGTGCGGAATGGATTTCACGACAATTCGGAAAAATCGAGGGCGCGATTGCCGCCGCCGCACGCGAACTGTCAGATCGCAAGTTTTGTCAGGGCGACGTTTTTACACTCGCCGATATTGCCTTGGCGTGTGCGCTGCTGTGGGTTGAATATCGTCTACCGGAGGTGGCATGGCGCAGCACCTATCCCAATTTGTGTGCATGGGTCGAGCGCATCGAGGTGCGTCAGGAGTTCATCGATACCAAGCCACCCGGGTGAGTTGACCTGCCGGCATCAGACTCTGATCAATTGGTCAGCGGCGATTGTCTCGTTGGCCGCCAAGTCCCGGCGCTGCGATAACGCGGCGTAATGCGGTGTGAAATCCGGTGCGGTCGCGTCAAACAATTGTTTGAAGCTGTCGATCACAAAATATGTTTCCTGAAACGTATCGATCTTGTAGTTTGACTGCATCACTCTCAGCAGGTCAAAGCGGATGCGGTTGGGCTTTTGGCTGCTGATGCAATAGGGCAGCTCGCCGGCCGACGACAATATCCCCGCGCCATAGGTGCGCAGTCCTTTTCGTGTCTGGATCAGGCCGAACTCAACGGTGTACCAATAGAGCCTTGCCAGATAATCCAGTGCGTTCAAGCCCTTGGCCTTCACGCCGCCCTTGCCATATGCTTCGAGGTAATCGGCAAATGTGGCGTCGAACAACAACGGGACGTGACCGAAAAAATCATGAAAAATATCCGGCTCGACGATGTACTCGAACTCTTCCGGTTTGCGCAGCCAGACTGAAACCGGGAAGCGCCGGTTGGCCAAGTGGGTGAAAAAAACGTCATCCGGCAGCAGGCCCGGCACCGCGACCAGCATCCAGCGCGTCGCCGGAAATAACATCGCGTTGATTTCTGCAAAATGCGGAATGCCCGCGCCAAAATTTAATCCACCCAACACGTCGATAAATTCATCACACGCGTATTGTGGAACCAACGCCGACTGGCGTGCGTAGAGGCGTTTCCATAAATCCTGCTCGGCCTCTGTATATCGGCCATAGTCCTGATCAACCGTATAGTCCGCGCGAATATTTGCATAGTCGCCACGCAGCGCGTGATCGGTTTGGCCTGCCATTATTTTGCCTTTGCCGCAACCAGCCGGTTCTTGATTGATCCAAAAATTGTCTGGCCGTGATGATCGAACATGTCGATTTCGATATCGTCTCCAAAACGCAGGAAGTCCTCTTTTGCCGCGCCGAGCTCGACTTGTTCGACCAAACGTTTTTCCATGATGCATGCGTAGCCGGTCGCAACATCGTGGTTCGAGACAGTGCCCGAACCGATCAATGTGCCGGCCTTGAGCGGCCGTGTCTTGGCCGCGTGGGCGACGAGGTCGTAGAACGAAAATGTCATGTCATCCGCTGCATTCGGATTGCCAAACCAAGCGCCGCGCACATGACAAATTAAACGATAGTCGACTTTGCCGGCACCCTTTTGATCGGACCACGCACCACCAAGTTCGTCCGGCGTGACGGCAACCGGCGACAGCGCGTTTAAGCCCTTGCCGTTGACAAAACCGAAGCCCTTGGCGAGTTCGGCGGGAATCAATTTCCGGTAAGACACATCGTTGATGAGTACCAGCAAGCGGACGGCGGCCGCTGCTTCTGCCGGACTTGCGCCCATGTTTACGTCACCGCTAATCACACCAACCTCACCCTCGAGATCAGCGCCCCAGTCTTCTGACAGACATTCGATATCATCACGCGGGCCGAGCATGGCGTCGCCGCCGCCCTGGTACATCAACGGTTCGCGATAAAAACTGTCAGGCACCGTGTCGCCGCGCGCACGCCGCACCCGTTCGACGTGCGACAGATACGCCGACCCGTCGAGCCATTGGTGGGTGCGGGGCAACGGTGCCGCCACACGCCCTTCTGCAAGTGCTTTTGCAAAATCAACAATGGGTCGGTCGGTGCCACATTCGAGGCTTTCGTATTCGTCGAGCAACCGGCGCTCGAGCGATTGCCAGTGCTCCAACGCATATTGCATGGTCGGTGCGATATCGGAAATGTCGATGGCACGGGTGAGGCGACGATCAACCAGGTGCAGGACACCGTCACGGTTGGTGGCGTGTTTGAATGTTGCGAATTTCATTGGGATACCTTTGCCGCGTCAAATCCCGCCCAAACGTGGTCATAGTCTTTTTGCAACGCAGGCGTGTCCATTGCAAACGATGTTGTTTGAAACACGTAGCGGCTCTCGAACATAAACGCCAGCGTCTTACCCTGATAAACCGGTTGCAGTGTTTCGGCGACCGCTTTCTCATAGGTCGCCGCATCCGGACCATGGGCGGAAAAACAATTGTGCAACGAGCCCCCGCCGGGCAGGAAGCCGTCCGCCTTTGCGTCGTACCGGCCGTGAATCAGGCCCATGTACTCACTCATGATATTGCGATGAAACCAGGGTGGTCGGAAAGTTTTCTCGGCCACCATCCAGCGCGGCGGAAAAATCACAAAATCCAGATTCGCCGTACCGGCCAGTTCTGAAGGGGACGTCAACACGGTAAATATCGACGGGTCGCAATGATCAAACGACACGCTATTGATCGCATTAAATCGCGACAGATCATATTTGTATGGCGCGTAATTGCCATGCCAGGCGACCACGTTTAATGGGGATCCGGTCTGGGAGCAGGCCCAAAGACGGCCGCCAAATTTGGCCACGACTTCGGTCTCGCCGGCAACATCTTCAAACCAGGCAATCGGCGTCAAAAAATCACGCGCATTGGCGAGCCCGTTTGCACCGATCGGGCCGAGGTCCGGCAGCCGAAACGGCTGGCCGTAGTTTTCGCAAACATAGCCGCGGATTGGCTCGCCACACTCAACCCGAAACTTGATGCCACGCGGGATCACGGTGATTTCACCGGGGGCAACGCCAATGATGCCCATCTCGGTCAATACCCTGAGCGAGCCCTGTTGCGGCACGATCAACATTTCGCCGTCGGCGTTGTAGAAATTGCGCGTCATCGATTGATTAGCGGCATAAATATGCACCGCCACACCGCGTTGCGCGGCGGCGTCACCGTTGGTTGCAATGGTTGCCAGGCCGTCGATAAAGTCGGTTGTATTTGGCGGAATCTCGAATGCGTCCCAGCGCAACCGGTCAGGCGTGGCGACAGCCTCGCCACACGGCGCGGTACGCAATCTTTCGTGCGCGATCAGTCGATAGGCCGAGTGCGCCGCCGACGGACGTAAGCGATATTGCCAGCTGCGCAGGTTGTGGTCACGCGGCGCGGTGAAGGCGCTGCCGGAAACCTGTTCGGCATAAAGGCCGAACGGTGTTTTTTGCGGTGAGTTTTGGCCGACAGGCAGCGCACCGGCAATCGCCTCTGAGGAGAACTCATTGCCAAAGCCGGGCTGGTATCTAATTTCGTCGCTCATATTGGGGGCGGATTAAAAATTGAAAGTGCAATACTGGCGCGTCGTTGCAGGCAAAAATGTCTGAAAGCAGGCGTCGATATTAGGGTTTTCTAAAGTACACCTCTGGCAATTTGGTCGGCCTCGATCGCCTCAAACAGTGCCTTGAAATTGCCTTCACCAAATCCTTCGTTGCCTTTACGCTGAATGACCTCAAAGAAAATCGGGCCGATGACGGTTTCGGTAAAGATCTGTAATAGCTTGTCCTCGTGCGACGCCTTGTCGAGTCCTTCGCCGTCGATCAAAATCTTGTTTTTCTGTAGCCGGGCCAAATCCTCGCCGTGGTTCTTGACGCGTTTGTCTACCAGTGCATAGTAGGCATCCGGGGTGTCGAGAAATTTGACGCCCCGTGCGCGCAGGGTTTCAACGGTGGTGTAAATGTCTTTGCATGCCAACGCAATGTGCTGGATCCCTTCG
>JANMNT010000285.1:0-3777 GCA_031368465.1 Burkholderiales bacterium
GCGCAGCATAGAGGCCGCGCGGGTGGCGATACAGATTGCCTCCGGGCAGGGGGTACCGATTCTGCCGCGCGGCGCCGGTCCCTCGCAATGCGGCCAGACCGTGGGCGCGGCGCTGGTCATCGACCACAGCAAATATTGCAACCGGCTGATTTCGGTCGACGCCGCCAACCGCCGCGCCGTGGTCGAGCCGGGCATGGTGCTCGACACACTCAATGCGCAGTTAAAACAACACGGCCTGTGGTATCCCGTCGATGTGTCAACCTCCGCGCAGGCGACCATTGGTGGCATGGCCGGCAACAACTCGTGTGGCTCGCGCTCGATTTTCTACGGCAATATGGTGCACAACGTCGCCGCGATTGACGCATTGCTGATCGATGGCACTGTCGCACGTTTCGACGACACCACCGCAAACACCAACAGTAGCGGGCGTTTTCAGGCGATTGCCAATGGCATTCGTGCGATTTGTGAGCGTGAACGCGACGAAATCGTCGCGCGGTTTCCGCCATTGTTGCGACGCGTGGCGGGCTACAACCTCGATATTTTTGCGCCGCAGGACCCGATGCGCTACAACACGACGCTGCCCAATCTGGCGCATCTGCTGGTCGGCTCTGAAGGCACGCTGGCGTATTTTCAATCGCTGGAGTTAAAGCTCTCGCCGCTGCCAATCCACCGTGTGCTCGGCGTGGTGAATTTCCCGACCTTTTATCAGGCGATGGATTTGACGCAACATATCGTCCCGCTCGGCCCGACCGCGGTGGAGCTGGTTGATCGCACCATGATCGACCTTTCGCGCAACAATCCGGCGTTCCGGCCGGTGATCGATGCGGCGTTGATCAACCAACCCGACGCAATTCTCTTGGTCGAATTTGCCGGTGACGATTTGAACGCGATCACACAAAAGCTCGACGACCTCGCCGTGCTGATGGGTGACCTCGGTGTTCCCGGAAGTGTGGTCAAAATGACCGCCGCCAATGCCCAGAAAAAATTATGGGACGTGCGCAAGGCCGGCCTCAATATCATGATGTCGATGAAAGGCGAGGGCAAGCCGGTGAGTTTTATCGAAGACTGCGCAGTGCCGTTGCCACACCTCGCCGAATACACGCGGCGCCTGACGGAAGTCTTTACCAAACACGGCACGGTCGGCACCTGGTACGCCCACGCCAGCGTTGGCACATTGCATGTGCGCCCCATTCTGAATATGAAAGCCGATGGTGCCGGCAAAATGCGCGCCATCGCAGAGGAGGCGGCACAGCTGGTCAAAGAATACAAAGGCGTCTATTCAGGGGAGCACGGCGATGGCCTGGTGCGCAGTGAATGGATTGCGCCGTTTTTTGGCCCGCGCCTGACGGCGGCGTTGGGTGAAATCAAAGCATTGTTTGATCCCAACAACCTGATGAACCCCGGCAAGATTGTGTCGCCATCAAAACAAGACGATCGATCGCTGTTTCGCTATCAGCCGCAATACACCACGCCGCAAATCACCACGGCATTTGACTGGAAAACAGAATTTGGTGAACGGGGTTTGGCGGCGGCGGTCGAGATGTGCAACAACAACGGCCATTGCCGAAAATTCGACGCGGGCACCATGTGCCCAAGCTACCGTGCGACCAGGGACGAGCAACACGTCACCCGCGGCCGCGCCAACACCTTGCGACTCGCGTTGTCCAACCAACTCGATGACGGCTTTGCCTCAGCGTCGGTCAAACAGGTGATGGACCTGTGCGTAAGCTGCAAAGGATGCAAGCGCGAATGTCCGACCGGCGTGGACATGGCAAAAATGAAAATCGAATTTTTGCACCACTACAACGCGCGCCATGGTTTTACCCTGCGCGACAAACTGGTCGCGTATTTGCCGCGTTATGCGCCGTGGGTATCCAAATTTGCATGGTTGATCAATGGGGTTGAAATCATACCGGGCGTCAAAACATTACGCGAGATGCTGGTCGGTTTGTCGTCGAAACGATCATTGCCGCGATGGTCTGGTGTGCCTGCGCCCGTACCGTCGAATCCAAAAGCTGACGATGTCGATACCCGCGACGTGGTTTTGTTTGCCGACACCTTCAACACCTGGTTCGAAAATGAAAACGTGGCCGCCGCCGTCAAGGTACTCGAAGCAGCCGGCTTCACCGTTCGATTTGCCCAAGCGGCCGATCACAAGCGTCCGCTTTGTTGCGGCCGCACCTTCCTCGGTACCGGCATGATGGACGAAGCCAAACATGAGGCGCGCCGTACCATCGATGCCTTGATGCCGTATGTCGAACGCGGCGTCGCCATTGTCGGCCTCGAACCTTCGTGCCTGCTGACCTTGCGCGATGAATTCCAATCCATGTTCCCCGGCGAACAAACCAACAAGCTCGTGGCCAATGCGTTTCTGATTGAAGAATTTCTGGTGCGCGAAAAACGGGCAGGGCGGCTGAATCTGGCGTTGCATGCAATCGACGCCAAGCAAGCGCTGCTGCACGGCCATTGTCACCAAAAAGCCTTTGGTGTCATGGGTGACGTTGAGGAAGTACTGTCGTGGATTCCGGAACTCAAGACCACAGCAATCGAATCAAGCTGCTGTGGCATGGCCGGTTCGTTTGGTTATGAAGCCGAGCATATCGACGTCTCGATAAAAATGGCCGAGCTTTCGCTGCTACCGGCGGTGCGCAAGGCAAGTGCGGATACGCTGATCGTGGCCGATGGCACCAGTTGCCGGCATCAGATTCAAGACGGTGCCACACGTGAGGCGGTGCATGTGGTGAGGGTGTTGGCGGGAGCGTTAAACTAACCGCGCCACAGCCGATATTGAAACGCCAGAATTGACGGATATCTTCAGCCAAAATTGCCTGAAGATATCCACCAATAGGCGGGTTTGACTGACAACTTCCCTGCAGAAGCCGGCGACGCTAGGCGTTCATCACATCCGGAAAGAGGAAGCCAAACGCACAAATGCATATCGTCAGCTTCAACAGCCAGACAAACTTGCCGGATGACGTCATGTTCTTAAATGCGGTCCCGTGGGACGTTGGGCGGGCGTCGTCGTCGTCGCTCTTACTCGTTGCGGCCATGGCCATTCTCCTAATGGAGCGAGCAAGAGGATTCCCGCAAGCCTCTGCAGTGTACGCCGATTAACCAGCCTTCCCGGTTTTGTGAGAAGGAGCAGGCCATCGCCATCGCAATGTCGAACCCGCAAGGCAGAGGGCTTTTCGGTTAGGGACGGCTATTGGATCAATTGCCCGCTCTTGCGAAGGAAGGCGAGTTCAACAAATGTCGAGCAGCGATCACGGGTATTGGTGAAAACCAGGTTGATACCGCCAACATCATAGCGGCGGGTACCGCTCAGCGCCGCCAGGATGGTGCCGCGGTTCGTTGCATTGGCACGGGTAATTGCATTGGCAAAACTTTTCGCCGCAATGAATCCTTCAAGCGTGACATGCGACGGCGGTTCATCCCGGTACTTTGCCATGTGCTTCAAGTGTTCATTTTGGACCTGCGTCAGCGCAACCTCAGGATGCGGCACGACCTGTGTCAGCATCGTGCTTGCGGCAAATTCAGGCTTGGCAAGTTCCATCAGCGTACGATGATTGACCGTTGACAGACCGACAACACTCGTCCCCTTGTCGAGCTTGCGAAAACGACGGATGAATTCCGCAGTCGCGATGGTGTCGGTGGTCATGATGACAACCTGTGGGTTGGCACGCACCACCTGACCGACAATTTGATCCATATTCTTGAAGTCGGCCGCAACGCGAATGTTGACCGGTACACGCAATCCCTTGACAACCGCTTCCTCGG
>JANMNT010000331.1:0-4769 GCA_031368465.1 Burkholderiales bacterium
TTAGTCGTCAGCCGTTTTGTCTTCATCAATTTATTTAAAGGTTAAAGGTCGCTATGAAAAAATTTCTACTTGTTTTGACCGCCTCGGTCAGCGCATTGGTTGCAGGCAGCGCCGCGGCACAAGCCAAACCGGAAGACGCCATCGCCTATCGTCAGGGCGTCTACAAAATCATGGGCTGGAATTTTGGCCCGATGGCTGGCATGGTGCAGGGAAAAATACCTTACGACAAAGCGACATTCGCGCGCAACGCCGACAACGTTGCAAAGGTTGCCCCGCTTGCACTCGAAGGATTCGGCCCGGGCACCGATGCCGGTGCGCCGACCAAGGCAAAACCTGAGATTTGGACAAAGATGGATGACTTCAAAGCCAAAATGTCCAAGATGAATGAAGAGACGGCCAAACTGGCTGCCATCGCCAAGACCGGCAGCTTTGACGACATCAAGAAACAATTTGGTGCCACCGGCGCGTCGTGCAAAGCCTGCCACGACGATTACCGCAACAAATAGCGTCACGGTTTGTTGACGTAAAAACGCCGCTCATTAAGCGGCGTTTTTTTTGAATCACCGACGCGTCCCTCTATGTAAACGCTTTGATAAAAACCGCGTAGGCCACGCCGGCTGAAAATGCAGCAACCAGCCACGACATCCAAGCTGGGCGGCCTGTTTCAGCCATTTCTGCCCCAAACACGCCGTCAGTATTGGGCTTTCTGCCGGTAAACATGGCCTTCACCAAGTTTTCTTTTTTGACAAAAAAGTAAAACGCAATCGCAGCGATGTGCACACCGGCCAATATCAGGATCAAGTCCGAATTGAGTTTGTGCAGTTTCGTAAGCAGGTCGCTCACGCCTTTGGCAACGGATGCCGCATAGGGCCCGCTCGACAAAATGTCGTCGTCGGCAAACAACCCCGATACCGCCTGAAAACCCAGCACCAGCAGCAATCCCAACACCGACAATGCGCCCATCGGGTTATGGCCGAGGTAGGTTGGCAATGTGTTGCCATCACCTTTGCCGACCAACTGCTTCATATAAGCCAGTACTATGGACGGGCCCCGCACAAAATTGACAAAGCGTGCGTGGAAACCACCGAGGACGCCCCAAATGACGCGGAATATCACCAACCCCAGCACAAACGCACCGAGCTTCTGGTGATATTCCATCCAATTGCCGCCGAGTTTGCCGGTGACAAACAAGCCGATCACGGCCAGCACCAACAACCAGTGAAACAACCTGACCGGGATATCCCAAACGCGGATCATGTCAGGTTATTTGACCGGCTCGAGTCGGATCAACTCGCCATCGGTGGCGTCGGTCAGCACGTAAATGTTGCCGTCCGGCCCCTGCCGAACGTCACGAATGCGACCAAGCGCACGCAGGAACATACGCTCCTGTGAAAGCACCTTGTCACCATCAAGCGTCAAGCGCACCACCATTTGGCCGGCGAGCGCGCCAACCAGTAAATTGCCCTGCCACTTTGGGAAATTCGACGATCGTGCGCCTCCATTGCCATCGCTGCCGACAAACGCCATCCCGCACGCCGCAATCGACGGGGTCCAATGCAGCAGCGGCTGCGCCATCCCGGCCTTTTCCGACCCTTCGCCGATCTTGGTGCCAACGCCATAGTTCACGCCGTAGGTGATGACCGGCCAACCATAGTTGGTGCCGGCTGTCAGGATATTGATCTCATCACCACCCTGTGGGCCGTGCTCGTGGGTCCAAACTTTGTTGGTCAACGGGTTCAACGCCGCGCCCTGCATATTGCGATTGCCCAGCGTAAAAATTTCCGGCTTGGCGTCTTTGGTTTTGACAAATGGATTGTCCGGTGGCACGCGACCGTCATCAAACAGGCGGATCGACTTACCCGCGTGGTCGTTAAGCTGCTGCGCGCGCTGTGCGGTACCTTTGGCGGGACTGTCGCCACGATCACCGAACGTCACAAACAAATATCCGTCGCGATCAAACACGATGCGCGAACCGAAGTGAAATCCCCGATCCGACTTCGGCGACATTTTGAACAATACCTGCACATCAGTCATGATCGGTTTGTCTTTGGTGCCGCCCAACTTGCCTCGCGCCAGCTCGGTACCATGCAACCCGCCCTCGACGGCGTTAAAGGTCCAATAAATCCAGCCGTTCTCGGTGTATTTTGGATGCAACGTGACGTCAAGCAATCCGCCCTGACCAAACTCGGTTACCTTGGGAATCCCCTCGATGGGTGCGGCAACCAACTTCCCACCGTCGACGATGCGCATGGTTCCCTGACGTTCGGTGACCAACATGCGGCCATCGGGTAAAAACGCCACCGCCCATGGGTTCTTCAAGCCACCAACGACGGTCACCGCACGAATCTTGTACAGATCGGTGTCAATCGTTTTACCAGTCGGGGAACCCTGCGCGTACGCGCCAGTGCCCGCCGACATTGCCATTGCCGCCACCGTTACCGCCAAAAATGACTTCAACATTTTTCTGTTTCCCATATGATCGTTAACTGCAAAGATTAAATATTACCCTGTGGCGTCAAAACCGCAAACGCGCGCTGATACCTGCCATGACCCGTCGACCGGCCGCCGGCTCGTAGAAACGCTGATTCGCCTCGTTGGTGATGACGCTGCCGACGTACTGACGATCAAGCAGGTTTTCGGCGCGGACAAACGTATCAAATTCAATCGGCCTCGCCATGCTATTTACAACCTGTTTGAAATTGACCGCTGCGACAAGTGTTGCGTAACCGGCGGCAAATGCCGTGTTGGCGTCATCCGCCGGCATGGTGGATCGCGCTTGTAGTCCCAAATTTGCCGACCATCCCGGCAGGTTTCGGCGCCATGCAATTTCACCAAAAAAATTTTGCCTAGGTACCGCCGGCATGGATGACCCGGCTTCGATCCGGCGTGCATTGGTGCCGGTGCCTGCAAGGTAAGCGTCCGACACGTTTGCGTGTGTCACGGTCCATGCGAGCGCGGCGTCCCATTCAGTGGCGGGTCGCCATGTCAACGATAATTCAAAGCCGCGTCGTAACGTGGCGGCGGCATTTTGGAAACTCGACCGACCGGCCACCACCGATGCCTGTACGATTTCATTCTGGCTGGTGATTTGAAAGGCCGCCAGCTTGGCCGATAACCCGGCGACCAGGCGTCGGTAGCCAAATTCAATCTGATTATTGCGGCCCGGCTTGAGATCCATATTCAGTCCGGATGCCTGATCAAGTCGATACGCCATCTCTGCCGCCGTCGGTGTCTCAAAACCGCGCGCCACACTCAGGTACATCGACGCCTGCACGTCCTTCCGACCCTGCTCGTTGAGCGATTTCACCAGCGCGAGTGCCGGTGAGAATGCCGCAAACCGGCGGCCACCTGAATCATCACCATTGCCTGCGCGCACATAACGGTCGACAACCGAAAAATCGAGGTGGCTCTGTCGTGCGCCGAAATGAAAATGCCAGGTGGGACTGATCTGCGCGCTGAGTTGCCCGAACACATCGGCACTGCGCTGAATGTTCGACTCATCACGGCGCAGGTTGCCGCGCACACCAAGTACAAGCCGGTTGCTATCCTGCAAATAATTTTCAAACCCGCGGCGTGCATCATCCGCATGATCGACGTCAACACCGAGGCTCCATGCGATGCTGCCGCGTTGTTGCGCCAGTCGCAATCCGGCGCCCCAAAAACGCCTTTCAAGGTCAACCACGCCACCGGCGCTGGTTGGCGAGCCCTGCGCCGCAACCGGCGTGGCCAGAAACTGCGTGACATCACGCTCGCCGGCGTAGGCAATTGCCTTGATGCTGATACCCGTCGCGACGGCGGAAACCACGCCGCCAAACTGACGGTGGTGGATCGATTTGCGCGTATTAAATAGTTCCGCATTGGTGCCGGCCTGGCGTGGATTTTGTGCCAATTGTTGTCGCGTCAGGCCCAATGCATCCTGACTCTCTGGCTGGTCAATCACATTGGCCGACAAGGTCAACGTTACCGACGGCGAGAGCGCGGCGTCAAAACGCAAATAGCTGTGTTCACGCACCGACGCACTGTGATCACGAAACCCGCTTGTGGAAAAACGCTGGTAACTGAGCAGGCCACCTGAATCCGGTGCGGCAAAAAACAAGCTGTTAACCCGCTGCCCGTCCGCGCCACCAATGGCCCGCGCTTCGACAACGGATCCTGACGCGACAATTGAGGTCGTCGCCGATATCACGCCACCAGCCGCATTGCCATACGCGACCGCCCACGGTCCGCGAAGCACTTCAATCCGGTTGATTGCCGCCAGCGGAATCACGGCACCCTGCGCCTGCCCGTCGGGAATCGACACCGGAATATCGTCGACAAAAATCTTGATGCCGCGTATGCCGAACGTCGCACGTGCACCAAAGCCGCGCGAACTGATTTGTGTGTCCTGCGCGTAATTCTGACGATTCTGGATATTCAGGCCCGGTAACCGCGACAAAAATTCACTGACGTCAACTGCCGGCAGTGCGCTGCGCACTCTTTCAACATTGACCACATCGACGGCAGCGGGCGTCAGGGAAATGGCGCTGGGTTGGCGCGTGACCGTGACGACGATTTCTTGCTCTGCTGCCGCTGCGGACTGGGCAAACAACGGCGACACGGCAGTGAAAAAAATCAAGCCAATGGCACTTCGGTAAATCAACGCTTGAACACGGGTTTTCACGGCACCAAAAATAAAAAGCCCCATCCGAGGTCAGATAGGGGCGATGATGGCGGAAGGTGTGAGATTCGAACTCACGGACAAGTTGCCCTGTCGCTGGTTTTCAAGACCA
>JANMNT010000361.1:0-21815 GCA_031368465.1 Burkholderiales bacterium
GACTTCCGACGCGCCGGCGAGCTCGGCAACCTTGATGCGGAATTGCGGCCGATCGGCGGGTTTGTCTGAGCGCCAGAACGCCAAACGGTCGAACCAGCTTTTTGTCTGGCCGGACTGTGCGTCAGCATCCGGGTCGATGTATCGGACAAAGAACATTCCTTTTGAGCGATCACGATCTTCGACGGTAAAGCCGGAGCGATCAAGTGCCAGACCGACACGGCGCCATGCACGGTCAAATGGCTCGGCGACCTTCAACGATCCGCCTTTTTGCGTATCGTAGGTTGCGCTCGCCACACCGCTTGGTGCGCTGGTGGCACCGGCGACTGCAGCCGTCTTGTCGCCGGCAAAACCAAACTTGACCATCATGCGCCCGAGCATTTCTGCTTCGAGATCTTTGTCCGGACCACGGAACTGCCAACCTGTGCTGTTTTTGTCGGCATTTGTAAAGACTTCTTCCAAACCACGGTGGCTGACGAAAATTTCTGTCGTGCCTGCTTCGGTTCCCGCTTCAATGCGGGTACGGAATTTGTCCCGCTCACCGGTCGAATACAGCCCGTCCAACAATCGTCCGACGGAATTACGGATAAAGTCTTGCTGAATTTTTGAGCGGTTTTCAGCCCAATCCGTTTCCATGATGCCGGACTCCGGTGTCTCACGTTTGAGCAAAAAGCCGGTCTCTGTCCAGAATTCTTTCAGCACCGTCCAGACCCGGTCAGGCGCCGCCTTGACCACCAGCCAGCGCTGATCGCCGGCGCGGACCATACGCGCATTGTCAAACTTCGGCAGCACCGCGGTGTTGGTCGAAACCAGCGGCTGAGAGCCGCGCTCACGGCTGTATTGCGAAAACGTAGTCGCTTTGTTGTCCGGCACGACAAACCGGTCATCCGCAATCGGTTTTGTTAAGTCCGGCGGCACCTCGAGCGAACGGATCTTGGTGGCCTGCCCTTGTGTCCGGTAGTCCGGACCGGCCGGACTCAGCCAGCTACACCCGGTAACAACAACGCAGGAAGATGCAACGAGTAAAAAAGTGCGGTTCAACTTCATTTATGCGACTTCCTTGGTATTTTCGAGAATTCCGGCGTCACGCATCGTGGCAAGCAGCGTGGCGTGGTACCTGGTTTCAAACGGGGTCAACGGCAATCGGATGCCCGAATCGATCTTGCCCATTTGTTGAAGCGCCCATTTGACTGGAATCGGGTTGGCTTCGAGGAACAGGTCGTTGTGCAAACCCAACAACCTGTTGTTGATCAAAATCGCGTCTTCGCGGCGGCCCGCCAGCGCGGCCGCACACATATCGTGCATCATGCGCGGTGCCACGTTCGCGGTGACCGAGATGGTACCGTGCCCTCCCAGCAGCAACAACGCAAGGGTCGAGACGTCTTCACCGGAGTAGATCGCAAAATTTTTCGGCGCGTGTTTGATCAAATGTGTGCCGCGCGCCATGTTTGCGGTCGCATCCTTGATACCGATGATGTTTTCGATTTCCGCCAGTCGCAGAACCGTGTCATTGGCGATATCCGCCACCGTGCGACCGGGTACGTTATACAGGATCATCGGCAAATCGCAGGCTTCCGCGATGGCGCGATAATGCAGGTACATGCCCTGCTGGGTCGGTTTGTTGTAGTAGGGAACGACCGAAAGTGAATAGTCCGCGCCGGCGCGCTTGGCAACTTTCGACAGAAAAATCGCCTCTTTGGTCGAATTTGCCCCGGTGCCGGCAATTACCGGAATCCGTCCGTCTGAATAATCAACCGCCGCATTAATCAACTGTTCGTGTTCGGCAAAATCAACAGTTGGCGATTCGCCGGTCGTACCGACGATGACGATGCCGTCGGTTGCCTCATTCACATGCCAGTTGATCAGCGATTTCAAACGTGGAAGATCCAATGCGCCATCCGGCAACATCGGGGTGACAATCGCCACCATGCTTCCCTTCAGCGTAATCGAACCGGTTGAGCCGCCCACATTCACCACACGTTTCTCGTCCAAGAATTAGTCCGCTATTTTACCGCATCGTTCCGGCGAGTATATTTCCCTGACTTTCTGCACTTTCCAACGCCCTTTTGCGGCTTTCGGCGGCTGCAACAATCGCAAACACGACCCATCCCGCCCATAACAGCCACAAGCGGCTTTGCATACCCGGCAGGTCTGCGATAATTCAGGCATGACTTCCCTCACACAGCAACTACTCGGCATCGAACTGCGACCCCCGACGCCCTTGAACCGCGCCGGATGTGTCGCGCTCGACCATGCCGACCGGTTGTCACACTTGCGGGCGCGGTTTGCGCTGCCTGAGGGCGTAATTTACCTGGACGGCAATTCGCTTGGTGCCCTGCCGGCCAAAACGGCCGCGACCCTTGAAAAAACAATTTTGCACGATTGGGGGCGCGGGCTGATTGGTTCGTGGAACAGCGCAGATTGGGTGAATCTTCCGCGCACCACCGGTGCCGCCCTGTCGCGATTGCTCGGCGCGGCACCAGACGAGGTTTTGGTCGGAGATTCGACCTCCGTCAATATTTTTAAGCTGCTCGCCGGCGTGCTGACATTGCCACACATCGCCCGCGACAATGCCCGTAATGTGATTATTTCCGAGCGTGGCAATTTTCCGACCGATTTATACATTGCCGAGGGCCTCAACGCGTTGCTGGGCGACCGCTATGTTTTGCGACTGGTTGAACCCGGTGAATTGGTAACGTCAATCGATGCGACCACGGCTGCGGTGCTGATCACACAGGTGGACTATTGCACCGGGCACTTGCATGAAATGGCAACCATCAACGCGGCGGCAAAAAAAGCGGGAACCCATGTGGTGTGGGACCTCAGCCACAGCGCGGGCGCGCTGCCATTAAATCTCAATACAGATGGCGCGGAATTTGCGGTTGGCTGTGGTTATAAGTATCTCAACGGTGGTCCGGGTGCGCCGGGTTATTTATATGTGGAAAAAAACTGGCACGCCCGCGTATCGACGCCACTTTCGGGCTGGTTTGGTCACCAGGCGCCGTTTCAATTTGCCCCGTCATTTGTGCCCGCTGAAAACATATCTCGCTTCCAGTGTGGAACACCATCCATCCTGTCGATGATTGCGCTTGGTTGCGGCATTGATACATTTGACGGCGTCGAAATGGCGGACGTACGCGCCAAATCATTGGCGCTGACAGATCTATTCTGGCAACTGATGGAGCAACACTGCGACACTTGCGGATTTACCTGTGTCGCACCACGTATTCGCGCCGAACGCGCATCACAGCTCTCGTTTGCCCATGACCACGCCTACCCGATCATGCAAGCACTGATCGCGCGGGGTGTGGTCGGCGATTTTCGGCAACCCAATTTAATCCGCTTTGGATTTACCCCGCTTTACACGCGTTTTGTCGATTGTTGGGACGCGGTAATGGTCATCCGCGATGTCATGTTGTCAGGCGAGTGGCGAGCGGAAAAACATCATCGACGCAAGATGGTCACCTGACATGACGCCAATGACTGAAAACACAATCAAAATTAGTTTCGATTTGCCACACCGCCAAAAAATCACGCCGGGTGAGGCTTGGGCCAAGGTGTTGCATGAACCATCTCCGGACGAACGCGTCGCCCTGAGGGCGCGGATCCGACAAATGCTCAAACAACAGGATGCGGTGCTGGTGGCACACTATTACGTGCATCCGGATTTACAGGATCTCGCCGAGGAAACCGGCGGCTGTGTTTCGGATTCGTTGGAAATGGCGCGATTCGGTTCCGCCCATCCGGCAAAAACAATAGTTGTTTGCGGTGTGCGCTTCATGGGCGAAACGGCAAAAATCCTCAACCCGGAAAAACGTGTGTTGATGCCGGAACTAGAGGCAGAGTGCTCCCTCGATCTCGGCTGTCCACCGGAAGAATTCAACGCGTTCTGTGATCAACATCCCGACCGCACCGTGGTGGTTTACGCCAACACCAGCGCCACTGTAAAGGCACGCGCCGACTGGATGGTGACCTCGTCAATCGGACTAAAGATTGTCCAACATCTGCATGCACAGGGCAAAAAAATCATCTGGGCACCGGATCGCCACCTGGGTGACTACATTCAACGCCAAACCGGCGCGGATATGCTGCTGTGGCAGGCGTCGTGCATCGTGCATGACGAATTCAAGACGGCCGAACTGGCGGACTTAAAGAAGCGACATCCGGACGCAAAGGTGTTGGTCCATCCGGAGAGCCCGGCAGCGGTAATCGCATTGGCCGACGTGGTGGGATCCACTACCCAGATCATCAAAGCCGCCCGGACGCTGGATGCAACGACTTTTATTGTCGCAACTGACAAGGGTATTTTCCACAAAATGAAAGCGGCCGCACCCGGCAAGGTATTTATCGAAGCCCCGACCGCCGGCAATTCCGCAACCTGCAAATCGTGTGCGCACTGTCCATGGATGGCGATGAATGGATTGGCCAATTTGGCACACGTTCTCGAAACGGGCGCGAACGAAGTTAACATCGACGCCGAAACCAGCAGGCTCGCCAGACGGTCGATCCAGCGTATGCTCGATTTTGCCGCGCGTCTCGATTTAACAGTTGCTAATCCACCCGGGGGGAAACAGGGTATCGGGCCGGCCTAGGTCAAAAAAACGGCACTGTGCGAAGGTGGCCCGGCGTGTGATATTGCACATAGATTGGCGGCATAAAGTCGGCTAAACTGGACTAAGTTTCAGCACTATTCGACGCGCGACATTCCTCAGCAATATTGCAGCGCCTGCCAGATCAACGAATGGATCAGCATTCAGGGAATAATAAATTGGTTAATGAGCCCCCGGATCCCGACCTGAACGAACCGCCATCACGTGCTGAAAACACCGCCTCGTTTTCGCCGGGATTGTTGGCCGACTTGACCAGGGCACTGCTTCCGTTTCTGGGGCCATATTCAATTACAACCGTTAAACGCGCCTCACGCAGTTGTGATAACGGCACCGACTTGTTACGACACATCGCAGGTCATATAGACGATATCGCAAAACGCGAAATGTACATGAAGGCCGGCAAGCGCATCTTGAGCGGTAACACCGAAATGCTCGCGGCAAACAGCCATACAGACGTATCCGCGGATTCTGAAAAAAACTTCGCTGAAGTACCCGCCGACGGCAATCGCGCCAGCGTTCCGGTCACGGCTGAGCTCGCACAACGCGGGGAAGCGGCGCTTGCGCCAATCATCGGGCCGATCGCAAGTGTGCTCGTGTCGCGATATGCCAAGGCATCGCAAAATTCCCGTGAATTTTATGACAGGCTGGCGGGTCATCTACGGACGCCCGAAGAGCGCGACAGTTTTTTCTTGAGTGTCCGCACCGGCAACGAGTCCTGGCGCCCCCATTAGCGCAATGCAAATTTGTATCGCGCGTGGCGCAGATCAATAATGCGGTCGCCGGCAGACTGTTAAAAAAATAAACGGGGGATTCATGGGCTTGCGATTCAAATTTAATCTGGTGTTGGTCATTATTTTCTCAGCCGGCTTTGCAACGGTCGGCGTGATCGCCGACCGTTACCTTCAGCAACAGGCAACCGAAGATGCAAAGCGCGCGGCCAGTATGGTTCTTGATGTGTCGAATATTGCCGCTCTTGACCCGCGCATTGCCACCACGCTGGGATCGCGGCTGATCGAAATGAAGGTGCGGGTATTTGATGAAAAGGAACCACAAACCGGTATCTACGCCGACGTCGCCCAGCGCTTGTTGGGTGCGCGCGGCGGGGTTCGTCAGGAAATCGCCGACGTATTCAATCCATCTGCGGGTGTCAGTCGTTTGATCGTCGCCAGATTGATCCGCGCGGGCGAATCACCGATGCGCATTTTTTTGGTTGATATTGATCACAACGCTGTAACGACCACAGCACGGTTGGCACTCACAACTTTTTTGAGTTCATTGGCCGCGGTATTTTTCGCCGTCTTTTTTGCACTGAATCTGATGTTGGATCGCATGATTGTGCGGCCGGTGGCTGAGATGTCGGCGCAGGCCGATGCGGTCTCTATCGGCAATTTTTCCATTCCCGAATTCAAGCCGCAAAGTAAGGATGAAATCGGCGTGCTTGGCATTGCCTTCAACCGGATGCGACGCAGCACCGAAGAAGCGATAAGAATGTTGAAGGCGGGATAATCCCGCCCACTCAATTGGTTTTCAGCGTTTGAACACAGCACTATCCTGGTAGCGCTGTCGCAAATGGCGCAGTCCCACGAGTATTGCCGCGCTGGCGGGCAGCGCCATCAATATGCCAAAGAAACCAAACACCTGACCAAACGCCAATAGGGCAAGGATCACGGCAACCGGGTGAAGTCCAATCCGTTCGCCGACAAACTTGGGGGTGACGAAAAAACTTTCGATGACCTGGCCGACGCCAAATACCGCCCACACCATGCCTACGGATAACAGCGATGCGTCAGGCTGCATGACGGCTGCCACTGTGCCGAGCACAAAGCCGAGGCCGACACCCAGGTATGGGACAAACACCAGCAAACCGGTGATGAGTCCGACCGGCAGGGCAAATTTTAATCCGACCGCCCACAGGCCAAGAACGTAAAACGCGGCCATCAACAACATCACCATCAACTGCCCGCGCAAAAATTCCGACAAAATTTCGTCGATCTCGCCGGCGATACCAGTCACGGTGGCGTGAAACCGGCGCGGAATCATGGTGTCAACATTGTCGACCAGCATGTGCCAATCCCTGAGTACGTAGAACAGCACAACCGGTATCAACGCCAGATTGACCAGCACCGCCAGGACCGCCAACCCCCCCGAGCCCACAGTCGTAAAAACACGCCGGGCGATACCGCCTGCATCGGTCAGGTTTTCCTGCATAAACTGGCGAAATGACGCGGCATCGAGGGTCAAAGCGGTGCCGAGCTTGGCGTTTACCCAAGGCACGACGTTGGTCTTTAATTGCTCGACAAAATTCGGGATCAGTTGCGTGAGCTGGGCAATTTCCTTGGTAAAAAGCGGCAGGATAATGAGCAACAGCAAAATCACAGTAACAATCATGAGCAACACGGCAATGACCGTGCCAACAGCACGCGGCACCCCCCGCATCGACATTCGATCAACCATGGGCGCAAAAATATAGGCAAGAATCGCCGCCGCAAGGAACGGTGCAAGGATCGGCGACAACACCCATATCAGCAAACCAAACACCAATAACGCCGACAGGATCAGCGCAAAGTGCCAATCCAACCAACGCGGCAATTGCGCGGCCGACTTGGCACGAATCCGCGCCAGGAATTCAGGGGTATTTTGTTTATGGTGTCGAGGGCTTTGACGTGTCATATCCGGTAAAATTTGGGTCGACCAGCCGCCATCGTAACTGAAAACGCCGCCAGCCTTTCCGGCAATTGCAGAATTCAGCCCAAGCCATCCAAACACCACCATGTCATCAGCCCCCCCATCAAATACCGAACTCGCGCCGCTCACCTATAAACAGGCGGGGGTCGACATTGATGCCGGCGATCAGTTGGTCGAAAACATCAAGCCGTTTGCGAAGCGAACCATGCGACCGGAAGTCATGGGTGGCATCGGCGGGTTTGGCGCCCTGGTGGAGGTTTCCAAGCAATACAAGAACCCGGTGATGGTATCGGGTACCGACGGCGTCGGCACAAAATTGAAACTCGCATTTCATCTTAACAAACACGACACGGTCGGCGAAGACCTGGTGGCGATGAGTGTCAATGACATTTTGGTGCAGGGTGCCGAGCCGATTTTCTTTCTGGATTATTTTGCCTGCGGCAAACTTGATGTCGCAGTCGCCACGGATGTCATCAAGGGCATCGCAAAAGGTTGTGAGCGGGCCGGATGCGCTCTGATTGGTGGCGAAACTGCCGAGATGCCGTCAATGTACCCTGCCGGGGAATACGATCTGGCGGGGTTCGCCGTCGGACTGGTTGAAAAAGACGCGATCATCACCGGCAAAACCATTGCCGCAGGCGACGTTGTTCTTGGATTGCAATCGAGCGGCGCACATTCAAACGGATATTCACTTATTCGCAAAATCATCGAACGCAGCGGCGTGGACTTGCACGATGTTGCGAACAAACAGCTGGCGCTTGACCTGATCGCGCCGACACGCATCTATGTCAAACCGTTGCTGGCATTGATCAAGACCGGCCTCGTGAAGGGCATGGCGCACATCACCGGCGGCGGACTCACCGAGAATATTCCGCGCGTGTTGCCCGCCCCCCTCACGGCGGTGATCAATCGCAAAACATGGATAGCCCCGCCGATTTTTGCGTGGTTGCAGGAACACGGCAGGGTCGACGACGCCGAAATGGCCCGCACCTTTAATTGTGGCATTGGCATGGTGGTGATTGTCGACAAGGCAAACGCCGCAAGCGCGACGGCGCAGTTGATTGCGGCTGGTGAAACGGTATTCACGATTGGCGAAATACGTTCACGCGCGGCGGATGAAGCGCAAACAATCGTCACCTGATAACGCCTCTGCAATGACATCAACTTTCAAAACACCATTATTTGCGAGCATCTCCAGCCAAAAATGTCTGTGAATGCCCGCCGATACAAGTGTTTTAATTTCAGATGAAATCCATTGTTATCCTCATTTCGGGTCGTGGCTCGAATATGGAAGCCATCCTGCGGGCGCGATTGGCCGAAAATTTGCCGGTTGATATTCGCGCTGTCATTTCCAACCGCCCCGATGCAAAGGGTTTGCAAACCGCAGCCCTGCACAACATCTCGCAGCGTATGGTCGATCACACGTCATATGCATCGCGCGACGAATTTGACCGAGCCCTTGCCGACACCATCGATTCTTTTCAGCCGGATCTTGTGGTGCTCGCCGGATTTATGCGTGTGCTCGGTGCGGATTTCATCGCACATTTCCCGAACCGGATTGTCAATATTCATCCGTCATTGCTGCCCGCCTTTCCGGGATTGCATACACACCGACAAGCGCTTGCCGCAGGCGTCAAGATACATGGCGCAACCGTTCACCTGGTTACACCGAACCTTGATTGCGGCCCCATCATTGCCCAGGCAGCGGTACCGGTCATGAAAAATGACACAGAACACACACTTGCCGCCCGCGTGCTTGCCCAGGAGCACATTATTTACCCGAGGGCGATTGGCTGGCTGGCCACCGGCATGGTGACCTGTGTTCCGGCGAAGATGCCGGATGCCGGACGCAATGTCCTCCAGTTTGACCAGCTGTCCGTTATGGATCAGGCAGGCGAAGATTTCCTTCGCGCACCCGAGGTCAAATAATGAAGTTTGTGGTTCCGTTTTCAGCGTCGGCGATTGTCTGCGCGTTGGTGTTCGGCCACACCGGCGTGGCTGCTGCAGCGAACAAGCTGGTTGCTGCTGTTGCCACAAATGTCATTCCGTCATCAAATGCAACCGGCTCGCTGCCGACCATTGTCAAGGCAACCTACCGCGTTTATCGCGGCGGCCTGCTGGTCGGCAGTGTTGACGAAAAGTTCGAACGATTCGTCAGGCCCGGCGAATTCACCGACCGCTACAAGATCACGTCAAACACACGCGCCGAAGGTGCCGTCGCTATTTTTGTTCGCGACCAGATCAATGTCGTCTCCGAAGGCACGATCGGCGCCGCCGGGCTGGCGCCAACACGTTATTCGAGCACGCGAAAGACCGACACCGATCGTAATTTTACGGCGCGTTTCGACTGGGCAAAAAACGAAATTGTGCGCGAACATCAGACTGACGGCCGGACCGAGCAGGAAATATTTGAGTTACCCGCCGGCACGCAGGATCGATTGTCATCGATGTATCAGTTCATGGTGATTTCACCCGGCGCGCAATCAATCACCACCACCATGACTCAGGGCAAACACGCCGAGCACTATCGGTATGTCAAAAAAGGCGAGCCGATGATCAACACACCGGCTGGTGATTTCGCGACAATTCAATACGTTCGTGATGCAAAACAGGGGGAATCAAAAGCGCAATTGTGGCTGGCCAAATCAAAAAACTTTGTTCCGGTTCGCATCATCTTCGAAGATACAAAGGGGACCATACTTGAACAAGTGCTCACCGACTTGGTCATTCAGTGATTTACGCTTAGCCCGTCTGATTATTTAGGAATCGTCCGACCCACCGGTTTCGCGCGACCCACACAACATGCCCAATCGCCAATCAAGCATTTTGTACCTCACGGCGGCGATTCCGAATCGCGGTCTGAGTGTTGCCGTCGTCGTGTCGGGAATTCTGCATGCGGCGGCATATTTGGCAATGCCGCGATTCGTCGAACAATTCACACCAGCCAATGTGGTCAGGTATGACGCAACGTTAATCCCGATTGAGCGCGCGATTGCGAAAATCGCCGCCACTGCACCGGCTGCCAAGCGACGTGTGGCCGCAAAAATCGACCCGCCGGCGGCAAGACCGGTTTCTGCGGCAAATTTTGCAGCCCCTGAAAATGCGATTGCCGTTGCCGCCGCCGACGCGGTCGAAATGACGGAGCCACAGGCCGCCCAATTGCGGCCGATACCCGCAACCAATAATTCAGGCACGGAAAGCCAGCCGGCAACGGTTTCCGAGGCGCCCACCGCAGTTGCGCCTGTCACCCCACCATTGCCAAAGCGACTTACGCCCGCGTTTGCCGAACGGATTTCAATCGAATACAAACTAACCTCGTCAATTGCAGACGGGGTGGCAAATTTCAAATGGACACGCAAAGGTGACGCGTACGAAATTGAATCAAGCACCCAGGCGACCGGGTTTTTGATTGCCGCACTGACCGGCGTGATCTATCAACAAAGCCGTGGCACCATCACCGAGGATGGCTTGCGACCAACCGCGTTTTCGATCCGTCGCGGCGATGGCGAGGCGGAGACGGCCGAATTTCAACGGCCCACCAATTCGCTTGTTTTCAGGCGTAGCAACAACGTGCGTACCGTGCCGATGAGTCGTGAAATGCAGGATATGCAGAGTTTCCTGTTTCAGCTTGCTTATGACGCCCCGCGAATAGCCGAAGGAAACGGCAGGCTCGATGTGCTGGTGACCAACGCCCGCAAGGTTTACCGTTATCAATTCAAACAAATCGGCGAAGAAGTCGTCGAAACGCGGTTTGGCCCGGTTGAGACAATTCGCCTGCTTTCGGAAGCGGCCAACCCGGAGGATGCCTATGAAGTCTGGCTGGCGCCGAAATATTCGTATTTGCCGGTAAGGCTCAAGCTGTATTTGGGCAGGTTCCCGTTTGAACAAATTGCCACCAGAATCGGCGTGGCTGGTGCCGAATATTCGGCTGGGCCAAAGGATTTCCCGCCGCCGTCGGCAACACCGTCCCCACCCTTGTCTGAATAGCGCCCTTAAAGCCGCCGCCGGCTGAGACCGGTCTGCGCGGGCCAATCTCCAGACTTGGAATACGCTCTCAGGTCTGCGATAATAGCGGATTGCAATGTGGCCGTTTATCTAGCGAAATTAACCAATTGCGAAGATAGGCGAGACGTGAGTCATCCTCGTCCGGCATCTGCGGTTGCACCGGGCGCAATACACCCAATATCGCCCGTTTTTGACCTGTTTATTTGTCTATACGTATATTCGCCACCATGCCGCTTACCTTAGCCCTGTATCACGCATTAGTTGACGCGTTGACTGTCATCCTGCCGCTTACCTCGCCTGCTGATATCGGCCTGAAGCGGTATTTCAAAGAGCACCCCAAACTCGGATTACGCGACCGCAGTTTTATTGCCGAGACGGTCTATACCGTTTTGCGCCACCGCCGCTTTATCGAACACGTTGTCACCGACGGCTCGCCGCGCCGTATGGCGTTGGTGGCACTGACCCGTTTTATGGGTATCAGTGTGCGCGATTTACACACGGTTTTGCGCGGTGGTGATGAGACCTGGTTGGCGCAACTAAAGGCCAAGAAGCTCGACAACCTCGCCATCGGCATTGAAGCCGAATTGCCGGACTGGTTGATCGCCCGCCTGCGCGCAGCCGGTATGACTGATGCCAAGATTATTGATTTTGGCCAGTCGATGATGAGCCCCGCCCCATTGGATTTGCGTGTTAATTCGACCAAAGCCAAACGAGATGCGGTGCTCAAACAATTCCAGCAAGAAGGCATAAAAGCCAAGCTGACGCCACATTCGCCGCTTGGTATCCGCCTCGATGAAAAACCGTCGTTGACCAAACACGCCGCATTTATCGAAGGATTTATCGAAGTGCAGGACGAAGGCTCGCAAATCCTGGGACTCATTCTTGAAGCCAAACGCGGCGAAATGGTGGTTGATTTCTGTGCCGGTGCCGGTGGCAAAACGTTGCTGATCGCGGCACAAATGGCGTCCGCCGGGCGTGTTTACGCATTTGACGTATCGGAAAAGCGCCTGACAAATCTCGCGCCGCGGCTAAAACGCTCCGGGCTGTCGAATATCACGCCGCAGCGCATCGCCAGTGAAAAGGACACCAAGATAAAACGGCTTGCCGGCAAGATTGACCGTGTGTTGGTCGATTCACCATGTACCGGTTTCGGTACGCTGCGCCGCAACCCTGATCTGAAATTCCGTCAGACCGAAGAGGCGTTGGCGGAGTTGAATGTCAAACAGGCGTCGATCCTCGCTGCCGCGTCAAAGTTGGTCGCACCGGGCGGACGTTTGGTCTACGCAACCTGTAGCGTGCTACCTGAAGAAAACGACAATATCGTTGACGCATTTCTGGCCAAGAATGCCGACTTTGAAATTGTGCCGATTGCACAGGTGCTCAAGCGTTTGAAGATCGATATCAAACAGACAGATCACTTTTTGCGTTTGTCACCCAAGCAACACAACACCGACGGCTTTTTTGCCGCCGTTCTGCAGCGCGCAACAAAGTAATCCCCACTTACCCGGGCAGCATACAAAGGTCGACCTTCATGTTCGACACATTGCCGCAGTTGTTGACCTCGCGACACGTCCTGACCGAGTTGTCAGTACTGGCGTTGGCGTTTGCCATTTCGTGGCTGGTGACACGAACGCTGCAAAGACGTTTCCCCGGCAATTTTGAGCCTGGATTTGCCAAAATTGGCGCCGGCGGGGCGCATCGACTCGTGCTGCCGCTGCTCATGCTGGTGCTAGTATGGTCGGGACGTTTGGCGCTGGTGAAGTTTCAAAAAACGCCCATTCTACATATCGCCCTGCCGTTGATTGCCGCGTTTGCGGCGATCCGCCTTGCGGTCTACCTGTTGCGCCACCTGATTCCGCCATCTGATTTGCTCAAAGCGTCAGAACGCATCATCGTCTACGGTGTATGGGGATTTTTGGTGCTATACGTGACAGGTACCCTTGGTGAAATTGGTACCGCCCTCGGCGAGGTCAAATTTGCCATGGGCAAACAGGATGTGTCGCTGCGGTTGGTGCTTGAGGCGCTTGTTTCGGCTGTTGTCACGATATTTATTGCGCTTGGTATTTCCGGCTTGATCGAGGGCCGTCTGATGAAGGCGACCACCATCGATATGAGTTCACGGGTGGTGCTTGGAAAATTTGTGCGCGCCTTTGCGCTTGTGCTGGCGGTTTTGATTGCGTTGCCGTTGGTCGGTATTGACCTCACCGTCCTGTCGGTTTTTGGCGGCGCACTCGGGGTCGGTTTGGGTCTTGGCTTGCAAAAGATTGCCAGCAATTATGTTTCCGGTTTTATCATCCTGCTTGACCGCTCGATTCGGCTCGGCGACCTGGTCACCGTCGACAACAAACACGGTGTTGTTGAGGCTATCAAATCACGTTATACGGTGATCAAGAGTCTTGACGGCACAGAAGCGATTGTTCCAAACGATACGCTGATTACCAATACGGTGGTCAATCACTCCTACACGGATCCGGTCGTTTCATTGAAGATCCCGGTCACAATCGGTTATGAGTGCGATGTCGAGCTTGCGCGCTCAATCATCATTGCAGCAGCACATGCACAACCCAGGATACTCACCTCGCCCGCACCCGAGGCCTGGGTCAAAGCGCTGGGTGACAATGGTATCGAACTCGAGTTGTCAGCGTGGATCAGCGATCCCGGTCAGGGGCTGTCGCCATTACGCTCCGATCTTCTCCTTTCGATTTGGCGCGACTTCAAAACTAACGGGATTTCCATCCCATACCCGCAACGCGATATACGCATGAATGCGTCGACTGCCGCTTGACCACCCACGCCTTTGTTCCACATTGGCATCGACATGGCCGATAGCTGGCCTTTCTATGTGGATTTGCCGGGATTTAGCGGCATTTGGCGATATTTAGGCGATATAAACATAGCGTAGTCTGGGTGGCTCAGGATGCCAAGCAGAAAAACGTCTAAGGGCGTAAAATGGTCTGATATCTTAAGGAGCATATTTTGGATCTTTCAATTCTTAATGGCCTGATCGATTTGCCTTGGTGGGGCTACATTGTTTTTGGTGTTGCCGTCACCCACATAACGATTGCGGCTGTGACTATTTTTCTGCACCGTGCCCAAGCACACCGCGGGCTGGAGCTGCACGCGATCCCTTCGCACTTTTTCCGGTTTTGGCTTTGGCTGACCACCGGCATGGTGACCAAGGAATGGGTTGCCATTCACCGTAAACACCACGCCAAGTGTGAAACCGCCGAAGACCCGCATTCACCGATGTTCTACGGTATCGGCAAGGTGCTGACCGAGGGCGCCGAGTTGTATCGGACCGAATCGAGAAATCAGGAAACCCTGGACAAATACAGCCATGGCGTGCCCGACGACTGGATCGAGCGTAACGTCTATTCAAAATATTCATGGCAGGGCGTCGGCCTGATGCTGGTGATCAACCTGATGCTGTTTGGTCCGGTCGGCGCTTCGATTTGGGCGGCGCAGATGATCTGGATTCCATTCCATGCCGCCGGCATCATCAACGGTATCGGCCACTACTGGGGCTATCGCCATTACACGGTGAACGACACCAGCCGGAATATCACGCCAATCGCGTTTTGGATCGGTGGCGAAGAATTGCACAACAATCACCACGCCTTTCCGACCTCGGCACGTTTTTCAATGAAATGGTACGAGTTCGACCTCGGCTGGTTGTATATCCGCGCATTGGAAACGGTGGGTTTGGCGAAGGTGAAAAAAGTCGCACCACAGGCCAAGTTTGATTGGAATAAGGTCGCGTGTGACGTTGACACGCTGCAGGCTGTGATCGCGCATCGATTTGAAATCACCACCAAATACGCCCGCACGCTAAAGGCAACATGCAAATCCGAGATCGCCCGCCTGCACGCCGAAGGTGTCGCATTCGACGGTATGCGCACACCCGGTGCCTGGAAAAATTTCCGCGCCTGGATGCAGTCCGACAGCAAGACATTGACCGATGCCAACCGCGAGTCGCTCAATCAGGCGCTCAAACAAAGCACCAAGCTTGAGACAATCTACAGCTTCAAGCGCGAGCTGATGACCCTGTGGGATCGTTCGACCTTGTCCAAAGAAGAACTGGTTGCACGCCTCGAAGACTGGTGCAAGCGCGCAGAAGCTTCAGGCATCGATGCACTACAGCAGTTTTCGCGCAGGATTCGCGCCTACGCGTGAAGCAAAACACGATGCATCAAAACAAAAAACCCGCCGATTGGCGGGTTTTTTGTTTTGATGCGTTAGTGCACGTCGAAGCGATTATTTCAATTTCGTTTCTTTGTAGTTCACATGCTTACGCGCCTTTGGATCATATTTCATGAATTCCAATTTTTCAGGCGTCGTACGTTTATTTTTGCTGGTTGTGTAGAAATGACCCGTACCTGCGGTCGATTCCAGTTTGATTTTTTCGCGTCCACCTTTGGCCATGGTCGCTCTCCTTAGATTTCAACGCCGCTGGCGCGCAGATCGGCCAAAACAGCATCAATGCCGTTCTTGTCGATGGTACGGAGTCCAGCGTTAGTCAGGCGCAGACGCACCCAACGGTTTTCAGATTCAACCCAAAAACGACGGTACTGCAAATTCGGCAGAAAACGACGCTTGGTCTTGTTGTTCGCATGGGAAACATTGTTGCCCACCATCGGGGCTTTTCCCGTCACTTGGCATACGCGCGCCATAGGACACCTCTTTCAAACACTGTTACGGTTAAAAACGCGGATCGAAACAACCGATTCCATTGATTTTGATTAACTTCACCACCCAAAAACGCAATGACAGCGAAGCCCGAAATTATAACAAAACCAAATACTTAGCGCAACCCGTCAATTAACCCCTGTTCGGCGAATGAGAGCGACGCGCCTGGTGCCACAATAAAATGGTCCAACACACGAACATCCACCAGCGCCAATGCCTCGGCAAGTGTTTTGGTTAATTCACGATCTGCATGGCTAGGGCTGGCCTCGCCGGACGGATGATTGTGCGCCAAGATCACGGAAGCAGCGTTGTGAGCAAGTGCTCGCTTGACGACTTCGCGAGGATACACATAGGTCATTAGGTGTTAGTCAACTTTCGCATAGATTATCTATTCCAATACTGTTAACTGGTCGAGTGACAAGACGCCATGCACAATAGCCATAAGGTAGGTATAGCCAAAGTTGAATTAACCCCTTGTATCGACGATGAAATCATCCCATTTGTCTTTGTCGATAAATTGCGCCTCAACGTACCACTACGACATCGCCGATGCATCTCCGGGCACCCGGTGTCTGAAGCGGATACGAATACATGTTGGCCGTTACCTTATAGATGGCTGAACCTTGGCAAAGGGAAAGTAGCCTTTCGTTCGCTTGGCCTAGACGCCCTACAAGTCGAGTTCAACCCTTCCGCTTTGGAACGTGGTCACAACGTAGTTCCTTTCGTCGATGAAACCCTGTTCGTAACTCCATCAATCATTCAAACCATATGCGCCAAAACACCGGAGCTAAGGCACCCCGCTACTCACTTATTGCGGGCAGCCCGTGAAGACTCCATTCTTCTGAGGGCGGGACTTAGCCAGGTGAGCGAAATCCATCTTGCTGCGGATGTTGAGTTTGCGACTCGTCATGCCTTGGACACTTGCTTCGGCAATCTGCGCAGGGGGTGGCATTGGCGGAGGAATCGACGGCTCAATTCTAAGTACATGACGACCTTGTACTTTCAGCACACACATTGGACGCTGGTTGCATATATCAAGGACGATGAGCTTGAATCAAAGCGCGAGCGTGGTAATTCTATTGATCAGGCTTGCTGCAATCGTCTTCGACTCGAACTAAGGATACGAAGGCAAGACATCCGAATGCTGACCGGGAGACTCTCAAGGGCGCATCCCGAATTGGCAGGAATCGATTTGAGCAATCAAGGTAGCTGGCAACTAGCGCACCAGCAATTGGTTTTTGACTATTACCTTGCTAGATTCCGGTCCCGCTACTCGATCAATCGTGAACAGCCTCACCGTGTTCCGCTGTTTTATTTTCTTGCTAAGCACGGAGGTCGTCCGGTCATGACTAGGCGCGTTGGTATGGCGTCCACTTCAGGCTAACTGCTGTCAATAGTGGTCTAGTGCAGTAGCCCGTTGGACTCTACGCGCGTAGAGCTTGTGAGCCTTATGGCAAGAAAGCCTCGAGAATTGAACTGAAGATCGGGCTGCAGCATTTGTAAACCAAGCCTTCTTTCCCTTCCAACCGAAACCGCGCAGGTAGCCTTGCGGAATATAGTGATGGATTCGCGCTTCGTCGTTTGCCATAGGTCGCTGCGCTACTTACGCATCAACTTGCCGTACAACCTAATGGTCTCTTCGGTTTGCCCACCTTTCCGGAATTCTTTCTGTTCTTCAAAGTCCAGGGACGGAGTGATGTGGATGAACTGGTCGGGACCGTATAAGCCGAAGACGGTCTTCGGGTCCAGCTCTCCATCGCGCAGGCCAGCGAGACTGTTGCCAGCTTGCAGGGCACAACCAATCAAAACGTCCGCAATCTGAATGGCAGGGCTGTCAGTGGAATCGACTTGAGACACCTGCTCCAGCTTTAATGGGAACTTCATGGTGGTGATCTGGGTTTGTTTGAGCTCTAATTTTTCGTCGTAGTCGATTAGACTCTGAAACAGCTCGTTGTACTGAAGCAGATTCTTCGACCGATCGTGCTCGACTCGATACGTTCCCTTAGACATAACTTCCATTCGACTGATGAGGGCCTGCAAAATCACAAACGCCGCGTCCGTCGATACCCCTGGAGTACGGATTGCCTCAATGCACTCCGGCGATGCTGTTGCAATGGGACCTAACGCCTCGGGCAGTGTCGCCTCCCATTTTGACTCCCGCACCCGATGAATAAGCTCTTGAACTGATTCGTCGGTTTTCTCTTTTACGGCTTTCTGGAACGCCATGAGGATTCGCTCGAAAGGTACGCTTCCCATCATCGTTGGAGCAATCGAGTAGAGAAGCGACGCCATCGCGTAGTTTTGACCGTCGTCATAGAAGGGAAAGCCGCGCTCATAATAAAAAGGCTCCGTTGCGTAGTCCAGAAACATCAGCGTCAACAGGTAACGCTTGTCCACAACGCACGTGACGGCCTTATGGTTTGCGAGGACTTCCCGCTGCAGATTGATAAGGGGCTCGTGGTAGCTGGCCCGTCGCGCCAGGGATGTGTACTTCAGTTCCGGCGCTTGCAGCTTGGGAAAGTGCTTCTTGATGAGTGCTGCCGCGTCGTCGTCGGTGATCAAGATAGCAGTCGCGCCCTGGAAGCGCTGATCATTGTTCATCAGATCCGCGCCGGTGTAGCCACTTTCATCGACAGAGAAGCGATCCATTTCTTATCTCCATAGCCACATTTCGTACGTCTTGATTATGCAATGCGGCGTGCTTTTCTGAATCGGTAGGTGCATTGCGTTCGTCAGCTAGTGCCTAGAAAGATGATCGGAACTTAGCTTGTAGGGAGAACTTCATCGTTTGGGCCGTAGTCCTTGAACACAGGCATTTCTTGCTGGCCGAATCACGCCATTAATGCGGCCGTAGATTCGGTGATTGATTACCGCCGCACATTCTGAAATGTGTAACCTAAACGCTATGAAAGCTCTACTCACCTGCATCCTGCTTGCAGTCGCCCTTAATGCCGACGCATTGCCGCGCAGCAAGTCGGAGCTCTACCAATTCCGAAAATCGAACCCGTGCCCAGTGAATGGCAAGCAACACGGCGCGTGCAAGGGCTGGCAGATTGACCATAAAGTAGCGCTGCATTGTGGTGGAGTAGACAAGGCTACCAACATGCAATGGCTGTCAGTTGCTGAACACAAAGCCAAGACAAAGCGCGAAAGGAAGTGCTTGAAACTTTAAACGGGGCCGCGAACGCAAATGACGCTCCAGGCGCAGCCCCGGGCAACGCTAGTCATCGTTGCCGTAGTCCTCGCGACCCCAAGGGCCATTTGCCTCCTCAAGTTCACTGGCTACGCGCTCGATCAGTTCATCCGGGTACGTCCCATGGAATTCATCGTGAAGCTCCTCGCTCAATTCAACATCTGGCCACGCATAGCCGTTGGGTGACTCGTTGTCATACAGGGCAAAATCGATTAGCGGACTGAAATTTGACTTCACCCATGCGCGCATTTCTGCAATTGCGGAATCCATACTTTTCTCCTGCGAAAATTTGTTCGAATAAAAATTACCAAAGCCGGGATGTCTTATTAGCGATGCGCGAAATAACTCGAACCGGGCTTCAGACATTCGGCAAATGTCCTTGTGCAGCTGCGACCAGTTGCCATATCCAAAGTCAGAAGCCAATTTGTCCAAAGCAGCGGACAAACGCATTCCGTCGGTTCTCTTCTGTCTTTTCGCGCAACGCTTCAAAGAGGAAATCAAATCTTCCCGATCAGCGGCGACTATTGAATTTGCTGTCAATATCTCATCCTACGAGCACGCTTATAGACACGATCCGCAATGCCTTGCGCTGCTCAGTAATATGAGACACGCAAGCAAAATTCATGTGGAAAAGATGCCGATGGCTTCGCATAACGGATCTGCAGGCTCTCTCCTGAGCCAAAGTAAATACTCCGCCGATTGAAAGCACCTGTCAAGAGAACAACATGGTTTTTTCGGGTAGTGGCCTTATGTGGCGCACTGTCCGACGGAATGGCCAGTCTCTAAACGGAGTATCTTGTAAATTGAGGGGCAAATAATTTTGGACAAAACAAAAGAAGACCTTATTGCCGCGATGAACGCATGTGCGGAGCATGCGCGGCACCTAATTGAGTCAGCTGACGCAGTTCGCAATGCGTCGCATCCAAATATCGCCTATCACTTGATTGTGTTAGCCCTAGAAGAGATAGGGCGTCGAGAATTGCTTGCTATACAACTTATTGGCAAGCCGGAAGCGACTGTCTGGGCTGAAAAGCAGTTACAAGATCATATTCAAAAATTATTTTGGTGTTTTTTTGGGGCCAACTTCTTTGTTGAAAAGCTCACAAAGAAGGCGTTGGACTCAATGAAGAGCTTTGCAACAAAGTTACATACACAACGCCTCGCCGGCCTTTACGTGGGGATCGACGAAAGCGGCCTGTCACTTCCAGCAAGCGCCATCACTGCGGCAGAGTGCAAAACACTTATGGCATTGGCCAAGGCGCGCCTTAAGATTGTCGAAGCAGAGAAACTTCGCGAGGAAATTCCAAATGAAGAGCGCGAACTGCAGGCTTGGTTTCTAGCGACAACTTCGGACCTAGATAAGAGGAAAGTCATTTTCTCGAACGCCTCCATGGCAAAGCTTGCGGAGTTGAAAAATGTGCAGGCGTGGGCTCGATGGTTGAGGGATGAGTTCCAAAAGAACGATGCGGAGAGTCACGCCATAGTTGCACAGGAGCTGGAACGCAGTAGACATCTGAGCGGCAAGGGCACAAAGCAGAAGTGGAAAATTAGAATTCGGCTCCACTCGGACTCGCATTCAATCAGGCCCAAGGCACTAAACCACTGGAACGCCAAAGTGGACTGGCTAAAGTTACTTCCCGTTTCGGGCGCCGGAAAAAAGAACCAGTTGATCCTTGAAATTCTGTTGCTCGATGATGTCCCAATAGAGGCGGTTTGGTATTTTGCTTGGGGGGTGGCGCGGCATTTTGTGACGGCGCTAAATATTGGCACTATGGGATTTTGGTGGTGGAGGTTGCCAGAACAAGTCAGCCGTTACTACGAAAGCGCGCATGACTTGGAGCGGAACCTTGAAGTACGCGTAGAACGCCAGCCCATTCTAAAAGTAGATTGGGGCGAACACCGAGTGCTTACAGAAGCGGACTTGGACTTGGTGGCCACATGCTTTGCTGCGCTCCCTCGCCCGGAGGACAACGCAAATCATCCGGCGTACAACCACTACATTTCGGGCGTTACCTTTTTGTCATTGAATGATGTCCATTTTCAATGCGAGAGTACCGCAATGACCCATTTCGTTGAATGCCTGCGCACCATGATGGCAACAATGTCTGAATGGCAAGTTGGCACTCCATTTGTACCAGCGCTGGAGAGTTTCTTGGATTCTGCCTTTCCCAACCTTGACGAAGATCGAGAAAGATTTGTAAGTCTGTGTCGTGCAGTCGATGGGAATGCGATGGCTGGTGTGGTCGTTACGTTAAAGGATGTTTCATTTGCAAAGATTTTTTGTGATGCCTATTTCCTCCAGCGGCTCCGACCAGTACAGCTGGAAGCGAAGGCACGACAAGCAGAAACGAAATGAGCCATTGGGCTTAGAAGCTGAGCATCGAAAAGAATTCAGGTGGTAGCCATTTGCAATTGTGGAGACTAATAAGTGATTCATAGAGATACTGTCCTGGTCCTTGGCGCGGGTGCGAGTCGCCCCTATGGATTTCCCACTGGAGAGGAGCTCCGAAGAGAGCTTCTGATCCAAGATCAACCACAACGAATTGATGAAATATGTGAACCGTTGCGATGTACCCCTGCCGAATATCTAGAGTTTGCAGATCGCTTCAGCGATTCAGGGCTGTACTCAATAGATTCAT
>JANMNT010000389.1:0-13141 GCA_031368465.1 Burkholderiales bacterium
GATGGCAGCGTCTTCATCGGCGCTATCGCCGCGCGGTGCCGTTCCCTTCATCGGTTGGGTGGTGATGATGGTGCCGAGGTCGCCGTCCGGCTTGCGGTCGCGGCGCATGGAAAAAAACAGCTCGGGCGACACCGACAGCAATTGGAAGTCGCCGGCGTCGATATAGATTTGATAACCGTTTGGCTGCGCCAATTGCAAGGCACGATAAAACGCCAATGGGTCACCGGCAAAATCCGCGTGTAAACGTGTGGTGTAGTTGACCTGATAAAACCGGCCATCGGCAATATCCGAGCGAATCGATTCAACCGCAGCGGCAAACGCCGGGGAAGCGGTATCGCTGCACCAGTTGCCGACCGTGAAATCACCGTGACCACCGCCGTCGGTCTCACGCATCGGCCGGCTGGCGGAAAATTCGGCAAACCACGCCAGCGGCGCCGTCCCCGGCGGATGCGTTACAAGCGCCCGGTCAAACGCCGGCGCCGCCTCGTGGGTGACAAAACCGACACACCAATGACCGCGTGCGCTGGCGGCTTCGACCGACTGCATCACCGCCGGCACCTCGTCCAAACCGTGTGCAATATGCACCGCGAGTGGTGCCTGGAACCGCATGGCAACGCGCTCATCAGCCGTCAGCGTTGGCAGTTGCGGAAAGTTGACTTCGCAATAAATATGCACCGCGCCGCCGGCTTGATCGGGGTTGAATATCATGATTCCGATATTCTAGTGCGCACAGCTATAATTGCCGCCACCATGTCGCGTAAATTATTCCCCACCGCCTCTGATTGCGAAATCGCCTTTTACGACGCATTTGAGCGCGCCGATCTGAAACTGATGATGGCCGTCTGGGCCGACGAGCCCGACATCATCTGTATTCATCCGCAGGGGCCGCGACTGGCGGGCTTGACGGCGATTCGCGAGTCATTTGTTGATATGTTTTCCGGCGGGCCCAATGCGACGCTGAAGATTGCCGAGCTGCGCAAACACCAGGGGCAGACACTCGCGATTCATTCGGTGTATGAGAGTTTCACGTTTCGTGTCGAACCCGCCAAAGAGCCGTCGCAAACCACGCCGGTGCTCGCCACCAACGTCTATTTGCTGACGCCAAACGGCTGGCGCATGATCGTCCACCACGCCTCACTTTCGCCGCAGGGCACGGTCGCCGAGGAACAAGGTGTCTCGAGGATATTGCATTAGCGTGTTGTCGCGATCCGTTGTTGCCGCCGCCCTTGCCGTTTTTGCCACCATCGGACTGGCCGCGCCGCAAAAAATCATCCGGGTCGCCTACCCCTCGGCCGAACGCGGCTTTGATTGCGCCGCCGAGTCCGACGAATTCACCGGTGAGTTGTGCGACAGCATTTACGACTCTTTGCTGCAATACGATTACCTCGCACGACCAATCAAGTTGCAGCCGCGCGCAGCGGTGTCGTTGCCGGAAGTTTCAGCCGACGGCCTGACCTATACGCTCCACGTCAAACGTGGCATTTTTTTTACGCCGCACGCCGCCTTTGGCGGTAAAAAGCGCGAGCTCACCGCCGCCGATTATGCGTACAGCTTAAAGCGCCTGATTGACCCGATCAACAAAGCGCAGTGGCAATTCTTGATCGAAGGGAAATTTGTCGGCCTTGATCAGTTGGCGCGCGAGGCCAAACAATCCGGCCGCTTTGACTACGATAAGCCGGTGCGCGGCATCGAGACACCGGAAACGCACAAGCTGGTGCTGCGATTGACCGAACCGGATTACAACCTGCCCTACATTCTGGCGATGCCGGCCACCGCTGCAGTCGCACGCGAAGTGGTGGAGCGTTATGGGCGGGCATTTGCCGAGAATCCGGTTGGCACCGGTCCATTCGTCCTCAGCGAATGGCGGCGATCATCGCGGGTGGTGCTGGGCAAGAATCCAGACTACCGTGAGGAGTATTTTTCGACCGTTGCAACCACGCCGCAGGATATCGCCATCGCCAAACACCTGCAGGGCAAACGCCTGCCGCTGGTGGACCGGATCGAAATTTTTGTGATCGATGAGGATCAGACACGCTGGCTGGCGTTTCTCAATAACGAACACGACTACATTCGTCCGGTGCCCGAAGCCTACGCCGATATTGCATTGCCGAAGGGGCAGGTCGCGCCGAACTTAAAACGTCTTGGTATCACCCGCACGCCGAATGAAATCGCCTGGCTGACCTACACGATGTTCAACATGCAGGATCCGGTGATCGGCGGCTACACGGCAGAAAAAATTGCATTGCGCCGCGCCATGTCAATTGGTTATCCAATCGAGGACGAAATCCAGATTCTCGAAAAAGGCCAGGTCAACGAAGCGTTTTCGCCGATTGCCGCCGGCATGGCCGGCTTCACCAATGAACGCGCCGCGTGGCACGAATACAATCCGGCCAAAGCCAAGGCGCTGCTAGACCTGTACGGCTATATCGACCGTGACGGGGACGGCTACCGCGAAATGCCAGATGGCCGGCCGCTGGTTATTGATCAGGCATCGGTGCCGCGCCTCAAGGAGCGCCAGCGCAATGAGTTATGGAAACGCGCGATGGACGACATCGGCATTCGCATGACGTTTAACAAGGTCGAGAAGTTGCCCGATCTGCGCAAACAGGCACAGGCCGGCAAGGTGCAAATGTGGTCGTACGGCTGGATCGCCGACTATCCCGACGGTGAAAATTTTTTGCAGCTGTTCTGGTCAAAATCAATCGGCGGCGCCAACTACGCCATGTATTCACGGCCGGCCTACGACGCGTTGTACGAAAAAATCAAAACCATGCCGGACGGCGCCGAACGCACCGCCATCTACCGGCAAATGGTGAACATGCTTTGGGTCGATAACCCCTGGCGGGTCAATTTTTTGCGTCAGGGCGCGGTATTGGTCCACCCGTGGGTGATCGGCTACAAAAAACACCCGTTTGCGCATGAGGGTTGGCGTTATATCGATATCGATACAGCTAAACTGCCCAAATGAACCCGCTCTTCATCAAACGACTTGGCGTTGGCATCACCTTTTTGTTGGTGATTGTGTTGGGCATCCAACTCGCATGGTGGGGCTGGCATTTTTTCGGCGCGCGTGTCGCCGTTCAGGAGCCGGTGATAGAGGCCATCGACCCGGCGATTGCGCGCAACCTGTTTGGTGAAGCCGGTACGGCTTCGGTCACGTCATCCGCGCCTGCGGAGAACAATTCCGGCATCCGCTTGAAGGGTGTCTACGCGGTTGATGGCAAGACGTTATCGGCGGCGGTGGTCAATATTGGCGGACGCGACACCAGTGTGCGGCTCAATGAAAAAATCAGCGACAACGTCACACTGGTCGAGGTCGGCATCGAACATATCGTGGTGTCGCGCGCCGGCCTTCGCGAAAAAATTGCGCTCGACCGCAGTATCGGCAAATCGACCGGCGTGGCGTCGAACAACAATAGCGGGACACCCGCCGCCACGTTTCGCCTGAATGTCGCCACCTCGGCACGCAATACCTACAGCCTGTCTCGCGGTGAGCTCAACGGTGTGTTGCAGGACCCGCGGCAGGTGAATTTTCTCGGCAGCATTTCACCAGCCCCCAACGGCGGCGTGCAAATCAAGGAAGCCGCGCAAGGCACACTCGCGCAAAAACTCGGTTTACAGGCGGGCGACATCATCACCTCGATCAACGGACAGCCGGTCAACGGCACCGGCGATCTGGCACGCTTTTACGGCCAGTTCGGTTCCACCAATAGCATCCGCGCCGAAATCAAACGCGGCGGCTCACCGATGTTACTGGTGTACGCAATCAATCCGTAAACACCAATAAGGACGGGCGTTTTCAGTCATTTTTGGCTGAAGATACCCGCAGTTATTAGACTCTAATTTTTCAACAATTTGCCTCACTTGAGGCTAAATCGGTACCAGTACGGAAGATTGTTTGGCAGGTAGGGCGCATCCACGTTTTTTCGCATCGCCCACGCCACCGCGCTCTGAAGAATTGGCAACACCGCCAACTCGTCACGCTGAATCAACAGTGCCTCACGAACCATTGTATTGCGTTTTCCGGTGTCCTGCTCCACGCGGATACGCGGTAGCAGTGCATCGATCTTGGGATTGTTATAACGCCCCCAATTCGACTCTGGTGGACCGGCGCCACGCGCAACCACGCTATACAGCTGCGCTTGCAAGACTTGATAGGCATCAAGCGTGGATGCGCCATAACCCATGATGTATATACCAGTGTCGTATTTGTCCAGCTGCGGAAAGATAGTTGTGAACGACACCATGTTCAGCTTGAGCTTGATGCCGATCGCCGCCAACTGTGACGCGGCTGCCTGACAGATTTCACCGAATGGGGTTTGGTTCAAACAATCAATCGTCGTTTCAAAACCGCTGGCATAACCAGCCTCGGCCATCAGCTTTTTGGCACGTGCGATATCGACCGGCAGGCGACGATCAAGATCGGCAACGTATCCCTGCACTTCCTTGCCGATGATGAGTGCGGTCGGGCGGCCGAAACCTCGCATCACTTTGTTGACAATGAGTTCGGCATCCAGGGTATGTGCCATGGCCTGCCGCACCCGCAGGTCCTTAAACGGATTTTTGCCCTTGACGTTGCCACTCACCAGCTCATCACGAAACTGATCCATCCCAAAAAAAATCACGCGGGCTTCGCTGGTGACTTGCAGCTTCATGCCAGCCGTATTCTTAAAACGTTCGCGGTCCTGCACCGGTGGATCCGCAACAAAATCGACCGAACCCGACATCAGTGCGGCCATACGGGTACTGTTTTGTTTGATTGGTATCCACTCGACGCTCGTGAGGTTGCCGCGATCCGCAGCACCACGGTTCCACCACTGCTTGTGCTCGACCAACACCGTCTTCACGTCCGGCTGTCGCGAGGTCACCATAAACGGACCGGTGCCGTTGGTGTTGCGCGCCGCGAAGGTCTCTTCTTTTTCGGCGTAGTTCTGCGGTGCCAGCACGCTATTTTTCGCACTCCACGATTTGGACATGATCCTCAAATTGATCAGATGGAGTAACAACACGGGGTTCGGTTCCGCCATCACCACATCCACCGTGAAATCGTCAATACGTTTTGCCGACGCCACCCCCTGCGCAGTCCACTTCATGCTGGAGAGCGGGTGCATCGCCCTTGCCACCGAAAACACCACATCTTCGGCCGTGAACACCGAGCCGTCGTGAAACTTCACATTCGTCCGCAGTTTAAAGCGCCACGTCCTCGCATCCGGCTGGCTCCACGAGACCGCCAATGCGGGTGCAATATTAAAATCCTTGTCGCGCGTGACCAATCCTTCATAGATGTTGTTCAGCAGGCGATTGTTGATCGCCAGGTTTGCGACGTGCGGGTCGAGCGTGGTGGCGTCGTCCGACAACGAAACGCGCAGCGTTTTTGCGCTCGAAGATGACGTGGTAACGCTGACAGACAGCGCACAGACGAGGAACAACAGATGAACAAATCGCATATTGGGGGCTGAGTGATTGATGGCGGGCTTACACGTCCAAGTCACTCTAACCGCAATACCGTACTACTCACAAGCCCGGCGCGCCTGATGCCTAGTACAGCGTCGCCTTTTGCCGCGCAGGCAGTTCTCGATCATAGGTTTCGCCGTCAAAGTCACCGGCCGTAATCGCCGAGAGAATTGCACCTGCGGTTGGTACCGGGCGTGGCGAAGCCGGGTCGCGATTTGCCCATAGTTGCGAGCGTTGAATGGCCCGCGCACACTGGAAAAACACCTTCTCGACGGTAACCACCAACACACATTTTGGTGGCTTGCCGTCCACCATAAACGACGACAACAAATCAGGTTCAACGCTGATCCTGGCGGTACCCCGTACCCGCAGTGTCTCGCCAACACCCGGCACCATGAATAACAGCGCCACTCTGGGGTCGTGAATCAAGTTACGCAGCGAGTCGATTCGATTGTTGCCGCGGCGCTCGGGCAGCAGCAGCGTCTTTGGATCTTGCAGCCGCACAAAGCCGGGGGCGTCGCCACGCGGTGAAATATCGAGCCCGTTCGGCCCGAATGTCGCCATGGTCAGGAATGGCGACGCCGCGATGATCTGGGCATATAGCGGGTGGACGACGTCAGTCTCTTTTTTTATCGACGCATCTGTTAGCGGCCCCGACAGGGCAGCCAACTGTTCGGGTGTGGCGACAGTGTGCAGATCAGGTTTGGACATGTGTGTCGAGAGATTCAATGTTGAATGATTGGAGAGATGGCATTTTGCACTCAGAGATCGATGGCAAACCGAACCGTATTGGTCATTTCATCCCAGCCGCGCGAGGCGTAAAAACCACGTCGATACGATTCGCGATCCTTCAGATTCACCAGCGTCAGCCGCAGGCAGCCGCGTGCCATCGCCTCAGATTTGACACGTTCCAACAGCGCGGTGCCAACACCGTTGCCGCTGGCATCAGAACGGATGAACAACTCACTCAAATATCCCTCCGGCCCGCTGAATGCCGGATGCAGCCAATACACCGCCGCGTAGCCGACCACGCGACCGTCCAACTCACCCACAAAAGTCAGCCGCTCCGAATGCACACGCGCAAGACTCGCCCGCGCCTGCAACTCCATCGCGTTCACACCGAGCGCTTTCCAATGGTCGTAATCATCGATGTTGGCGCGCACCTCAGCGATCTGGAGTGCGTCGGCAATGTTGGCAAGGCGGATATTGAGTGTCATGTGGTTTTGTTGTCAGGGATGCGTGAATGATCGAGCCTTTGTATTTTAGTGACGCGCATCGGTACCTCACAACGAAATATGAAAGTCATTTATTGACGGGTAGTTTCAGGCATTTTTAGTTGAAAACAGCCGTGGATAATGGGGTTTATCAAAATAATCGAGCTTTGCCCCTTTAGTTCGAGCTCCGTGACTGCAGATAATTGCTGAGTCCTAAGTACTTTGCGGCGATCTCCGGACGATCAGCATGCTTAGCGAGCTCATCATTGGCAAACTCTGCGATCGCGTTCGCAACCTCTCGTCTGTCTTTGATATCTGGATAAGCGTTTCGGAATAGATCACCAAGAAAATCCACGACAGATTTTCCGTCGGTGTCTGTCGAAATGTGCGGCATACACTCTACCGCTAAGCGGCGATTCAGCTCTTCTATCGGCGAATTACCGAGCGTACTACACCAAGCGTGCAAATAATTTATCAGCTCTGATCCTACAAGTACCCGAGGGTACTTTGCTACCTGTCGTTCAAGAAAGTGTGCTCGCTCCAAGACACCGCCATAGATATCACCGTCTGCAATTTCTACTCCCCACCCGAGTTCAAGAGCACCCCGAATCGGAATTCGGTGAGCAAGGCACGTCATCATTGTGGACGCCGCTGCGGTCATCATACTGAACACCGCACGCATAGGAATATTGCCGTCAGAGGGTGCGAGTGAGCGATAGATGACTACTGTGTCGGAGAACTGCTGAATTTTTACAACGGATGATGGCGACTGGCCCGACTTTGACAAAGAGCTGCTGTCAAGCGTCTTTGTCAGACCGCTCCGTGATTCAAAACTATCATAGAAATTCGAGAAGGTTTTGCGCACCTTAAGTACGCGACCCAATGTTTGTTTCAACGTTTCTTCAAACTCAGAATTTGCACCGGCCGCAATATCAGGCAACCTAGCGTGTTTCTGCAAAACTTCGGACTGCCCGAGCACATCAAAAATCGCTACTACGTAGTTCTTCGCATTCCAAACTTGGTCAACTTGCCCTGTATCACTACTACCTCGCTGACCGTTAACCACGCATCGCCTCCACCGCCTGCTCCACCCGCTCTACCGCAATAATCTCCATCCCCTCAATCTTCTGCTTCGGCTTATTGCCCTTCGGGATGATGGCGTGAGTGAAGCCGAGTTTGGCGGCTTCTCTTAATCGCTCCTGCCCGCGCTGCACCGGCCGCACTTCACCGGCGAGGCCGACTTCGCCAAATACCACATGTTTTGTTGGTAGCGGTTTGTTCTTGAGGCTTGACACAATCGCGAGCAACACGGCCAAGTCGGCACCCGGCTCATCGATCTTTACGCCACCCACGGCGTTGATAAACACGTCTTGATCAAAACACGCGATGCCCGCATGGCGGTGCAGTACCGCGAGCAACATCGCGAGGCGGTTTTGCTCAAGACCAACCGAGAGCCGCTTGGGGTTCATGTGTGCTTCATCGACCAACGCTTGAATCTCAACCAGCAACGGGCGTGTGCCTTCTTGTGTGACCATCACGCAGCTGCCGGGCACATTCGAGCTATGTGTCGATAGAAACATCGCCGATGGGTTGGTGACTTCACGCAGGCCCTTTTCGGTCATCGCGAAGACGCCTATTTCATTCACTGCACCGAAGCGATTCTTTACGGCACGAATCAAACGGAAACTTGAGTGCGTGTCGCCTTCGAAATACAACACCGTATCGACCATGTGCTCCAACACGCGCGGTCCTGCAAGCGCGCCCTCTTTGGTGACGTGGCCGACTAAGACGATGGTGGTGCCGGTGGATTTTGCAAAACGTGTGAGATGCGCCGCGCATTCGCGCACCTGCGCGACCGAGCCGGGGGCGGAGGTGAGTGCGGCGGAATAAACGGTCTGGATAGAATCGATCACCGCGACTTGCGGTTTTTCATGGCCAAGGGTGGCGAGGATTTTTTCGAGTTCAATTTCGGCGAGCAGTTTGACGTCGTGGGTATCGAGCGTTAAACGATTCGCGCGCATGGCGATTTGCTGCGGACTTTCTTCACCACTCACATACAGCACGCTCGATGACGCCGAAATCGCGCACAGCGCTTGCAACAACATGGTCGATTTGCCGATGCCGGGGTCACCGCCGATCAACACCACACCACCGCTGACCAAGCCGCCGCCCAACACACGATCAAACTCACCAATGCCGGTGGGCTGGCGCGGAATGTCCTGCGTTTTAACTTTGCTCAGTTGCAGCACTTGGCCGCGCTCGGCGTTCACACCGGCGAGCGTGGCGAAACGGTTTGCGCTCGGTGTGGTTGATTCGGCAATGCCCTCAAGCAAGGTATTCCACGCCTGGCAATGCGGGCACTGGCCCTGCCATTTCAGCGATTGGCCGCCACATTCGGTGCAGGTGTAGATGGTTTTAGGTTTGGCCATGGGTCAGCGCGTGTGGAGAAAAATAGATACTGTTAATGCATACAGTATCGCAGAAATTATCGAATTGTTCATCTCTAGATCGTCAACTCGTTAGGTCAACAGCCTGATGACTTCGCCAGCCGATTTCACGTTGGGAAGATAGAAGTTGCAATAGAGCGCGAAGCCCATCGCGAGCGCTGATACGATCGCAAAGGGACGCCACGTCCGCTTGAATAGGGCCCTCGCCCAATTTGCCGAATCTACTGCCCGTATCCCAACGGCCAGACGTGAGCCGAGTAATACCTCGAAGACGACTTCCGCAAGAATAGCCGGCGCCTGGTACACCACATAGGTGGCCGCACCGAATACCACAAACAACACAATTGCCAAGAGAACGCCTGCTATCACCAACGCGCATCCACCCTCGTCTCCAACGTCTGGCACGCTGATGTCTGGAAGGCTGACGTCGCCAAAAGCACTACCGCCGGACGAGTCATAGGGAATGTTGAGGTTTGGTGGCGACAGCGACTGCTCCCAACCACCAACCGCCCCGCCGCCATCAAACGAGCCACCTTTTCCAACCAAGGTCTCCGCTGCGGTGTTGGTGCCACCGCCGAGATCAAGGTTTGGAACGAGGTCTAGCGGTGCATCCCCATGGAATTCGTTTCGATTACGATCCTGTTGCGCCCGCAGATGGCGTCCGTACTTGGAGAGGTGCAGCCATACCCATACCCCGGCAAAAAAGGTGCCGTAAGCAACGACCAGCGCGAGCGCGTAACGAACCCACATCTCCACCACACCAACGATCAGCAATCCTTTAGTGACCAGCAACGCCGCCGCGATACACGTTGCCACAATCAGGAACATGTGGAACCGCGTTGCGTAGTCGCGCTTGATGCTGTGCGCCAAGGCACCGGGGGTGTTGTCGAGCGCGGCGTCGATGTTTGGCGGCGGACGGTATGAGCTTCCTGAACGCGATGAGCTGGTCGTGGTTGAAGTCGGTTTGGTCGGTTGTGTACCGCTCACTCAACCTCCACCACCGGCACCCTCGCCGCTAACGCACAAAACAGTTCATACGCCACCGTACCCGCGGCGTGCGCCACTTCATCGGCCGGCAGGCCTTCGCCCCACAGGCACACCGGTGCGCCAACCTTGGCGTGGGGGATATCGGTGAGGTCCACCGCCAGCATATCCATCGACACACGACCGATTGTGCGGGTGCGTTTGCCACTGACGATGACCGGTGTGCCACGCTCGTTGGTGCCCGGCGCATGGCGCGGGTAACCATCGGCATAACCACAGGCAATAACGCCGATGCGCATTTTTTTATGCGCCGTGTAACTCGCACCGTAACCGACCGTGTCGCCCTTCTCAAGCATTTGCACACCGATAATTTCACTGCGCAGCGTCATCACCGGCTTGAGGCCGATTTCCTCGGCGGTACGGTCGGCAAACGGTGACGAACCATACAACATGATGCCGGGCCGCACCCAGTCGCGGTGGGTTTTTTGGAAACGTAACAGTGCCGCCGAATTGGCGACACTCTGGGTGAATTTTTTGTTGGTGAAAATCGTTGTGGCGTGTCTGACGATTTCCTCAAAACGCTTCATCTGCGGTGCCACGCCTTGCACGCCGTCGGCAGTGGCGAAATGCGTCATCAGCGCAACATTGCCAAAATTTTTATGTGCTGCCGCAAGCTCAAGCGCAAAACCCGACATCGGCCCGGCCAAGCCCAGGCGGTTCATGCCGGTGTTGAATTTCAGAAACACATCGAGCGGCGCCTTGATGTCCGCATCGGCAAATTGTTTGGCGGTATCGAGGTCGCGAATGGTGGTGGTGAGGTTGTAATTGGCAAACACCGCCAGCTCTTCCTCACCAAAAAAACCCTCGAGCATCAAAATCGGCGCCTCAACACCGAGCTTTCTGAGTTGGATGGCCGAATCAAGTTCGAGTGTGGCAAAGGCATCGGCGTGTTTGAGGGCGCGTGCGACGCGCGTTAAGCCATGCCCGTAGGCGTTGGCTTTGACGACGGCAAACACTTTTGCTTTTGGCGCCGTGGTTTTCGCCACACCGTAGTTGTGTACCAGGGCGGAGGGTGAAATTTCAGCGCGGATCGGACGCATGCCTGGTCTTAAATATTTGATGTTGGATGATCTGGATCCCAACCTGCGCTGGGATGACGGCAAATATTCGGCCACCCATGCATAACCCGTCGTCCCAGCGCAGGCTGGGACCCAGTCCATTGTTGATCAAATCGTCCAAGAGAGTGGATGGTTGCAATCAATCTTGTCACGCTCGGCAAGAAATATTTGGTGTTGGATGGGCTGGTTCCCAGCCTGCGCCGGGATGACGGCGATGTTCAGCCTTAATAGCCGCCCCCACCACCATGCACATGATTCTCAAAGCGCGTGTTCTGGCCGATGAAGGTCAGGCGCACGGTGCCGATCGGTCCGTTACGCTGTTTGCCGATAATGATTTCCGCGGTGCCCTTGTCGGGCGTCTCGGGGTTATAAACTTCGTCGCGATAAATAAAGATGATGACGTCGGCATCCTGTTCGATGGCGCCGGATTCACGCAAGTCCGACATTACCGGGCGTTTGTTGGGGCGCTGTTCCAGCGAGCGGTTCAACTGCGAAAGCGCCACCACCGGCACCTTCAACTCTTTGGCCAGCGCCTTGAGTGAGCGCGAGATTTCGGAAATTTCGGTGGCGCGGTTTTCACCCGCGCCGGTGGCCGACATCAACTGCAAATAATCGACCACAATCAAACCAAGGCCCTCATACATGCGCCACATGCGGCGTGCGCGGGCGCGCAACTCGAGGGCATTGAGTGCGGGCGATTCATCAATATGAATCGGCGCGGCGTTGAGTTTCACCATTGCCTGATTCAGCCGGTCCCAATCACGCGATTCGAGCTGACCGGTGCGAAGACGTTGCTGATCCACCTTGGAAATCGATGACAGAAAACGATTGGCAATCTGTGTCCCGCCCATCTCCATCGAGTAGATCAACACCGGCAGGCCGAGATTGACGGCAACGTGTTCGGCGAGGTTCAAACTGAATGCGGTTTTTCCCATCGAGGGTCTTCCCGCAACAATGATCAGATCACCATCCTGCATGCCGGAAGTCATGTTATCGAGATCAACAAAGCCGGTCTCTTTGCCAACCACCGCGCTCGGATTCTTCGACAATTCATCGAGGCGTGTCATCACCTCGCTCAGCAGGGTTTCCATCGACTGAAAACCATTTGAGTCGCGTCGCCCCATCTCGGCGATGTCGAAAACTTTTTTCTCGGCCTCGTCGAGCAACTGGCGCGCTTCACGGCCGTTGGGGGTGTACGACGCATCGGCGATCTCTTCGCCGGCGCGCGCCAGCGCCCGCATGATCGATCGCTCGCGCACGATTTCGGCGTAGAGCCGGATATTGGCGGCCGATGGCGTGCCCTCGGCGAGATTCTGCAAATAGCTGATGCCGCCGATATTCTGCAATTCACCCGATAGCTGCAGCGACTCCGCCAGTGTCAACACATCGGCCGGCTTGTTGTGTTCGATCAGCTTGGAAATATGCCGGTAGATCTTGCGATGGTCATCGCGGTAAAAATCGACGTCGGCGACCATGTCACCAATACGGTCCCACGCTTCGTTATTGAGCAGCAGTCCACCCAGTACGGATTGTTCGGCTTCGATCGAATGGGGTGGCAGCTTGAGTGACGACACCGTGTTGTCGGTGCCGTATTGCGGGGGATTGGAGGGGTGCGAAAAGACGGCGGCCATTGTTGTTTTGTCGATTTAGGGCGGGCGTATGAATGAAAAAAGCGGGAACCGGACGGGAAAATCAGGTGCACATATTGTGCGCCCAGAGTTATCCACATTCAATGCACAAGTCGGTGTTTTTGTTGCGCATAAGCTGTGGATAAGTCGGGCCGATTCCAAGCCCAACACGATGTTTAACCGAAAAAAAACCGGTCATTGACCGGTTTTTTAATTGCCGGGTAACCCCGGCGGGACTGTCACTTAAACGTGTTCGCCAAGCACCGAAACGGTGATGTGCGCTTTGACGTCGGTGT